>PLPK01000083.1 GCA_003159795.1 Acidimicrobiaceae bacterium | reverse complement strand
GAATCGGCCAGGGCCGTCCGCCCGGTGCCGGCGGGCCGCCCACCGGCGGTGGCACGCGGGGTGGACCGGGAGGCCGGTCGCGCTCGCCGCAGCGCCGCACGCAGCGCCGACGGCGCAACGTCGAGGAGCTCGAGCCGATACAGGTCTCGACCTACGTGCCCTCGAACGCGCCCGTTCCGGACCACGAGGTCATCATCGAGCGGGGCAGCACGCCACAGGAGGTCGGACCAAAGCTCAATCGCTCGGCCGGCGATGTCATTCGCTTCCTGTTCCTCCAGGGCGAGGTCGTGACGGCGACCCAGTCGCTCACCGATGACATGATCGACCTGTTCGCGGCCGAGATCGGGGCGCGGGTCACCCTCGTCGACCCCGGCGAGGAGCAGGAGGCCGCCCTNNCCACGTCGACCACGGCAAGACGTTGCTTCTCGACCGGATCCGCAAGACGAACGTCGTCGAGTCCGAGGCGGGCGGCATCACACAGCACATCGGCGCCTACCAGGTCGAGCGCGACGGC
This sequence comes from Acidimicrobiaceae bacterium, assembly GCA_003159795.1. GTDB lineage: Bacteria > Actinomycetota > Acidimicrobiia > Acidimicrobiales > Bog-793 > Bog-793. The sequence continues at coordinate 53,658 of PLPK01000083.1, read as the reverse complement.
CAGCGGATCACCTTCATCGACACGCCGGGACATGAGGCCTTCACCGCGATGCGGGCCCGCGGCGCCCAGGTGACCGACATCGTCGTGCTCGTCGTCGCGGCGGACGACGGCGTCATGCCCCAGACGGTCGAGGCGATCAACCACGCCAAGTCGGCCGGAGTGCCGATCATCGTCGCCTTGAACAAGATCGACAAGGACGGGGCGGATCCCAACCGGGTCCTCCAGCAGCTCTCCGAGCAGGGCCTCGTGCCTGAGGCGTGGGGCGGCGACACGATCACCGTCGAGACCTCGGCACTGCAGGGCCTCGGCGTCGATGACCTGCTGGACCAGATCGCCGTGCTCTCCGAGGTGCTCGAGCTGAAGGCAAGCCCTGAGGCGCCCGCCCGCGGCGTCGTGCTCGAGGCGAACCTCGACGTCGGGCGCGGTCCTGTGGCGACGGTCCTCATCCAGTCCGGGACGCTGCGCGTCGGCGACACCATCGTCGCCGGCCCGGCGTGGGGCAAGGTCCGAGCGCTCATCGACGAGCATGGCGACCAGGTGAAAGAGGCCCTGCCCTCGATGCCGGCGCAGGTGCTCGGGCTCTCGGAGCCGGCGAGCGCCGGCGACGAGCTGCGCGCGACCTCGGACCTCGGGATCGCCCGCACGATCGGCGAGGCCCGTGAGCAGCGCCAGCGCTACGCGGGCTACGCGCCCTCGCCCTCGGCCCCGGCGTCGGGCGCCAAGCTCGAGGACATCTTCGAGCAGATCCAGCGGGGCGAGACGGCGACGCTCAACCTCGTCCTGAAGGCCGACGTGCAGGGCTCACTCGAGGCCGTGACGGAGAGCCTGCGCCGGCTCGAGCGCGAGGACGTGAAGGTCGCCTTCGTCCACCGGGCGGTCGGCGGCATCACCGAGTACGACGTCCAGCTCGCTGTTGCCGCGGCGGCGACGATCATCGGCTTCAACGTCCGGCCCGACCGGCGGGCCCGTGAACTCGCCGAGACCCACTCGGTCGAGATCCGCACCTACGAGATCATCTACAAGCTCGTTGAGGACATCGAGGCGGCGATGGTCGGCATGCTCGCTCCGGTCTTCGAGGAGATCGTGACGGGCGAGGCCGAGGTGCGCGAGGTCTTCCGCGTGCCACGCGTCGGCGCCGTCGCCGGGTGCTACGTGCTGAACGGGACGATCACCCGCGGATCGAAGGTCCGCTTCCTACGGGAGGGCGCGGTCATCTGGAAGGGCGCGATCAGCTCGCTGCGCCGCTTCAAGGACGACGCCCGCGAGGTCCAGTCGGGCTTCGAGTGCGGCATCGGCCTCACCGACTTCCAGGACCTGCACCAGGGCGACATCATCGAGACCTACGAAGAACGCGAGATCCCGAGGATCTGATCGATGATCGCCCCGTCGGCTGACGGGGTGAGACAGGAGATGGACGAGGATGCGCCGCCGGCCTCCCGTGCGACCCTACCCACGGCTCGCTCGCGTGAACGCGCTCGTCCTCGAGGTGCTCGCAGAGGAGATCGAGCGCCTCGGCGACGCCGACGAGCGGCTCGCCCTCGTGACGATCACCGATGTCGCCTGCGAGGGCGACCTGCGCCACGCCGTCGTCTACCTCGCCTCGCTCAGGCCCGACGCGCAGCTCGCCCTCGAGGAGCGCCGGCGGCACCTCCAGCGCGCCCTCGCCTCCCAGGCGAGGCTCAAGCGCACGCCGACCCTCAGCTTCGCCGTCGACCCGGCGATCGTCGAGGGCAACCGGATCGAGGAGGCGTTGCGGCGGGCGAACACCGCCGAGGCGGGCGGGACCCAACCGGGGGAGGGATCCTGACGGGCACGCGCCCCGCCGGTGGTACCGCCCGCCGGGGTGGAGGCCCCGACGGGGTCGTCGTCGTTGACAAGCCGGCCGGCTGGACCTCGCAGGACGTCGTTGCCAAGGTCCGCGGGATCCTGGCCGTGAAGCGCTGCGGGCACGCCGGGACGCTTGATCCGGATGCGACCGGCGTCCTTGTCATCGGCGTGGGCCGGGCGACGCGCCTGTTGCGTTTCGCGACGGCGCTGCCGAAGTCTTACGAGGCCGAGGTCGTGCTCGGTACGGCGACGTCCACGCTCGATGCCTCGGGGGCGGTGACGGGGACGTTCGACATGGCCGCGGTCACGCCCGACCAGGTGCGGGCCGCGGCCGGGAGCCTCACCGGGAGGATCCTGCAGATCCCGCCGATGGTCTCGGCGGTACGAGTCGGCGGGCGGCGCCTGTACGAGCTCGCCCGCGCCGGCATCGAGGTCGAGCGCGCCCCGCGTCCCGTCGAGGTCTTCCGGTTCGACGTCGCCCCGACCGGGGACCCGCAGGTCTACGCGATTGGCGTCGAGTGCTCGTCCGGCACGTACGTGCGGGTGCTCGCGGCGGATCTCGGGGCGGCGCTCGGCGGGGGAGCCCACCTGCGGGTGCTGCGCCGCGCGGCGATCGGTGGATTCAGCGTCGCGGGGGCAGTGACCCTCGACGCGCTCGGCCTTGGCGACCTACGCCCGATGGGGGAGCTCGTCGCGCACCTTTCCCCCGTCGTTGTCGAGGCGGCGGTCGCCGACGAGGTTACGCACGGTCGAGTGCTCTCGCGCCCGCTCGTCGCCGCGACGGGCGAGGGACCCTGGGCGGTCTCGGACGGGACCGGACGACTGCTCGCCGTTTACGAGGCCATCCCGGGCGAGAGGATGAAGCCGCTCGTCGTCGTCACGGCGCAGCCCGGCGAGAGCGCGTTTTCGGGCGAGTAGCGTCGAAACGAGATGGCCGGGATCGATCGCCCACGGGCAAGGGAAGGCTTTGTTGTCGCGACGATCGGCACGTTCGACGGCGTCCACCTCGGGCACCGACGGCTGATCGAGGAGACCCGGCGCCAGGCCGCGGTGCTCGCGCTGCCATGCGTCGCCGTCACGTTCGACCGCCATCCGATGGCGATCGTGCGCCCGCAGGCGGCGCCGCGACTACTCACGGGGCTCGATCACAAGCTGGAGCTGTTGCGGGAGCGCGGTGTCGACGCGGTCGTGCTCGAGTTCGACGGGAAGCTGGCCGCGCAGAGCGCCGAGCAATTCGTCGAGAGCGTGCTCGTCGGGCAGCTCGGCGTGCGCGCCCTCGTCGTGGGTTCGAGCTTCCACTTCGGCCACCGGCACCGCGGTGACGTGACCCTTTTGCAGTCGATGGGTGCAAGCCTCGGCTTCACCGTCACGCCGGTTGAGCTCGTCACGGACGACGCCGAACGTACCGTCATCTCGTCCTCGCTCATCCGGCAGCTCATCGCGGAGGCGCGCCTCGACGAGGCGCGTCGCCTCCTAGGACGTGACCACGAGGTGCGCGGCGAGGCCGCCGACGTGCGCGCCGACCTCGTCGCGGTCCCGGCGGAGCTCCTCGTCCCGCCGGCGGGCGATTACCGCGTGTCCTGGTCGGTGGCGAGGGTTTCGCGCACGGGCGTCGCCCGGGTGCGCGAGGGTGGCGGCGGGGCGACGATGATCGAGCTCGCGCCCGACGTGACCGCCGAGGGGGACGCGGCGCCGGCGCGGTTCGCGGGGGATGGACGGATCGACGTGCGATTCATCGCCACGATCGGCCGGGGGGCGGAACCGGGGGACGCGCCGTCGACGAGCCGCTCGCGAGGGTACCGATAGGATCGGCGCCGTGGCGACCCTCCCGATCAGGGTCTTCGGCGACCCGGTCCTGCGGCAACCGACCCTTGCGGTCACCGAGATCGACGACGCGCTGCGCCAGCTCGCCGAGGACATGCTCGTGACGATGTACGCCGCGCCGGGGGTGGGGCTCGCCGCGCCGCAGATCGGCGTGCAGCGACGCTTCTTCGTCTACGACGTCGGCGACGGGCCGGGTGCCGTGGTCAACCCACGCATCGTCGAGACCTCGGGGGAGTGGACCTACCTCGAGGGCTGCCTGTCCGTGCCGGATCTGCACTGGGAGATCATCCGCCCGGCCCGCGTCCACCTCGTCGGGATCGGGCTCGACGGCGAAGAGATCGACGTCGAGGCCGACGAGCTGCTCGGCCGGTGTTTCCAGCACGAGGTCGACCACCTCGACGGGATGCTGCTTCTCGAGCGGCTCGGCCACAAGGACCGCAAGGACGCGATGCGGATCCTGCGCGGGCGCGCCCTCGAAGACGGGCGCTAGGGGCGGGCGCTGAGCCGGCTCGTCTTCCTCGGCTCGCCGGACGTGGCGGCGGGGACGCTGCGGGCGCTCGTCGACGGGGGCCACGAGGTCGTGCTCGTCGTCACCTCTCCGGATCGCCGGCGTGGGCGGCGCGAGGAGCCCTCGCCGACGCCAGTGAAGCGGGTCGCGGGCGAGTTCGGCATCGCGGTCACCGAACGCGTCGAGGACGTGGTGGGAACTGGTGCCGAGCTCGGGGTCGTCGTCGCCTTCGGCCGGATCGTCCCGCCCGGCGTGCTCGAGCGGGTTCCGATGGTGAACGTCCACTACTCCCTGCTCCCGCGCTGGCGCGGCGCGGCGCCGGTCGAGCGGGCGATAGTTGCCGGCGACCTGACGACCGGGGTCTGCGTGATGGCACTCGAGAAGGGCCTCGATACCGGCCCCGTCTACGCCCACCGCGAGGTCGTGATCGGCGACGACGAGACGGCCGGTGAGCTTCGCGGGCGTCTCGGCGCGGTCGGCACGGCGCTCCTCCTCGAGCTGCTCGACCGGCCGGCGGGGTTGCCCGCGCCCACCCCGCAGTCTGGCGAGGCGAGCTACGCCGCCAAGCTCACGCCGGACGAACTGCGGCTCGATTTCAGTCGCTCGGCTGTCGAGTGCCATCGGGTCGTGCGCGTTGGACGCGCCTGGACGACCTTCCGCGGCCGGCGTCTCATCGTCCTCGCGGCGCGTCCGCACGCCGATCACCCTGCGTCCGGCGCCCCGCCCGGCCTTCTCGAGGGTTCCGCCGTCATCACGGGCGCCGGCGCGCTCGAACTCGTCGAGGTGCAGATCGAGGGCCGCGGGCCGCTCCCCTTTGCTGCCTGGCGTGCCGGCGCGCGACCCCGCCCCGGGGAGATGCTCGGCGCCTAGGCCGGCGCGGCACAGTGCGCGGTGGCGCACGGCCGAACTCGTGCCGGGCGGTAGTGTCCGACTAGTGCTCGCACCCGGTGAGTTCCGAATCAACCCGTCGATCCTCGCCGCCGACTTCGCCAACCTCGCCGCAGCCGTCGGCGAGGTTGGGAGCGTGACCGAATGGCTGCACGTCGACGTGATGGACGGGCACTTCGTCCCGAACCTCACGATCGGGCCTCCCGTCGTCGCCTCGCTGCGCCGTCACTCCAACGCCTTTTTCGACTGCCATCTGATGGTGACGAACCCGGGCGCCCTCCTGGCGGGGTTCGCACGGGCGGGCGCCAACCTCGTCACCGTGCACGCCGAGATCGGCGGCACCGCCGACTACGTCCGGGCGATCCGTGAGCTCGGCCTCTCCGTCGGGCTCGCCCTCAACCCGGATACGCCGTTCGCGGTCGCGGAGCCCTTTCTCGAGGCGATCGATCTGCTGCTGCTGATGACGGTCTTCCCCGGCTTCGGGGGCCAGCCGTTCATCGCCGACGTCGTGCCGAAGATCGAGGCAGCCCACGCCGCGATCGAGGCGCGCGGGCTCGCCGTCACCATCGAGGTCGACGGGGGCATCGACGCTACGACGGCCGCGATGACGGCGACCGCGGGGGCGCGGGTCTTCGTCGCTGGAGAGGCCATCTTCGGCGACCCGAGGCCCGCCGCCGCGGTCGAGATGATGCGCCGGTCGGTCGCGGCGGCCCTCGCCCTTTTGACCGTGCGCCCGACCGACCAGGGGGGTTGATGATGCTCCGACTCGTCGTTCCCAAGGGGAGCCTCGAACGCCAGACGTTCGAGCTGTTCGCCGCGGCGGACCTCAGGATCAACCGCAGCTCGGAGGTCGACTATCGCGGGATGGTCGAGGACGCGCGTATCGAGGAGGTACGGGTCCTGCGCCCCCAGGAGATCCCCGTCTACGTGGCCGACGGCATGTTCGACCTCGGCATCACGGGGCGGGACTGGATCGAGGAGACGGGGGCGACGGTCGTGACGCTCGGCGAGCTCGTCTACTCGAAGACGACCGAGAGACCGGTTCAAATCGTGCTCGCCGTGCACGGGTCGTCAACGGCACGCCGCGTCGAGGACCTGCCCGAGGGGACCCGGGTCTCGACCGAGTACCCGCGGCTCACCGAGCGGTTCTTCACCGCCCACGGGGTGCGGGCGGACATCCGCGTCTCGTACGGCGCGACGGAGGCGAAGGTCCCCGAGATCGCCGACGCCGTCGTCGAGATCACCGAGACCGGCCGGGCTCTCGAGGCCGCCGGGCTCAAGGTGATCGACGTCGTGCTCGAGTCGAACACGGCCCTCATCGCCAACCCCGTCGCGGCGGCGGACCCCGTAAAGGCCCACGCGATGGGCCAGATCCTGACACTCCTGCAGGGCGCACTCGACGCGCGCAGCCACGTGCTCGTGAAGCTCAACGTCGCCGAGGCCGACCTCGAGGCGGTGATCGCCCTGCTGCCGTCGCTCAAGTCGCCGACGGTCTCGAAGCTCTTCGGGGAGGGCGGCTTCGCGATCGAGACCGTCGTGCCGAAGTCGACGATCAACGTGCTCATCCCGGCACTGAAGGACCGGGGCGCGACCGACATCCTCGAGGTGCCGCTCGCGAAGATCGTCCATTGAGCCGCGGCGGGACCGATCCCTGGGGGTCGCTCGCCTCGACCCACGCGGGAAGCGTCGTCGAGTTCGACGCCGACTCGGGCCTCGGTGTGGTGGCCGACACGGCGGGTCGCCATTACCCCTTCCACTGCACGGCGATCGCCGACGGCACGCGCGCGATCGGGATCGGCCAGGCGGTGCGTTTCACGGTCGCGCCAGGGCACGGCGGCCGGCTCGAGGCGCGGGACCTGACGAGCTAGGCCGGCGTGGCCTTCCCGGTTCCAGCGTCGGGGCCGGGCCGCCCGCTTCCGTTCCCGTCGCTCGCGGGCGGCTTGCCCCACAGCTCGACGAAGGCGAGCCGGAGCTGCGCCAGCGCCCCCTGCAGGCTCGGCGCCGACTCGCCGAGGCGGGCACCGAGGGTGTCGACCATCGCGCCGAGCGCGTCGATCGCGAGCTTGGCCTTGGCCAGATCAGGCGGGCTCTGCGTGAGGTAGAGCGCGGCGAGCTGGAACAGGCCGAAGCAGTGGTTGGCGACGATGTCCTCGACCGGTGCGGCGGCGAGCTCCCGCTCGAGCGCCTCCCGCTCGGCGAGGAGTTGCTCCTCGGTCATTTCCCCGGGGCTGGCCGTGCCGGTTCCCGGTGGGGCGGTCGCGTCGGTGGGCGTGTCGGGGATGCCGTGCTCGCCCTCCGGTGTCCACAGACTGGGCATGCTGATAGCCTACGGGCAAAGAAGCGGGAAAGCGGGGCTGCACGGCGTGCGACTCCCACCCGATCACCGCGGCGGATTCCGCCCAGCGAGTGCATCGGGTCGTCGTTGCTCGCGCCGATCGGCGTCGCATTCCCTCTTTCCGGGTCCTCCGTCGGAGGCCCCGGTCCGATGAGAGGAGTGATGCCCGATCTCGACAGTCCCCACCGTCAACGAGCCGCGGATGAACGAACGTATCCGCGCCCGCGAAGTTCGCCTCGTCGCTCCTGAAGGACAGCAACTCGGCATCAAGCTGTTGCCCGAGGCGTTGTCGATCGCACGGCAGATGGATCTCGATCTCGTTGAGGTGGCGCCACTCGCCGATCCTCCCGTCTGCCGGATCATGGATTACGGGAAGTTCAAGTTCGACGAGGCGCAGCGCGCGAAGGAATCGCGTCGCCGCGCGACGAACGTCGGGATCAAAGAGATGAAGTACCGCCCGAAGATCGGCCAGGGCGACTTCGACACCAAGACCCGCCAGGTGGCAAAGTTCCTGACCGAGGGGCACAAGGTCAAGATCACGATCATGTTCCGCGGCCGGGAGGTGTTCCACCCCGAGCTCGGCAAGAAGATCCTCGACCGCATCTCCGAGTTCACCGAGGGCAATGCCAAGATCGAGTCCGAGCCCCGCCTGGACGGGAGGAACATGGTGATGGTGCTCGCGCCGGACAAGCGGGCCCGCCAGAGCCAGGCGGCGCGTTCGGCGGTGGTCCCCGCCGAGCCGGTGCCGCCGGACGAAGGGGCGGCCGCGGCCGAGGGTTAGGTCACAGTCGGCCGGATTCCGATCCGGCCGGGGAATCGCAGACGACGAGGTTGGATCATGCCGAAGATGAAAACGGACAGAGGTGCGGCCGCCCGCTTCAAGATCACGGGCACGGGCAAGCTGATGCGACGCAAGCCGTTCAAGTCGCACCTGCTCGAGAAGAAGTCGTCGGTGCGCACGCGCCGTCTCGGCCGCGAGGCCGAGGTCGCGCCGAGCGACCGCCGCAACGTCCGGCGGATCCTCGGGATCTGATTCAATCTGCCGCCGGCCGCGTCCCGTGACGGGGTGGCCTGGCGCCGGGGAGTTCTCACCGAAAGGAGCATCATGGCGAGGGTCAAACGCGCCGTCCACGGCAGGAAGAGCCACCGCGCGGTCCTCGGACGGGCGGAGGGCTACTACGGCAACAAGTCTCGGTCGTTTCGCGCGGCCAACGAGCAGGTCATGCACTCGCTGCAGTACGCCTACCGCGACCGCCGCGCGCGCAAGGGCGAGTTCCGCCGACTCTGGATCCAGCGGATCAACGCCGCCTCGCGGGCCGAGGGGATGAGCTACAGCCGCCTCATCGCCGGGCTGCACCGCGCCGAGGTGGACGTCGACCGCAAGATCCTCGCCGACACCGCCGTGCGCGATGCCTCCGCCTTCGCCGCGCTCGTCGATATCGCCCGGCGTTCGCTCGACGGGGCGCCCGGTGCTGCCGAGGCCGACGCGACCGAGGCCGCTTCCTGAGCGACCAGCTGCTCGGCGGCCGCCACGCGCGGGTGCAGCGACTGCGTCGCCTCACCCGTCAGCGCAGCGTGCGACGCCGCGACGGCGCCTTCGTCGCCGAGGGGCCGAAGCTGTTGGCCGCTGCCCTCGACGCTGGCGTGCCGATCGAGGCGGTCTACTTCTCGCCGGAGGCGCGCACTGCGCCCGGCGTCACCGACGTGCTGGCCCGTGTCCACGCCGCCGGTGTGCGTGTCTTCGGGCTTGGCCCCGGGGTTATCGAACGCGTCACTGATGCGGCGACACCGCAGCCGGTCCTCGGCGTCGTCGCGGCGATCGACGTCGATCTCGACCGGGTGCTCGCGGCTGGGCTGCTCTTTGTGCTCGTCGACGTGCGCGATCCCGGCAACCTGGGGGCGATCCTGCGCGTCGCCGCCGGATCCGGCGCGGGCGGTGTCGTCTGCTGCGAGGGGACCGCCGACATTTACAACCCGAAGAGCGTGCGCGCCTCCGCGGGGGCGCTCTTCTCGGTCCCGGTCGTCGTCGGCGTCCCGCCCGACGAGGCGCTCGCGCGGCTCGGCGCCGCGGGCTTCCGACGCTGCGGCACGGCGGCGCGGGGCGGGGCGGACTACGCGGCCGTGGATCTGGACGGGAAGGTAGCGCTCGTCCTGGGCAACGAGGCCCGGGGACTGGGCGACGCCCTCACGGGCCTGCTCGACGAGGTCGTCACGATCCCGATGGCCGGCGCGACCGAGTCGCTGAACGTCGCCACAGCCGCCGCCGTGCTCGGCTTCGCGCTCGCCCATCGTCCTCGACCCGGGACGGCGCGGCCCTACGATGTGCGCACATGAACCGCAAGAGAGCCGACGGCGACGAGGCTTCCGCCGGCCCACCGAACACCGACGTGCTCCGTGCGCTCGTAGCCGGCGCGCGGCAGCGGATCACCTCGGCCGAGGACCTCGCCGCGCTCAGCGCCGTCGAGGCCGAGCTCACCGGCCGGCGCTCAGCGCTGGCGACATGGAAACGGGAGCTCGGCGGGCTCGACGAAGCCGCGCGGCGCGAGCTCGGCGGGGAGCTGAACGAGAAGCGGCGGGTGCTCGAGGCGCTCATCGCCGAGCGCCGGGCCGCCCTCGTGGAGGTCGCGCGGGCGGGCGTCCTCGAGGCGGACCGGCTCGATCTGACCGAGGTGATCCCCGCCCCGGGACCGGGGCATCCCCACCTCGTCACGCGGATCCGCGAGGAGCTCGAGGACATCTTCCTCGGCATGGGCTACGAGATCGCCGAGGGCCCCGAGGTCGAGACCGACTGGTACAACTTCACCGCGCTCAACATGCCGCCCGACCATCCGGCCCGCAGCGGGCAGGACAGCTTCTACGTCGACCTCGGCGACGGGGAGAGCGTGCTGCTGCGCACGCACACCTCGCCCGTGCAGATCCACCTGCTCGAACGGGGCGTGCTGCCCATCTACGCCGTTATGCCCGGGCTCGTCTACCGCCGCGACACCCCGGACGCCTCGCACTTGCCGGTCTTCCACCAGCTCGAGGGGCTCGTCGTCGACCGCGGCATCACCTTCGGTGACCTCGCCGGGACGATCGAGACCTTCACCAAGGCGATCTTCGGCGAGGACGTCAGGGCGCGCCTCCGCCCGGGGTACTTTCCGTTCACCGAGCCGTCGGCCGAGTTCGACATCTCCTGCACGATCTGCGGGGGGGTGGGTTGCCGGACCTGTTCCGGGGTCGGCTGGATCGAGCTCGGCGGCTGCGGGCTCGTCCACCCGGCGGTGCTCGAGTCGACCGGCGTCGATCCCGAGGTCTGGTCGGGCTTCGCCTTCGGGTTCGGCATCGACCGCGTCGCGATCATGCGTCACGGGATCGAGGACATGCGCGCCTTCATCGAGAACGACGTGCGCTTCCTGGCCGGGTGCTGAGTGCCACATGCCAGTTCATCACTGAGGATCGGACAAGGAGCAGCGTGCGGGTACCGCTTTCCTGGCTGAGCGAGTTCACGCCCCTCGATGTCGACGCGGCCGACGCGGACGGCGTCGCCGCGCTCGGTGCCGAGCTCGACTCGCTCGGGCTCGTCGTCGAGGCGGTCGAGCACGTCGGGGGCGGCCTCGCCGGCGTCGTCGTGGCCCGCGTCGTCGAGATCCGGCCGATCCCCGGCGCCGACCGCATCCGCCTCGCCCTCGTCGACGCCGGCGGCGACGAGCCCGTCGAGGTCGTCTGCGGCGCCTGGAACTACGTCGTCGGCGACGTCGTGCCGTTCGCGACCGTCGGGGCCGTGCTCGCCGGCGGGGTCGAGATCACCCGCCGCAAGATGCGCGGGGTGACGTCCAACGGGATGCTGTGCTCGGCGACCGAGCTCGGCTTAGGCGCCGACGCCTCGGGGCTGTTCATCCTGGCTTCGACCGGGACCGCCGACGGGAGCCTCCCGGCGGGACTCGCGCTCGGCACGCCGATCGCCGAATACCTCGGCCTCGTCGCCGACGTCGTCTACGAGCTCGAGGTCGAGCCGAACCGGCCGGACTGCCTGTGCGTCGCCGGCGTCGCCAGGGACCTCGCCGCGCGCCGGCACCTGCCCTTCGCCATCCCGCAGCCGGTCGTCGCCGAGAACGGGCCCCCGGTCGGCTCGCTGGCGAGCGTCGTCATCGAGGCGCCAGGGGCCTGTCGGCGCTTCGCGGCCCGGGTCGTCACCGGGATCACGACGGTCGCCTCGCCACGCGACGTCCAGCGCCGCCTGATCCTTTCGGGCATGCGGCCGATCCACTCGGTCGTCGACGCCTCGAACTACACGATGCTCGAGCTTGGCCAGCCGACCCACCCCTACGACCTCGACCGCCTCCCGGGGCGGGGGCTGCGCGTACGGTTCGCGCGGCCCGGCGAAACTCTCATCACCCTCGACGGGGAGGCGCGCGTCTTCGGTGTCGAGCGCCACCGCTCCGGCGGGGAGAGACCGGTCGATGACCTGCTGATCTGCGATGCCGACGACGTGCCGGTCGGCATAGCGGGGGTCATGGGCGGCGAGTCGAGCGAGATCGCCCCCGGGACCTCGGCCGTCCTCATCGAGGCCGCCGACTTCTCGGCGATGGCCGTCGGACGGACCGCCCGCCGCCAGCAGCTGCGCACCGAGGCCTCGACGCGCTTCTGGCGGGGGATCGACCCCGAGGGCCCGGTCCGCGCCGCCGACCGGGTCGCCGGGCTCATCGTCGCCGCGGCGCTCGCCGCCGGGGCCGCCCCGCCGGTCGTCGCGGCCGGCGTGATCGACCTGCAGCCGACCCCGGTTGTGCGCCGCACGATCCACCTGCGGCCGGGGCGGCTGAACGTGCTTCTCGGGACCAGTCTCAGAACCGACGCGATCGCCGGGTACCTCGCGCCGATCGGCTTCGCGACGGAACCCGACAGCGCAGGTCTCGCCGTCACCGTGCCCCCGTTCCGGCCCGACGTCGAGCGCGAGGTCGACGTGATCGAGGAGGTCGCCCGGCACCTCGGCTACGAGCACATCGCGCCGACCCGGAAGCGTTCCCCCGGCGTGGGACTGCTCACGGCGCACCAGGCCGACCGCCGGAGGCTGGCCGGCCTCGTCGCCGGCTACGGCGCCGACGAGGCCTGGACGAGCTCGATCGTCAACCCGGGCCACGAGCGGAAGCTCGGCACGGGCACCGCGCCGGTCGAGCTCGTCAACCCGATCGTGCGCGAGGAATCCGCCCTGCGCACGAGCCTTCTGCCGGGGCTGCTCGGCTGCCTGCGCCAGAACGCGTCGGTTCGCAACCCCGCGGTCCGGCTCTTCGAGATCGGGCACGTTTTCGCGCACCCCGGCGCCGGGGTGACACTGCCGGTCGAGCGCGAGCAGCTCGGCGTCGTGCTCGGTTTCGATGGCGACGGAGCCCCGGAGGCCGTCCGGCTCTGGCAGGGGATCGCCGAAGGTCTCGGCCTCGCGGACGGGGGACTCGGACTCGTGCAGGACCAACCCGGCTCGCGGGCGGTGCTCGCCGGCGCTGGCGCCCTCGGCTGCCACCCGACCCGGACAGCGGCGGTCGCCGGGGCCGACGCCTCGGGCACGGTCGGCACCGTCGGTTTCGTCGGGGAGGTCGACCCCGCCGCGCTCGAGGCCTTCAACCTCGCGGGTCGCCGGGTCGGCTGGCTCGTCCTCGACACGGTCCGCCTCTTCGCGCTCCGCCGCCGGGAAGGTCGCGGGCCGGTGCTCAGCCGGTTCCCCTCGAGCGACATCGACCTGTCGTTCACCCTCGACTCCTCGGTGCCGGCGGCGCGCCTGGGGTCCGTCGTGCGCGCCGCGGCGGGCGAGTACTGCGAGGATGTCCGCCTCGTCGACGTCTTCCGGGGCCCCGGGCTGAGCCCCGGGTTGCGCAGCCTCACCTTCCGCCTCCGGTTCGTCGCCCCGGACCGCACGCTCACCGACGCCGACGTCGCAGTGGCGCGCGCCCGCTGCATCGCCGCGGCCGAGGCCGAGCTCGGGGCGGGACTGCGCGGCTGATCGTCGTGTCGGCCCCGACGCGGATATGGCCCTCGCGGGCCACGATCGCCCGCTGGTTGGTGTCGGGGCGCGGGCGGGATCGATCCCTGGGCGGGGGGGCGCGATCGGGCACACGGCCGCGGCGCTGGGCGCTCGTAATTGGGCCGACCGTGCTCGCGGGGCTGCTCGCCGGGATTGACCTCGACGCGCGCAGCCTCTGGCTCGATGAGGCGGCGACTGTGTCGATCACCGCCCAGCACGGCGCGGCGCTCGGCTCGGCGATGGCCCGCGACGGCGGCAACATGCTCGGCTACTACGCCCTCATCCACGTCCTTACCGGGTGGTTCGGGAGCAGCGTCCTCGTGCTGCGCCTGCCGTCGGTGATCGGCTGTGCGGCGACGACGGCGCTCGTCGTGGTGCTCGCCGAGCGGCTCTTCTCGGCCCGGATCGCCCTCGTCGCCGGCCTGTTCTCGGCGGTGAGCCTGCCAGCCGTGTACTGGGCCCAGAACATCCGCAGCTACGCCCTGATGATGGCGTTCGTCACCGCGTCCTACGTGGCCTTCCTTGCTCTCACCGACCGGCGCCCGGAGGGGCCCGCCTCGCTGCGCGCCGGCGCGGCCTACGTCGTCGTGACGACGCTGGCGCTCTACATGAGCTTCGTCGCTGTCCTCGTCATCCCTGCACAGCTCGTCGCGCTCGCCGGCAACCGCCGGCGGGTCCGTCCGGCCGTCCTCGCCATCGTCGCCGTCGCGGCCCTCTGTTCGCCGCTCGCCTGGCTCGCACACTCGCGGGGCGGGGGGCAGCTGTTCTGGGAGTCGCGCCCCGACCTCGCCGCCTTCGGCCCGGTCGTCACGTCGCTCACCTCGGCGGGATACCCGCCGAATTTCTCCGCCGGGGCGCCGGGCATCGCCCTCGTCGTCGTCACGACGGCTGCCTTCGCCGGGGCGATCTGGTTCGTCCTTAGCCGCCTGGTTGTCGACCGCTCCGCCGCCCGGGTCCGGGGCGAGCTCGTCGTGGTGTGCTGGCTCGTCGTGCCGCTTGTCATCTCGTTCGTCGAGTCTCGCCTCGCCCAGCCAACCTTCTCAGCCCGCAACCTCCTCGTATCGCTCCCCGCGGCGGCGATCGTGCTTGCCCGCGTCGTGTGCGATCGGCGCCTGCCCCGCCTGGCGGGTGCCGGGCTCCTCGCCGGTTTGGTCGGCCTGCGCGCGTACCAGCTCGAGCCGAGTTACGGCGTCTCCCCGGAGAACTGGCAGGCGACGACGCTCTACGTGCTCCAGCACGCCGAGCCGGGTGACTGCATCGCCTTCTACCCCTCCGACGGGCGGATGGCGTTCTCCTACTACCTCACGCACGGCCCGGCCGTCACGCCGTTCGTGCCCCGTCCAGTGCTCCCCTCGACGCCGCTGCGGGAGGTCCTCCCCTACGTCGAGCGCTACACGACGCTCGACGACCTCCAGATCGACCGGATCGCGGCGGCGTGCCCGCGCCTCTGGCTCCTCGCGAGCCACGAGGGCTCTCCGACCGGCACGACGACCTCCAAGGCGAACTACGCCAAGTACCTGCGGCTCGCCGGAAACCTCTTGGTGCGCTATCCCGCAACGACGATCCGCACCCATGGCTGGGCGAGTCCGATCACCGTCTGGCTCTACGGGCCCGTGCCCAAGGTGCCCCCCGGCACATAGGCGCGAGGCGGCGCCGCGCGACCCGTCGTGCCGAAGGCGCGGATCCGCTCTTTTCGTAAACCGGAGTCGAGACACGGAATCACGACGTAGCCGCCCATTTGCGGAATTGGCGATCGGCCATGCGGCGCGGAGCGTCGTTCGGAAACCGGCTGGGGTGCGCCGCTTGCGACAGCAAGCACTTGACGATCTGGGGGCCAGAAGGTGGGCGGCCGACGAGCCGCCAGCGTTCTGGGGCTCGACCGGTGTCCGAAGATGCGCTCCAGATCGAGCGCCGAGGACTTGCCCCAATGCCGATCGGGCATGGTCGCTTCCGTCGCGCACCGGGGGAATATGGGGCGTATTCAGTGTGGACTGGATGCTAAGAGTGCTGCTTTTGCACATCCCAGGCGTGATGGATGGGATCGTGGATCATATAACGGGCGAGGGTGCCAATTCTGAAGGACGCCCCGTCACTTCGACGGCCGGGTCGAAGCCAGGACGGACCAGACACTCCGTCGAGCGCTGACGCCATCGACTCGGCGGCAAAGGCGAGCTCAGCAGCGGCCACCTCGGGAGCTTGTTGCTCGTAGGAATGGGCGATTGCGGCGGCGCCCTGATCCCAATACTCAAACAGTGGATCGTCTTCGGTCAGCATGCGTTCGATCCGTGTTCTGTAGATCCGATAGACGTCGCGCACGTGACATGCGTACTCCAGAGTCGACCACGTTGACGCGTTGGGTCGACCCGGGCGAACGGTGCCATTGCGCCGGAATCGTTCCCATACCTTCGCGTTGTCTCGAACCAGACCGGCGACATCTTCAGCTTCACACTTGCTTGCGTCAAAGCCGCACTCGGGACACGCTCGCTCGAGGACCCACATCCAGTCCTTCGTGTCGGGATCAATCACACGAGGCAGCATACGACTACTGACTCTGTCGAAGAGCACAGTTCGAATGGGCTACTTAATCCGCCGAAGGCGGCGAGGATCTTCGCCTGCAAGGGACTCGGCTGGGTGATCACCTGGCGTGGAATCCTGTCCGCGCCGACAAGCCATTCGTTCCAGCCTGGCGCTTCGGCACGTCGCATCGCTTCTGCGTAGTGTCCGAACATCTCGTGGAGGGGCAACGCAGCTCCGCCGGGGATGGCCGTGACGCTCATCGCCGGACTCGCTTCCGAAACCGTTTGAGCGAACTACCCGAAAGGGGATTCGATGAAAAAGAGCGACATCAGGAACCAAGAGCCGATGCAAAAAGGGTTGCCCACCGTTGGCGTACTCGGCATCGGACACATGGGGAGGCCGATGACCGCGAGACTGATCTCGGCCGGGTTCAGCGTCAGGGTCTGGAACCGTTCGCCCGCCAATGTCGTCTCGTTGGTCGAGGCCGGGGCGACGGCGGCAGCCTCTCCCGGAGAAGCGGCGGTGGGCGCCGATGTTCTTCTCACGATGCTGTCCGACGGCTCAACGGTGCACGCCGTGATGAGCGATCCGGACGGGCCCCTCGCCCGCGCCGAGAGCGGCTTGGTCTGGCTGCAGATGAGCACGGTGGGCATCGACTGGACCGACCGGTTCGCGGCACTTGCTGAGGCGCACGGTGTGAGCTTCGTCGACGCCCCGGTCTCGGGAAGCGTCGCTCCGGCCGAGGCCGGCACCTTGCTCGTGCTCGCAAGCGGCCCTGTCGAAGTCCACGAGATCGTGGCGCCCGTGCTGGATGCGATCGGCCGACGGACGATCTGGCTCGGCCCTGCCGGTGCTGGCAGCAGAGCGAAGCTGGTGCTCAACAACTGGGTAGTCGATCTCGTCGAGTCCACGGCTGAAACGCTTCGCTTTGCCGCTGCCCTAGGCGTCGACCCGGAGTTGATAGTCGACCTCCTCGACGCTCCGATCGGCTCGCCGTATGCCGTCGCCAAGGCCCGGCAGATGCTGAAACACGATTTCACACCGAGCTTCGCGCTCAAGCACGCTGTCAAGGACGCCGACCTTGCCCTGGCTGGCGCCAGCTCGGCTGGCGTCGAGCTTCCATTGACCCAAAGCCTCATCGAGTCGTGGCACCGCATGCTGAGAAACGGATGGGGGGACAAGGATCTCTCGGTCGTCTACGCCGATGTCGCCGTCCGACCATGAGTACCTTCCTCGCTGAGGTGCGCGAGACACTGATTCCAGAACGCAACAGCAAGCATGGTCCGCTGCCGCCGCTGCTCTTGGCCATGACACTTCTCACCGGCCTGGTCGATGCGTTCAGCTTTCTGGTGCTTGGCCATGTCTTTGTCGCCAACATGACCGGCAACGTCGTGTTCTTGGGATTTGCCCTGGTTGGGGTGCCCGGTTTCTCGATTGTGGCATCAGTCGTGGCCTTGGCGTCGTTTTGGTCCGGTGCCCTCGTCGGCGGCAAAGTCGGCTCGCGACTCGGGGAGCACCGAGGTCGGTTGCTCAGCACTGCGGCCTCGATCCAAGTCGTCTTCCTCGCGGCTTCGGTCGTCCTCGCCGCGCTGAGCAGAGACTCGATGACGACCGGGTTCCGCTACCCATTGATCGTCGTGCTCGGGATCGCCATGGGGATCCAGAACGCCACCGCTCGCAAGCTCGCCGTGCCCGACATGACCACCACGGTGCTCACCTTGACGATCACTGGCACCGCTGCCGATAGCTCGCTCGCCGGCGGGAAGGGATCCCTAGCGGGACGCCGCTTCATCGTGGTGGCCACAATGCTGGTAGGCGCTCTCATCGGCGCAGCGTTGATTATTCACGTCCATTTCGTCTATCCGCTAGTGATCGCCTTGATCGTCATGGTGATAGTCGCGACAGCGACTCGGCTAGTTGGAAAGCCGGATTCCCCTTGGGCCCGTGCTTAGCCGAAGCGGCAGGAACGACCTAGAGACGGTGTCGCCGCGTCGGGGGCAACTCGGCTCGGGCCGTCTTTGCCGCCGCGAGGACGTCAGCGGTTCTCGCTGTGGCCACTGTGTCGACACGTTGTCTGACTGAGCGTGCTATCCGCGCTCAGTGCGCGCTCAGTGCCCGAGTGCCGGGTTAGGGCTCTGTCTCCAAGCCCCATCCTTGTCATCCCGCTCGGGGGCTTATCTCGACGGGACGGTTCCAAGCGCCGCCCGAACAGTGGGCGTGCGCCAGGCCGCCCGGGAAGAGGGTGTGGAGATCGACGAAGCACTCGGGGTCAGCCGCGGCCATGGGCCGTCGCCAGCCCGCGAAACACCGCCTGGTCAGTGATAGACCGCGCCGCCATTCGGCGTCATGCGACCCGAGCACATCGAGGAAGAGGTGGACCGTCGGAGCGACGAAGTGGCGGCACGGGAGATGCGACGGTGGCAGCGGACGGAGGAGGAGCGCGGGGAGTTGGGGAGCTACGGGACCACGGTCACGCCACGTCCATTGGCTGGCCCGTTGCCCGAGTCGAGCGACCACACGAGCTTCACTGAACCTGGCTGCGCGTCGGCGGGCACCCGGATCCGCATAGCAAACCTTCTCGACTGACCGGCGAGCAGTCGTCGCACGGAGCTGCAGTTGAGCTCGTAGGAGCTTTGTTCCACCTGCCACCGGCCGCTGAGGTACAGGCCGAGCGACTCCGTGTAACCAGGGCAAGGCAGGAGTGACACGGTCTTCGATCCGGTATTGGTCAGGGTGACCACGTAGGCAAACACACGGCCGGCCCGGACTCGATCCGGGGCCAGCGTTCGCGCTTGGAGTGACTGGAGGGTGCCGGGGGGCGGAACATACTCGGGCACCGGCGGTGGCTGCACGCCGAGCTGGGTCTCGGCTATCGGCGAGCACGGCAGATAGTTCGTGACGGCGAACGACCCTCCATTATCGGGCAGCTCGACGACGATAGAGCGAAAGCGCACCCTTAGCGGGCCAGTGCACCAATCGCTTCCCGTGAGTGATAGGGAACCGTGCGCTCCAGGGCGCAGATCGGTTGGCACCACTTCCCAGAAGCCCCCGTGGCCGGCATTGATCTTGTTCCGCCTCGAAGCGGAGTACACGCCAATAAGGACGGGATATCCCCTCAGGTGGCATGTCGATCGGCCGACGTTCGTCACAGTGACCGTGAAGCCGACGAGTGCCGTCGCTGCCTTGAGACCACCGACGTGCACTCTCAGGTTGGATGCCGAGCATGCCGGCGCGGGGGGAAGCGTTGTCGTTGTCGTTGCCGTGGTGGTCGTGGTCGTAGGCGGCGCTGGGGTCGATATCCAGGCAACAACTCCGTTCGCTAGGCCAGTGGGTCCCGCAGTGTTAGTCGTACACCCAGCGAGCGACAGCGTCACGGCCACTGTCGCGATCACGCCGAGCTTGCGCACCGTGCTCATCTTCCGGTTTCCAGTATCGGGGTCTTCACCTGTTGCCAGGAACGCCCGCCATCGGTGGTGCGCCACATCGGATTGTTCTCGCCAGGGTCTTGGACTCCCAGCACTAGCCACGTAGTCGCGCTGGCAAAGGCTATGGAGAAGAAGTAATTCGGGTTCTGCCACAAGGAACTGAAACGCACAGGACTGAAGTGTGCTCCGCCGTTTCGGGTCAGCCACATGCCCGGAACCGCCAGTCGGAAGATGGCCTCGGTATTCGACAGGGGAAGAATCTGGCCACTATTCGCCGCACCACCTTTGAAACCTCGATTCCATCCCGGCAGTAGGGCGAAGTGCCGTCCCCCGTCTGTTGAGCGAGCTGCGTAGTCCAGAAGCCCGGTCGCACAGAAGCCCCAAAGAGTCGTGTCCGACGTAGCGGTGGCACCACAGGCGAGGCCGCCCAGCCCGGTGCTCGGCAAGCTTGCGAAGCTCCTGCCGCCATCGTCGGAAACGAGCAGGGCAGCATTCGCGCCTGCCCCGGCCGCGATGAGCCACACCTTCGAGCCGAAAGAAGCCAAGCCGACCGGCTGGGTGGCTTCGTCAACCGGAGGTTGCAGCCGCGTCGTCATCCAGGTGTCGCTCGTCACCACCGATGACGCAAGCTCTTGGGACTCGCAGTCCCCGTCGGCTAGGTAGTTCTCGCAATCGAGCAGATAGGCCCGTCCACTGGTGATGACCATTGACGGAGGGCGCGATTCTGAAAACCTCAGCGGTGCGAGCTGCCAAGTCCTTCCCCCGTTCCCGGTCCAGTAGAGAGTGGCCTGCTCGTCGTCAGACCCGAAAGAGTAGGCAGAATAGGCATAGCCATCCTCGTGGTTCGCGAATTGGAGCACGTCGACTGAGGCGGGTGGTGAGCCGACTCGGACGAAGGACTTCCCGCCGTCGGTGCTTCGCATGACCACAGGACAGGTCCCGGTAGCACATCGGTACTCCCCCAGGAGCCAGAAGTAACCCGCGGCACCAGTCACAGCGGTCGGGGTTACGTGGGTGTGCGCTTCAGTCTGCGTCGTGGCGCTGGTGGAACTCGTGCAGGCGGCGATGGTCAGCACCAGGAGCGCTACGCCGATCACGCCGAGCCTGCGCACCGCGCTCATGGTCTCACCAAAGTCCACGGTTGGGTTCGCGCCCCAGACGCCAAGAGCACCGTCAGAAGCCCGCCAGCAACGCGGGGAGCGCCTTCGGAGGCAGACACGGGACAACCGGAGGATCTCGACAGAGGCGCCTACGTTCGCCCACACATCGCCAAGGGGCTGGGTGGTAGGTCCCCGGGGTGGCGGACAGAGGGCCACGGGGCGGCGGGGCGGCGCACCAAGCGCCGACCGGAAAGGCGGGAGGAACGGCAGCACAATAAGGAGCAGAGGTGATTTTCTCTCACGGGAGGACGAGAAGGTGGCAAGGTGTGACCGCGGCGGCGCCGAGGTCGAGGACACCCGAGGGAACCGGCGGCCCTGCCACTCTTGAGGTGCTGCTTCGTCGGCAGGTACACCTCCAGCCAAGAGGAAGGTGTGATCATGCAGCGAGTCAATGGCTTTGCCGCTGTGATGATTTCCGCGGCAGTGGTGCTCGGTTTCCCGTCACTGGCGGGAGCGAGCGGGCTTGAGATCGTTGCTGCCGGTCGGGAAACGCCACCGGGGGCCTGGGCACAGGCCACCGAACTGGGCACAACCGGCAGTTCGGGGCACCGAATGAGGTGCTCGTTCAAATCAGCGTGAGTCGTGAGCGTGCGCGCGTCGTCGCAGGCTGCGTCCACGAGAGCGGACAAGTAGTCGAGCCAGGCTGAGACCTGCCAACACGATCACCGTCACATCCACTGCCGGCACGAAACGGACGCTGCCATCTTTCACGACGTAAGTCCCCATCGGGAGAACCAGGCCACCGAAGCCTCCGCCGGACCCGCTCGGCACGGTGCCGTCGCACCCACCAGTGTCGGCACTTTGCGGAGCCATCCCTTCGCCTCCCCCGCCTCCTCCCGCTACGAGCGCCACAGGGATAACGAGGAGTCCGTCCATCTCGTAGGCGGTACCGAAGGCTCGGCGAACTGAAAGGTTCTCTGCCACTTGGCCCAGGAGGTCTTTGCTGTCCATGGCTGGCTTCCTTCTCTCGACTCTCCGAACTGCGTGAGCTCGGACCCGAGTGAACGATAGAGGCCAACGACCTCGTCGCAAGGGAAGTGGAGAGCAGTCCCGGCGGTTGAGGTGATATCTGGCCGCGCTTAGTTGGTCGTTTCCACCTGAACCTCCGTCCAGGCTCGACCGCCATCCGTCGTCCGCCACAGCTCAGCAGGAAAAGGCGTGTCTTTCTCCTGAGGAGCAACAACCCAAGCATCTTCAAGACCGAAAGCACCGAAGGCTTGGGGACCGCTGTAGTTCGCGAAGCTCCGAAGCATCCTAAAATACAACGCTGTTGTTTGTCCTCGCGTGTAAGGCGTCTCGGGGGTGCGTTCGTCGGGTGGTGCCAGGAGGTTCCGCCTCGCTGGCGTGGCGGGGAGACGGATGGCGACAGTATCGGGGAGACCCGGCGGATGCCTAGCCGCTCGGCGCGCTTTGGTCCTACCCTGGGGTGATGCGCCCCAACCTTGTCGAATTGTCCCGCCTGCGGGACGGCGTTCCCAGTGCTGATCCGGCCGACACCTTGCCGGGGGAGGGCGTCACGAGTTCCGGAGGTGTGCGATGAGCGCCCCGAGCGCCTCGTTCTCGATCACGATGCAGGTCGAGCTCGCCGACCCCCATGGGATCGGCGCGATCACAACCGCCGTCGGTGACGCCGGCGGTGTCGTGACGGCGCTCGACGTTGTCGAGTCCCGCGGCGACGCCCTCGTCGTCGATATGGCGTGCAACGCCTTTGACGAGGGCCACGCCGAGCGCCTGACCGCGGCAGTCGAGGCGGTGGACGGGGCGCACGTCCGGGCGATGAGCGACCGGACAATGCTGCTCCACCTCGGGGGCAAGCTCGAGATCGCCTCCCGCGTGCCCCTGCAGACCAGGGACGACCTCTCGATGGCCTACACCCCCGGTGTCGGCCGGGTCTCGATGGCCATCGCTAAGGACCCCTCGGCGGTGCGCAAATTCACGATCAAGTGCAACACCGTCGCCGTCGTGACGGACGGCACTGCCGTCCTCGGGCTCGGCAACATCGGCCCGGAGGCCGCGATGCCGGTGATGGAGGGCAAGGCTCTCCTGTTCAAGCGGTTCGCCGGGGTCGACGCCTGGCCGATCTGCCTCGCGACCCAGGATACCGACGAGATCGTCCGGATCGTCGAGTGCATCGCGCCGGGTTTTGGCGGGATCAACCTCGAGGACATCGCCGCGCCCCGTTGCTTCGAGGTCGAGGAGCGGCTGCGGGCGAAACTCGACATCCCGGTCTTCCACGACGACCAGCACGGCACGGCGGTCGTCGTCTTCGCGGCGCTGACGAACGCGCTGCGCGTCGTCGGCAAGCAGATGAAAGACGTGCGCGTCGTGGTCCTCGGCATCGGCGCGGCAGGGGTCGCCGTCACCAAGCTGTTGCTCGCCGAGGGCGTCGGCGATGTGGTCACCCTCAACCGCCGCGGCGTTCTCGCCGAGAGCACTCCTAGTCTCGACGAGCCGCGGAGGTGGATCGCGACCCACACAAACCGCGAGGGGCGCGTCGGCGGGATCGCCGAGGCGGTCGACGCCGCCGACGTCCTGATCGGCGTCTCGGGCCCGAACCTCGTCACCGAGGAGCACCTCGCCAAGCTCGGCAAGGACGCCATCGTCTTCGCTCTCGCCAATCCGACGCCGGAGGTCGACTCCGAGATCGCGCGGCGCTACGCCGCCGTTGTCGCCACCGGGCGCAGCGACGAGCCGAACCAGATCAATAACGTGCTCGTCTTCCCGGGGTTCTTTCGGGGGCTCCTGAACGTCGGCGCCAAGAAGGTCACCGAGGAGATGAAGCTCGAGGCCGGCCGCGCGCTCGCCGCCGTCGTCACCGAGGAGGAGCTCTCGCCCGCCTACATCATCCCGACGGTATTCAACCCGGCGGTCGCCCCGGCGGTCTCCTCGGCGGTCGAGCGGGTCGCACGCTCGTCGATGGGGTAGGGGCCGACCCCGTTAGGCGCCGTCCCGCCGCCAGTGGATGGCGGCGAGACGCTTGTCGGAGACGTAGCCGTTCTCGGCGAACCAGCGCGCCGAGCGCTCGATCGCCTCGGCGGCGGGCCGGGACTGGTAGCCGAGCTCGCGCCGCGCCCGGGCGTCGCTGAACACCATCCGGGTCGAGGCCATGCGCGCCCCCTCGAGGGGGACGTGCGGGGCGCGCCGCAAGAGCCTCCCCTCGACGATCTCGGAGACCCAGGCGGCGGCGAGGGCGGCCGGGCGGGGCACCCGGAAGCGTGGCTCCGGGAGTCCGGTGCACGCCGCGAGCTCGGCCAGGATCTCGCGCAGCTCCATATTCTCGCCGCCGACGATGTAGCTGCGGCCGATAACACCGTGCTCAGCGGCGAGGAGGTGCCCGGCGGCGACGTCATCGACGTCGACGATGTTGAGGGCGGTGTCGAACCAGGCGGGCATCCGGCCGTTGAGGTAGTCAACGACGAGCTTGCCGGTCGGGGTCGGCGTGTGGTCGCCGGGCCCCAGCGGCGTCGTTGGCAGCACGAGGGTGACCGGCGCGCCGAGCGCTGTCGCGCGCAGTACCTCGTGCTCGGCGACGTACTTTGACTGCTTGTAGAGACCGAAGAGGTGGTCGACGTGGGGGGCGCAGGTCTCGTCGGCGGATCCGCGCTCGGCGACGTTCTCGAGTCCCAGCGTGCCGACCGAGCTCGTGTAGACGACGAGCTCGCAGCCGGCGGACCGCGCCGCCTCGAGGACGTTGCGGGTGCCTTCGACATTCACGCGGTAGAACGCCGCCGGGTCCGGAGCCCAGAAGCGGTAGACGGCGGCGACGTGGAAGACGGTGCGTGCTCCCTCGATCGCCTGCTTCATCGCCGCGGCGTCGCGCACGTCCGCCTCGATGACCTCGACCGCGAGCCCGTCGAGGCTGGCGTGCCCGATGCCGGGCTCCACGAGGGCCGCGACATCGACGCCGCGCGCGACGAGCGCCCGGGTGATCGCCGAGCCGATGAAGCCGCTCGCCCCGGTGACGGCGACCCGTTCGCCGGGGGCGAGCACCGCGCGCGCGGCCGTCTGGGTTGCCGGCTGAGTCACGTTGTCCTTCGTCCTGGCCATCGTCGCTCCCGTCGTCCGCCGGCCGGGGAACCCGCCGGTCGTGGCACCGAACCTGAATGCAGTGAACTTCTCCTTGGCCGGGGTTTCGTCGGCCCGGAAAGGCGAGTGGGCCAGTTATACACTCGCCTCCCGACCAGTAGGGGAGGTGCCGTGAGCCCATCGACCAAATCACCGTCGCTTCACGAGCTTGCGAACTTCGTCGGTGGCAGGCACGTGGCCGCCCAGGGTGGCGAGAAGACCGCGGTCCTCAATCCCTCGACGGGGGAGGCGTACGCCTCGGCGCCGCTGTCGCGGGACGTCGACGTCGACGCAGCCTTCGCCGCCGCCGCGGCGGCGTTCCCGGCGTGGCGCGACGCCACGCCTGCGGAGCGGAGCCTGGCGCTGCTGCGCATCGCCGACACGATCGCCGCGCACGCCGACGAGCTGGTGCGGATCGAGTGCGAGGACACCGGCAAGCCGGTGGCCGTGACAAAGTCCGAGGAGATCCCGCCGCTCGTCGACCAGATCCGTTTCTTCGCCGCCGCGGCGCGCCTGCTGAGCGGCCGGTCGGCCGGCGAGTACATGGCGAACTACACGTCGTATGTGCGCCGCGAACCGGTCGGGGTCTGCGCCGCGATCACGCCCTGGAACTACCCGGCGATGATGGCCGTCTGGAAGTGGGCCCCAGCCCTGGCGGCCGGGAACACGATGGTGCTGAAGCCCTCGCACACCACTCCCGCCTCGACGTTGTACATGGCCGAGCTGATGGCCGAGCACCTCCCCCCCGGCGTCTTCAACGTCGTCTGCGGCGATCGCGACACCGGTCGGGCGCTCGTTGCCCACGAGACGCCGGCGATGGTCTCGATCACCGGCAGCGTGCGTGCCGGCATCGAGGTCGCCACCGCAGCGGCCCAGGGGTTGAAGCGCGTCCACCTCGAGCTCGGGGGCAAGGCGCCGGTCGTCGTCTTCGACGACGCCGACGTCGAGGCCGCCGCCGCGGGGATCTCTCTCGCCGGCTACTTCAACGCCGGGCAGGACTGCACGTCGGCGACCAGGGTGCTCGCCGGACCCCGGATCCACGACGACTTCGTCGCCGCCCTCGTCGCGAGGGCCGCCGCGACGAAGACTGCCGGGATCGAGGTCCTGGATGCCGACTACGGGCCCCTCGTCAGCGCCAACCAGCTCGCGGTCGTTTCGGGATTCTTGGAGCGCGTGCCCGCCCACGCCGAGGTGCTGGTCGGTGGTGGCCGGTTGGGTCAGCGGGGGTACTTCTTCGCGCCGACGGTCGTCGACGGGCTGCACCAGGACGACGAGATGATCCAGGAGGAGATCTTCGGCCCGGTGATCACCGTGCAGCGCTTCGGGTCGGAGGACGAGGCGATCGCCTGGGCGAACGGTGTGCGCTTCGGCCTCGCTTCGAGTGTGTGGACACGGGACCACGCCCGCGCGATGCGGATGACGAAGGCGCTGGACTTCGGCGCGGTGTGGGTGAACACCCACATCCCGGTCGTCGCCGAGATGCCGCACGGCGGCTTCAAGGCCTCCGGTTACGGCAAGGACCTCTCGGTCTACGGCTTCGAGGACTACACCCGCATCAAGCACGTGATGCACTACATCGGCGAGTGAGGCGACGAGACAGGGGGTCGACGGTGGGTGACGACGAGGTCATGGCGGTGGATGGCGTGCCCCAATCGCGCGAGCTCGTGACGGAGATCCCCGGTCCCCGCTCGCGGGAGCTCGCCGCCCGGCGCCTCGCCGCCGTCGCGCCGGGAGCCTCATCCTCGTTCCCCGCCTACGTCGAGCGGGCCTCCGGCGCCGTCGTCGAGGACGTCGACGGGAACCGCTTCATCGACCTCGGCTCCGGCATCGCAGTCACCGGTGTCGGCCACGCCGCGCCATACGTCGTCGAGGCGGTGCGCGAGCAGGTCGCCCGCTTCACCCACACCTGCTTTACCGTCGCCCCCTACGAGCCCTACGTTGCGGTCTGCGAGGAGCTGAACGCGCTCACGCCCGGCGATCACGCCAAGACCTCGGTGCTTGTCAACTCCGGAGCCGAGGCGGTCGAGAACGCCGTGAAGATCGCCCGCCACGCCACGGGCCGCCCGGCGGTCGTCGTCTTCGACCACGCTTTCCACGGGCGCACCAACCTCACGATGGCGATGACCGCCAAGACGATGCCGTACAAGGCGGGCTTCGGACCGTTCGCGCCCGAGGTCTACCGCGCGCCGGTGTCGTACCCGTTCCGGGACCCGGAGGGCATGACCGGTGCCGAGGCGGCGCAGCGCGCCATCGACCAGATCGAGGTGCAGGTGGAGGCGGGAAGCGTCGCCTGCGTCGTCGTCGAGCCGATCCAGGGTGAGGGGGGCTTCATCGTCCCCGCCCCGGGCTTCCTGCCGGCGCTCGCCGCCTGGTGCCGGCAGAACGGCGTCGTGTTCGTCGCCGACGAGGTCCAGTCCGGCTTCGGCCGCACCGGGGACCGGTTCGCCTGCGATGACGAGGCGGTCGTGCCGGACCTCGTCGCCACGGCCAAGGGGATCGCCGCCGGGATGCCGCTCGCGGCCGTGACGGGACGGGCCGAGTTGATGGGGGCTGTGCACGCCGGCGGGCTCGGCGGCACCTACGGGGGCAACCCCGTCGCCTGTGCGGCGGCCCTCGCCGCCATCCGCACGATGCGGGAGCTCGACCTGCCGGCCGCCGCCCGCGGCATCGGCGGCGTACTGGCGGCCCGGCTCGGGGCGCTGCGCGCGCAGTACCCGGGGATCGGGGACGTGCGCGGGCGGGGAGCCATGTTCGCCGTCGAGTTCGTCCGCCCGGGCGACCGCGCGCCGGACGCCGGGGCCACCCGCGAGGTGGTCGCCGCCTGCCACTCGGCCGGGGTCATCGTGCTGTCCTGCGGCACCTGGGGCAACGTCATCCGGCTGCTGCCGCCGTTCGTCATCCCCGAAGGGCTGCTCCTGGACGGTCTCGGCGTTCTCGAGGGCGCCGTCGGCGAGGTGCTCGGCCAAAGCTGAGCTGTGATCCGGCCTGCGGCCGGGTCAGACGGAGAGCGGCCGAGCCTTCCGGCGGAGAACCTCTTTCAGCTTTACGGAGCTGCCGGTTCTCAGGATGGCGCGCCGGTAGATGACGGCGGCGAGCCGCGCCATGCCGATCGTCGCCGCCGCCGTGATGAGCCCCGAGGCGACCACCTGCCACCAGGCCACCTGGCCGAGGGCGAAGAGCACCGGCATGACGAACGGCGCCGTCGGTGGCAGGTAGGCGAGGACGATGCTGAGAGCCGACGGGCTCGACGCCCCGAGGGCGGTGAACGAGATGATGTAGCCGAAGAGCAACGGCAGCTGGACGGGGAAGGCGACGCTCTGCACCTGCTCCTGGCGCTCGACAAGCGAGCCGATGGCGGCGAAGAGCCAGCAGTAGAAGGCGTAGCCGAGGACGAGCCACACGAGCCCGACGATGACCGGCTCGGGCGCCGTGCCCTTCACGAGGTTCGAGCCGACGGCCGCGCCGAGCGCGAGGGCGACAGCGACGATCGCCGCCGCCTGTGCGAGCGCGACGAGGCCGATGCCCAGCACCTTGCCGACGAGCAGGCGCAAAGGTGAGACGGCCGAGAGCAGTACCTCGACGACCCGGTTCGCCTTCTCCTCGACGACCCCCATCAGGACCCACGTCCCGTACTGGGTGAGCAGGACGTAGGTGAGGATGAGGACGTAGAGCGCCGTGATGAGGTTGGCGCTGGTGTGGTGGGCGGGCTTCAAGCCCCCGATCCGCAGTCCCTTGGCCCCGGAGAATGTGAGGGTGATCGCGCCAACGTGCGATTCGGGGATGCCCTCGCTTCTCAGCGCGGCCTCGACGCCGAGGTAGTGAGCGGCGGACTCGGTGTAGGTGGCGAGCGTCGAGGAGTCCGAGGCCGAGAAGCGCTGGGCGACCTCGAGGTAGCGGTCGTCGACGAGCGCGAGGTCGATCCTCCCGGCGCGCAGCGCCGCCTTGGCGGAGTCGAGCGAGTCGACGTCTCGAAGCAGAACCGGGACGTCCCGGGACTTGCCCACGGCGACGAGCGTTTGGCGCGCGAGCAGCGTCGACCGGCCGACGATGCCGACGCGCAGGACCGGCGCGACCTCGGTGCCGCTTCTCCTGAGGACGGGGATGACGACGGCCGCGGCGACACCGAGCAGCACGATGAGCGTTCCGATCTTGAACACGCGGGTCGCGACGCGCTCGTGCACCTCGCGCCGGGCGATGAGCTCCACGTCGCCGCGCCGACGCGCCGCGCGCCGGGCGACATCCGGCCGATCGTCCGGCGCACCGATCGTCTGGCGCACGTAGCGGTGCCGCCAGAGGCGGATCGCGACGATCACGACGGCGAGCGCGATGAACAGCGCCGTCACTTGACGGCCTCCCGGAAGACTTCGGAGAGGCGCCGCCTCTCGAAGTCGAACCGCACGACGGGTCCCGCCGCCATCGCAGTCGCCAGCAACGCCTGGCTGTCGACCCCGTCGTCGAGGACGAGACGCGACTCGCCCCCCTCGGTGCGGGAGATGACGACGCCTTCGAGGCCGGCAGCCCAGGCGCCGTCACGGTCGCCCTCGACTTTCACGACGAGCCGGCGTGAGCCTTGGCGTTCCAGCTCCTCGAGGTTCCCCTCGGCGACGAGGCGGCCCTTGTCGATGATGGCGACCGACTCGCAGATGTCCTCGACGAGGTCGAGCTGATGGCTCGAGAACAGCACCCCCCGGCCCTCCCGGGCCTGCTCGGTGAGGATCGCCGTGAGGTCGTCGATGCCGACCGGGTCGAGGCCGGCGAAGGGCTCGTCGAGGATGAGGAGCTCCGGGTCGTGGATGAGTGCCGCGGCGAGCTGGACCCGTTGTTGGTTGCCGAGCGAGAGCGACTCGAGCTTGTCGAGGGCGCGCTCGGGGATCCCGAGGCGCTCGAGCCAGTGCGCCGTCGCGCGGCGGGCGTCGGCC
The DNA here is from genome assembly GCA_003159795.1 of Acidimicrobiaceae bacterium. Lineage (GTDB taxonomy): Bacteria > Actinomycetota > Acidimicrobiia > Acidimicrobiales > Bog-793 > Bog-793. The sequence continues at coordinate 24,195 of PLPK01000083.1, read as the reverse complement.
GGGCTGTGGCCGTGGAGCTCGCAGAGGTACTCGAGCTGGCGCTGGATCTGCATGCCGGGGTAGAGGCCCCGCTCCTCGGGCATGTAGCCGAAGCGGCGGCGCTCCTCCAGCCCGATGGCGCCTCCCTGCCAGCGCACGCTCCCGGCGTCGAGGTCGACTAGGCCGAACACGGCCCGCATCGCCGTCGTCTTGCCGGCGCCGTTCGGGCCGAGGAAGCCGAAGACCTGGCCGGGGGGCACGGCGAACGAGAGGTCGTCGAGGGCGACCACCTCGCCGTAGCGGCGGCGGAGTCCCACGAATTCGAGGCTCAACGAACCGGGTCCGGATCTGAGGCGGGGGCGGTCACCAGGGGCATGCGACGAAAGTAGTGGCGCCCCCGGTGGGCGCGCCAAGATCCCGGCTCGTGGTCACCTCCCGAGTTCCGGCCACGTCGCCTCTGGCGAGGTCAGCTTGCAGGGTAGCGATCAACTTGTCGTCCCGGGCCTGTCGGTGCTCGTTGATCTCGCGCGCTTCGGACAGGCTCGAGCTGGCGTCTGGTAGGTGTCCTCGGCCCGCTTGTTGCTCGCCGCCGCCGCGACGTTCGGGCCGACGATGATGATCGAGAGCCCGACGAGCTGCCCCAACGTCTGTGCAATCCAGGCCACGACGAGGATGAGACCGGGCTTGGTGAGGAAGTGCGGCACGGCGCCGCAGTGCAAAACGCCCGCTTCGATGAGGCTTGTCGCAGGCCCACCAACGCGACCACCCGAAGACCCAGGAACGGGCCATCGTCCCGACGCCCGCAGTGATCTACGGGCGAGCCGGGAGTTGAAGCGCCTGATCGCTGTGGTCTTGTCGAGGGCGTCCGCCGTCCGGGCGGGCTGGTCGCGGTGTCCGAGGTGCTCGAGGGCGTGCGGATGCGGCACTTGCTCGCAGATTTCGATGGGGCCCTCCCGTCCCCCGCGCTCATCCCCGGGGGCGCGGCGAATCGCGCCGGCCGCCGACCTAAGGTCGCGTCGGTTCTGTTCAACCAGCTCACAGCCGGTATCGAACCGAACGCCCGGCGGGGGAGTCTTTACAACGTGAGACCACGACCGACGCAGACGCCGTGAATCGCGCCGGGCAGGACATCTCGGGGCTCGAGGAGTGGATGAAGTCGTGGTACGCGCCGGCGTACCGCACCGCCTGCCTGGTGCTCAACGACTCGACGGGGGCCGAGGAGGCCGTGCAGGAGGCGTTCCTGCGCATGTGGCGTTTCCGGGACGCGATGCCCGACGGTGAGGCGGCGCGCCCGTGGCTCTACCGGGTCGTCGTGAATTCCTGCTACTCCTGGGCCCGCAAGGAGTGGGGCGTCGACGGCCGGCGGGCGCCGCAGGCCGCGCTCGAGTCGCTAGCCGAGACTTCGCCGGGGCCGGACGAGATCGCCCTCGTCGGCGACCGCGCCGCCGTGGTGCGCGTGGCCCTCGCGCGGCTTCCCGAGGCGCTCCGGGTCCCGATCGTCCTGCGGTACTACGCCGGCCTGTCCGAGAAGGAGATCGCCGTCGCGATCCACCGGCGCCCCGGAACGGTGAAGTCCCGGCTGCACGAGGCCCGGCGGCTTCTTAGCGCCGACGCGACGCTCAGCCCATTCGCAGAGGAAGAAGAGGGAACCCAATGATCGGCGACGACGAGTTCGAAGCGCTTCTCCACGAGGCGGGGGGCGGATACGCCGTCCCCACCCACGGCCCGGACGAGATCCTCTCCGCGGCGTCGCCGCCCACCAGCGGGGCGAAGGTCGTCCGTGGCCGGTTCCGCTTCCGCGAGCTCGCTATGGCAGGCGTGAGTGTCGCCGCCGTCGTGGCACTCACGGCCGTCCTGTTGACCTCGTCTGGGGGATCCCCGGCGGTGTCGACGACGGCATCGAGGTACGCGAAGGCCTACGCCCTGGCGGGGAACGGGCTTTCCAAGAGCGTGCTCGGCGCGTTGGTGTCGCGCCACAGCACGAAGGCGACCACGACGACCACGACCGGTCGCGACATCATCGCCAAGGGCACGCTCCGGCTCCGGACCACGCGGGCCGCCCTCCGCCGTGACGTCGCACGCCTCACAGCGCTCGCCGCCGAGTTCGGGGGCTACGTGTCGGCGGCCGACCTCGCCGAGACCGGGTCCCATCCGGGCGGGACCATCGTCGTGAAGGTGCCGGCGGGGTCGTTCTCGGCGTTCATCGCCAAGGCCGAGGGCATCGCCAAGGTGAGGAGCCTCACCACCTCGGACACTGACGTGACCGCCCAGGTCGTCGATCTGGGCGCGCGCCTCACGGCGCTCGTCGACGAACGCGGCCAACTCGAGGTGCTGCTCGGCCGGGCCGGCAAGATCTCGGACCTGCTCTCGGTCGAGAACGAGGTCGAGTACGTGCAGTCCCAGATCGAGCAGATCCAGGGTGAGCAGCGCACGCTCGCCGCTCAGGTCGATTACTCGGCGCTCACGGTGAGTCTCGCCGTGCCGCGGCCACCGCACGTTTCGGGCCCGTCGACCGGCTTCGGCCACGCCTGGCACGAGGCGGTCGCCGGCTTTGTGAACGGCGTGAAGGCGCTCGTCTCGGTTCTCGGCGACCTGCTGTTCGCCGTGCTTTCGTTCATCGTCGTGGCGCTCATCGTCTACGGACTGTGGCGCAGCGTCTGGCCCCGGGTGCGCCGGCGGATCGCCTAGGCAGGCCGCGCGCCGAGGTGTGGGCGATGCGACCGGTGCCGGCTCCCGGGTGGTGGGCCGATAGGGCGGATCCGGCGCAGGCCGGGCCGGCACCGGTCGCATCGCGCGATCCCAGAGCCGGTGATACACCAGTGAGGCTCGAAAAGGGGGCGGTATGGGGATCGCGGGTCCTGTTTTGCAGCTGACGCCGTCGGTCAGGTTCGGGAGGGTCAAGCACGCCGGCGTCGCGGTCATGGCGGTGCTCCTTTGCGCCGCGACGTTGTCCGTTGGCGGTGGCGGCGGTGCCGTTGCCGCCTCCGGCGCCGCCAAGCCCTCGCCGGCCGGGGCCTTCGCGCAGCACGTGCTCGACGAGGCGATCGTCCCGCCCGGCGCCCGTGTGACCACGGTCGTGCGGTCGAGGACACTCAAAGGGAACCCCGACGAGACGGGCATCCCCGGGAGCCACGACGCCCACCGCTTCTATCTCCTCGACGAGTCGATGGAGGCGCTCGAGAGCTATCTCGAGGCGCACGTCCCCCAGGACGCAACCCAGGTCGGGAATGGGAGCGAGGACGATTCCTTCGGCGTCTGGTCGGTGAGTCTGTCGTATGACCTGCCGGTGTCGGGCCCGCACGACTATCTGGCCGAGCTTTCCTACCTCTCCGTGGACACTGGTTCCGGCGCCGAACTCCGGGTCGATGCGCAGGTCGTCTGGGAACCGAACCGGCCCGCCGACGAGCGCGCACTCCGGAACGGTGTCGTCGAGGTGACCGCCTACTCCAAGGCCTCCCTCATGGCCGGATCGTCCGGCCCGGTGACGTTCACGGTGACAGGCGCCCGGGCCCGCTCGCTCCTTCGGGCTCTGAATGCCCTGCCGCTCGGGCCCCGAGCGTTCTGCCTGGAGAACGCCCTCCTTTTCAAGCTGGTCATCCGCCGCGCCGAGAGCTCGCCGCCGGAGCTGGAGGCCGATGGCTGGTACTGCACGGCGGCCGTGGATGTGAGCGAACACGGCCGCGCCAAGCCGGACCTCACCGACCGGAGCTGCTCGCTGCTGCGCGCGGTCGTCAGGGTCCTCCCCGCCCACGAGGCGAACGCCACTCGCACCGCGGGCAAGCAGTGCGTTCCGCCCGCCTCCCCCCCCAGGGCCGGTTCGAAGATCCCGGCCGCGGCGCTCGCCAGATTGACGAAGGTGGCGCGCGAAGTGGCGAGGGCCAACGGTGACGTACATGCCAGCCACGTACTGGCCGTGGCGACGACGCACGCGGCGGCGCTGCGGGTCGCCACCCCCGGCGACTCGACGCCTTCGGTTCCCGCCGGCATGCCGGTGTACCTCATCACGATGCGGGGTCGGTTCACCGCCTACGACTCCTCGCCGCCGTCCGGCGGCAGCCTTCCCAAGGGGACCTTCCTCGCCGTCGTCGTCGACGCCGCCACGTTCCGGGTCACCGACTGGGGCCTTGGCACCCGCCCGTCCCCGGTGAAGCTGTCGTTGCTCGGACGGGTGCACACGCTCCGTCTGGCAAGCGCGGCGCCGGTGCGGAACGCGGCCAAGGGCGCCAAGCTCACCTCGCGCCTCGTGCTCTCCCGCACGAAGGTCCAGGCGGGGGCGTCGATCGGCGCCGTGCTCGTCGTCACGAATCCGGGAACCCGGATCAACGAGACCAACGGCTGCGCGCCGTACCTGATGGTGGTGCTGGCGAACAAGGAGATCCCGGCCGATGGCGTGATCCCGACTCCCTGCCGGGTGGGGCCCTACTGGATCCGGCACGGCGTCAACCGCCTGCGGATCGTCGTCTCCACGCGCTACGCGGTCTGCACGCAGACCCCGGCGCAGGCGACGGTGCGCGTGCCCGTGTGCCTGTCAGGCCCCGTGGAGGCGCCACCGTTCCCCGCCGGCCGCTACCGGACCGTCGCCATCGGCGCCTGGTCGGGCATCCCGAAGCCGGCGCCGGTGGCGGTGACGCTCATCAAGTAGCCCCTCGGGGCCCGGACAGCGATACCGCCCGGCGACGGACGGCCCGGTCCGTCCGTCGTCACCTGGCGAAGGAGGACGCGGCGGTTACCGACTAGCGGCCGGGGCCGGCCTGGGTGGTGCGGCGCAGACGGAGTTCGTCGAGGATCGCGACCGTGGCGGTTGCACCGAAGCGGGTCGCGCCGGCCGCCTCCATCGCCAGCAGGGCGTCGAGGGTTCGCACGCCCCCGGCGGCCTTCACGCCGACATGGGGCGAGACGGCGGCCCGCATGAGGATGATGTCCTCGAGGGTCGCGCCGGAGGGCGCGTAGCCGGTGCTCGTCTTCACGAACGCCGCCCCCGCCTCCTCGGCGAGGTGGCAGCCGAGGATCTTCTCCTCGAGGGTGAGGTAGGCGTTCTCGAGGATCACCTTCACGGTGCGACCCTCCGCCGCCTCGACCACGGCCCGGATGTCCCGCCCGACGTAGTCGCCCTCGCCGCCGCACAGGGCCCCGATGTGGAGCACCATGTCGAACTCATCGGCGCCCAGCGACAGGGCCTCGGCGACCTCGGCGACCTTGGTCGCTGTCGTCGTCGAGCCGTGCGGGAAGCCGATCACCGTCGCGACCATGACACCCGAGCCGGCGAGGGCGTCGACCGCCCGGGCGACGTCGCTCGGGCGCACGCAGGCCGAGGCTGTGCGGCACCGGCGGGCGATCCCGAGGCCGTCGACCACCTCGGCCGTGGTGAGCTCCGGTCGCAGCAGCGAGTGGTCGATCATGGAGGCGACGTGCTCGACCGTGGGGAGTCCGTCTGGGGCGCTTAGGGCAGAACTGTCATCCATCGCCTGTCTCCGGCTCATCGTTGTCAGTGGGCCCCGGCGCCGGTTTCGCGGCAGCTGGCCCTTCGGGCACGGTAGCCGTCCGCCCCCGCCGTTGGCGCCCGATCTTGCGGCGGACGGTCTCGCGCCGCGCCTGGAGCTCGCGGTAGCTGATGCGCTCGGTCCCGGCCGAGACGCCGATCGCCGCCCGCACCCCGTCGAGGTCGGCCCCCGCGAGGCTCGGGTCGATGCCGAGCTCGCGAGCGATCCGGTCGCCGTAGCGGGCGGCGAAGTACCCGGCGACCTCGACGACCTCGCCTAAAAGGTCGACGTCCGGCGCGAAGACTGCGACGACACCGTCCAAAAAGAGGATGTTCTTCACGAAAAGCATCAGCTCTTTGGGCAGCTTCACCCCGTAGGCGAGCAGGTGCCGGGTGAGCTCGCGCAGCTGACGGGTGAGGTCGTCGGGCGCCGTCTCGGCGAGGTCCTGGGGCGGGCCGTCGAGGCCGAGGTCGATGATCACCTGGTCGAGGTCGGCGTCCGCCGCCAGAGCGCCCAGGTCGCGCAGCGCCGCCACCTGGCTGCGCACGTCGTTCATCGTCGCCCCCATCACGAGGCGGAGGAACGCCAGCCGGTGGGCCTCGTCGAGGCGTCCCGTGATCCCGAAGTCGAGGAGCGCAACCCGCCCGTCGGGCAGGACGAAGAGGTTCCCCCCGTGGAGGTCGCCGTGGAAGACACCGAAGAGCATCACCCCCTCGAGGAACGAGACGATGGCGGCGCGCATCACGGCTTCGGTGGCGATCCCGGCGTCCCTCATGCCACCCACGTCGTCCCAGGCGAAGCCGTCGAGGCGCTCCATCACGAGGACCCGCGGCGTGACGAGCCTCGGGTGCGGCCGGGGGACGACGATCGTGCGCTGGTCGGCGGCGGCGATCGCCGCCGCGACGTCGAGCATGTTCTCTGCCTCGAGGCGGAAGTCGAGCTCCTCGACGATCGTCTCGGCGAAGAGCTCGATCAGCGCCGGCGGGTTGGCGAGGACGGCGATCGGGATCCGCCCGACGAGGTGCGGCGCGAGGAAGCTCATCACGGCGAGGTCGTCCCGCACCCGGTCGGCGACCCGGGGACGCTGCACCTTCACGACGACCGCCTCGCCGGTGGAAAGCCGTGCCCGGTGCACCTGAGCGATCGAGGCGGCGGCGACGGGCTCGGGCGAGAACTCGGCGAAGACCTCCCCGAGGGGCCGCCCGAGGTCGGCCTCGACGCAGGCGCGCACCGTCTCGAAGGACTCGGCCGGCACCCGGTCGCGCAGCCCCTTGAACTCGCCGACGAGCTCGGGCGGGAAGATCCCCTCGCCCGACGAGAGGATTTGGCCGAGCTTGATGTAGGTGGGGCCGAGCCGCTGGAAGGCGAGGCGGAGCCGGTGCGCGAGCCCCGCCCGGGACCGGCTCTCGTGTTTGGGCCGGTCGACAAGGAACCAGCCGGCGATCGCCCAGCCGAGGATCGCCGAGACCCGCACGATCCGCCGCCACGGTGGGAACCGTCGGCGCCGGACGAGCTGGGGGACCGTCGCCCGGGTGGCCTCGCGCACGAGGTCGAGGCCAATCCGCCAGGGCAGGTCGGCGGGCTCGACGAGCCACGGCGGATGGTCCGAGAAAGCCCCGACCGAAAGGTCGGGGGGTGGGGCCGTGCTCAGCTGGTCACGGGGCCGAATACGAGACATCCGTTGTGCCCCCCGAAGCCGAAGCTGTTCGAGAGCACTGGGCCCGGGTCGAAGGCGCGTGGTGGACCGGTCACGATGTCGAGGTGGATCTCGGGGTCCTGTTCCTCGAGGCCCGCCGTTGGGGGGATGAGGCCCCGCTCGATCGAGAGGACCGAGGCCACGGCCTCGAGGGCCCCAGCGGCGCCCAGCGAGTGTCCCGTCACGCCCTTGATCGAGGTGACCGGGGGGCCCGGGAGGCCGAAGACCTTCTCGATCGCCTCGGCCTCGGCGAGGTCGTTGAGCGGCGTCGAGGTGCCGTGCCCGTTGATGTGGGCGACGCTTTCCGGTGCGATCCCGGCGTCGGCGAGGGCGAGCTCCATGCAGGCGACGGCGCCCTCGCCGCCGGGGGCCGGGGCGGTGATGTGGTAGGCGTCGGCGGTCGAGCCCGCCCCCAGCACCTCGGCGTAGATGTGGGCCCCGCGGGCGATGGCGTGCCCGAGCTCCTCAAGGATGATGGCGCCGCCGCCCTCGGCGATGACGAAACCGTCCCGCCGCCGGTCGAACGGGCGTGAGTGCCCCGAGGTCGACAGGGCCGTCATGTTGGCGAAGGCCGTGATGCCGATCGGGTCGAGCCCTCCCGCCCGCGAGATCGCCGCCTCGGCCCCGCCCGTGATGACGGCGTCGCAGCGGCCGTCGCCGACGAGGCGGAAGGCGTTGCCGATGGCGTGGGTCGCCGAGGCGCACGCCGTGACGACCGTTTCGCACGGCCCGCGCACGCCGAAGCGGATCGAGATCGCCGCCGCGCCGGCGTTGCCCATCATCATCGGCACGAGCCGGGGCGAGACCCGGCGCGGGCCCTTGGCGACGAGCACGACGAGCTGCTCCTGGATCGTCGCGAGCCCACCGGTCCCGGTGCCGAAGATCACGCCGGTGCGGGTTGGGTCGGTGCCCAGCTCGCCGGCGTCGGTGAGGGCGAGCTGGGCGGCGGCGACGGAGAGCTGGGCGAAGCGGTCCGTTTGGCGCGCCTCTTTCGGGTCGAAGTAGTCCGCCGGGTCGAAGCCGTCGATCCACTGCGGGCCCTCGGCCGGGGCGCCTGCGAGCCCCGCGAAGAAGGCCTCCTTGCCGATCCCGCAGGAGGCGAGGACGCCGAGGCCCGTGACGACGACCCGGCGCCGGCCCCCCCGGTCCATCAGAGCTTCGAGACCACGAGGTCGTAGGCCTGGCCGACCATGTCGACCCCGTCGAGCTCGGTCTCGTCGACGGTGATGCCGAATGCCTCCTCGAGCGCCATCACGAACTCGACTAGGTCGAGGCTGTCGGCGTTCAGGTCGTCGGCGAAGCTCGCCTCGGGCACGATCTTGTCCTCGGGCACCTGGAGGACATCCACGGCGCACTTCCTGAACTTTTCGAACGTCGCGTCATCGCTCACGGCTCGCTCCTCGCAAAATCGTCGGGGATCTGTCGGACTGCGGTTCCAGGATCTGTGTCCTGGCGGGCCTCCAGACCATAGCTAGTGTCCCATTCCGAGCCCGCCGTCGACCGCCAGGACGGTCCCGGTGATGTAGGCGGCCTCAGCCGAGGCGAGGAAGTGCACCGCCGCGGCGACCTCGTCGGGCTCGGCGATCCGCCCGAGTGGCACGCGCGAGGCGAGCGCCGCCGTCTGGGCGTCGCTGAGAGCCCCGAGCATGTCGGTCGCCACCAGTCCCGGGGTGACGACGTTCACGGTGACGGAGCGGCTCGCGACCTCGCGGGCGAGCGAACGGGCGAAGCCGATCTGGCCGGCCTTGGCGGCCGCGTAGTTCGCCTGCCCGGCGTTGCCGAGGTAGGCGACGACCGAAGAGATGAGGATGATGCGGCCCGCCCGCGCTCTGAGCATCGGGCCGAGCGCCCGCTTCGCGGTCCGGAAGCTCGCCGTGAGGTCGGTCTCGATCACCCGGCTCCAGCGCTCCTCGCTCATCCGCAGTACCAACCCGTCGTCGGTGACGCCGGCCGCGCAGACGAGGACCTCGACCGGGCCGAGCTCGGCCTCGACGGCGGCGAACGCCGCCTCGACCGCCGCGGGGTCGTCGACGTCGCAGGTCACGGGGAGGAGCGTCGTCGTGCCGGCACCTCCCGCGGGCAGCGGGGGCGTCGTTCTGTAGGTGACGGCGACGCGGTCGCCGTCGGCCTGGAAGCGGCGCGCGCAGGCGAGGCCGATGCCCCGCGAGCCCCCGGTGATGAGCACGACCCGGCTCACGTGACCCCCCGCCGGCCCCAGCGAATGATGACCGAGGCCCAGGTCATGCCGGCGCCGAACCCCGAGAGCAGGACGAGGTCGCCGTCTTCCACCCGGCCGGCCTCGACGGCGTCGGCGAGGCCATAGGGGATCGACCCCGCGGAGGTGTTGCCGATCCGGTCGAGGACGACGACGGTGCGCTCCATGGGCAGCCCGACGCGCGCATTGACCGCCTCGATGATCCGCAGGTTCGCCTGGTGGGGGACGAACAGGGCGATGTCCTCGGCCCGGCACCCGGCCGCGGCGAAGACCTTGGTGATCGAGTCGACCTCGGCGCGCACGGCCCGGCGGAAGATCTCGCGCCCGTCCATCTCGATGTAGCCGCCGATCTCGGCGAAAAGGAGCGGCGCGGCAGTTCCATCGGCGCCGAGGTCGTAGGCGAGGATGAGGTCGTCTGCCGCTCCCGCCTCGACGACGACCGCACCCGCGCCGTCGCCGAAGAGGATCGCCGTCGCGCGGTCTTTGAAGTTCGTGAAGCGCGAGAGCGTGTCCGAGCCGATGACGAGGGCGCGCTGCACCCCCGCGGCGATCATCGAGTTGGCGAGCACGAGCGAGTAGGTGAAGCCGGCGCAGGCGGCGTTGACGTCGAGGGCGCCCCCCCGGCACTTAAGCGCCTGGTGCACGCTCGCCGAGGCCGCCGGGATCGTCTGGTCGGGCGTCGTCGTCGCCACGATGACGAGGTCGATGTCCCCTCCCTCGAGCCCCGCGCGGGAAAGCGCCGCCCGCCCAGCCTCGATGGCGAGGGCGCGGGTCGTGCCGCCGATGTGGCGCTCCCGGATCCCGGTCCGCTCCGTGATCCACTGGTCCGTCGTGTCGAGGCGGGCCTCGAAATAGCCGTTGGTGAGGACCTTGTCGGGAAGCGCCGACCCCCACCCCGTGATCGCCGCGCCCATCAGCGGGTCGCCTCGACGTCCCCGGGCAGGGCGCGCAGCCATGCCACCGGCTGTCCGTGCAGGACCCGTTCGCCGGCCAGGACTAGCACGCCCGCCAGCGTGCCGGCGAACGCCGAGCGGATCTCGGTCTCGCCCGCCCAGCCGACGAGGTCGCCGACGGCGACCGCGATGACCTGGTCATCGGGCTCGTCGGACAACCCGGGGAGTTTCGGCGCCGCGGCGGCGAAGGCGTCGGACGGTCGGAAAGGTCCCGTTCCCGGCGAGATGATCAGCCGCTCGACCATCGAGTAGTGCTCACCGACGGGCCGCTCGACGGGGGACCGTTGCGCGGCGGCACCGGCGAGCGTCTCAACGAGCGCCTCAAGCTCGGCGGGCGTCGCGACCGAGCAGTTGACGACCGAGCCGGTGGGCGTCGCCCGTTTGGCGAGCCCGGTGAGCACGCCGCCGGGTCCGAGCTCGACGAAGGTGCGGGACCCGGAGGCGAAGAGCGTGTCGAGGCTCTGGCGCCAGCGCACCGGGGCGCAGAGCTGGGCCGAGAGCAGTCCCGGCCAGTCCCCGGTGCCGGGGTGCGCCTTGGCGTCGACGTTGGCGACGACGGCCGGCTCGGACTCGAAGAACGTCGCCGCCGCGAGCGCCTTGCGCAGGCGGTCGCGGGCCGGTGCCATGAGCGGTGTGTGGAATGCCCCCTCGACGGGGATGGCGAGGACCCGTTTGGCGCCCGCCTTCCTCGCGAGTTCGACGGCGCGCTCGATCGAGTCGCGCTCGCCTGCGATCACGACCTGGCCCGGCGCGTTGTAGTTGGCGACCCAGACCTCGCCCTCGGCGCGCAGGCACGCCATTTCGACGTCTGCGTCGTCGAGGCCCAGCACCGCTACCATCGCCCCGGGGTTGTGCTCGGCGGCCTCGGCCATCGCAGCCCCGCGTTCGGCGACGAGCTCAAGGCCGTCCTCGTAGGAGAGGGCGCCGGTCGCGACGAGGGCGGTGTACTCCCCGAGGCTGTGGCCGGCGCAGGCCGCGGGCTCGAGGCCGATCCGTTCCGCCGCGTCGAGGATGACGAGGCTCGTGACGAACGTGGCAAGCTGCGCGTTGGCGGTGTTCGTCAGCGTCTTCTGGTCGGCCTCGAGCAGCAGTTGCGCGACATCGCGCCCGACGACCTCGCTCGCGTGCTCGACGAGCTCGAACGATGGGTGGTCGACCCAGCTCGAACCCATGCCCGCGCGTTGTGAACCCTGGCCGGGAAACGTGAACGCCAGCAAGCAAACGCCCCTTTCGGACTCCGGACCGCGGTGCTGGGCGAGGCACGGAGGGAGTTCGGCTCCCCACACCCTGTGCTGGTTACTCGGGACAACTCTAAGGAGCGACGGCCGTCGACGCTAAACGAAACACTGTGACCAGCGCCGGAGTGGACCGACCGGGCTGCCGGCGCCACTTCGGTCACCGGCGGAGCCCGTTGTCGAGGCCGTCGCCCAGGAATACGCCGGGAGAAGGATTGATACGGGCGTTCCGAGACGGGCCCGACTCCTTCGTTCGACGCCAGGGCCGGACCGCGGCGTCTCCCGCCCGGTTCACCCGACGGGCCGAGCCGCGGAATGTCCCAGGAGGCCAGTCAGCCGGAGGACGCGGTGCCGAGCTGGGGTGCTGCCGCGGCGAGCGGGAGCGATCGGAGGCGACGTCCGGTGGCTGAGAAGATTGCATTTGCGATGGCGGGAGCCACCGTGACGAGGGGAGTCTCGCCCGCCCCCGCAGAGGCGATGTCCGGACGGTCGAGCAGCACGACCACGAGGCGCGGAAGGTCGGAGAAGCGCGGCACCCGGTACCGGGCGAGCGACGGCTCGGCGATGCGGCCGCCCTCGAGCGTCATCTCCTCGAAGAGCGCACCACCGAGGGCCATGATCGTGCCTCCCTCGATCTGGTTGATGACCGCGTCGCGGTTCACCACGGTGCCGCATTCGTAGGCGATCACTATCTCCGACACGCGGAACGCGCCGTCGTCCTCGACGCGCACCTGGGCAAAGGTCGCTACCCGCCCGCCCTTCTCCAACCCGGCCGCCATGCCCGAGCCGCATCTGCCCCGCACCGCCGCGTCGCGGCGCGCGTCCCAGTCGAATTGCGCGGCGGCGGCCTCGAGCACGGTGGCGAGCCGTTCGTCTGCCAGGTTGCGCAGGCGGAACTCGAGTGGGTCGTGTCCGATCGCGTGGGCCAGCTCGTCGATGAGCGACTCTCGGGCGAAGTGGTTGGCGGTCGCGGCAAGCGCCCGGTAGGAGGTCTGGGCCACGGGGGAGTCGGCGGGCTGGTAGCGCAAGCGACGGTTGGCGATGGCGTAGGGGGGCGCGATGCCGGCGGTTCCGGCGTTGACGTCGAGGAAGTCCCACGCCGTGATCGACCCGGTCGAGTCGATCCCGGCTCGAACGTCGATCACCGCCATCGGTCTCAGATCGCCCCACTGGAACTCCTCGGACCTGCTCCATCGGACCTTGATCGGCCGACCGGTGGCCCGGGCGAGGCGGGCCGCCTCGAGAGCGACCTCTCCGTGGTGCTTGCCGCCGAATCCTCCGCCAGTGGGGGGCACGATGACGCGTACGTCGTCCTCCTTGAGGCCGAGCTCGCCGGCGAGCCGCGCGCGAACTCCGAAGGGGACCTGGGTGCCGGTCCACACGGTCAACCGGTCACCCTCCCACTCGGCGACGGCGGCGCGTGTTTCGAGCGGGACGTGGGCGAGGTAGGCGGTCGTGTACGTGGCGTCGATCCGTTTCGTGGCCGCGGCGAGCGCGCTGTCGACGTTGCCGACAGCCTCGTCCATCTCCCGTTCCCAGCCCTGCTCGACGACGGGATGCGCCCGGAGGTGGGCGACGATGTCAGAAGGACCAGGTGGCGGGACGTCCCACTCGGCTTTGATCGCCGCCACCGCCCGGCGTGCCGTCACCGGGTCACCGGCCGCCACCGCGACGAAGTCATCCTCCCGGACCACGGTGACCCCCGGTGCATCCTCGGCGGGGCGGAGATCGACCTCGCGCAGCATCGACCCGACGACCGGCGGGCGCAGGACCGCCCCGTGCAGCATCCCGGGTCGGTCGAGATCGGAGACGAATCGCCGGGCGCCGGTCACGACGTCGAAGCGCGCGGGAAACTTTCCCGGGCGTCCGGCGACCCGCCAAGTGCCTGGTGAGCGCAGCACCGGCTCCTCGCCTAGCACTTCCAGTCGCCGCATCCCAGTCAACAGGCGCGCGTCGAGGCGCGCCCCCTCGGGCACCCTGATGGGCGTGCTCTCGCTCGCAGGGCGTTCGCCGCCGGGAGCGGGGGACCGTTCCGCGGCGCGGGCGAGCAGGATCTGTCTTGCCCCGGCGGCGGCCATGCGGAGTGCCTCCCCAGCATCGGGCATCGACCGGCTCCCGAAGGTTCCCATGTCATAAGGGCACAGATCGGTGTCGCCGAGGACGACGCGGACCGTGGCCGGATCGACCTCGAGTTCCTCCGCGACCAGGAGCGAAAAGGCAGTTCGGTTGTCCTGTCCGACGTCGACTTTGCCGCTGAAAGCGGTCACGACGCCTGACGGCGCGACGTGCAGCCAAGCGCCGCCTCCGGTCGACCACATCCCGGTCGCAGGGACTGGCGGCGGCCACACGACGACGAGCCCGTCCCCGAGCACGTCGAACCACGCCCGGTCCCGCGGTCCTGTCAGGTCCCACGGACTCCTCGGCCTGGAGAGTTCCGGTTGGTCGAGGATCTTCGCCGCCGGAGCTGTTTGGCCGTCAGTTCCCTGGGCCATCGCAGCCGCACGGTGAACCGCGCGGACTATTCGCAGGTAGCACCCGCAGCGGCAGAGATTTGGCTCGAGGGCCGCGGCGATGCGTTCGTCATCCGGATCCGGATCGCGCGACAAGAGCGCGGCAGCCCGTAGCGCCATACCGGGGGTGCAGTAGCCGCACTGCGAGGCACGCTCTTCGATGAGGGCTTGCTGGATCGGGTGCAATCCCGCTTCGCCCGCCAGCCCCTCGATCGTCGTGATCGACCGGCCGGCAACATCGAGGAGAGGAGTCTGGCAGGCAAGTGCCGGCGCACCGTCGAGGAGCACCGTGCAGGATCCGCACTCGCCTTCGCCACAGCCCGGCTTCGTGCCCGTCAAGCCGAGTTCGTCGCGCAAGTACGCGAGCAGGGTCCGCCCCGTCGCGGTACCGAGTTCACAGGCTTTCCCGTTGATCGTGGCGGTGGTCATCGCAGGGTAACGGGAGAGAGCTGCTTGGCGTTCATAGGCACGATTCTCCTCCAATCCGTGGGCTGATGTGAACAAGCACGTACCTACCGCGCCCCACTAGGTCCCGCTTTGTCGAACCTATGGCCGCCATACGCGCGTTTCCCACGCAGCGATACTGTCCCGGTTAGCAGGTGCGACGAATCTGGTTGCTCGAAGGTCCTCATGCGGAGAATCCGTGAAGTCGCCTGCACGGTCCTCGTGCTCGTTGTCCTCTCTATGACAGCGGCGGGCGCCGCGTCCTCGCCCTATCCCGCGACGCTGACGATGCAGCGTGGACTCTTCGAATCGCACGGTGTCCCCGCATTGCCTTGGGGCGCCACGCTCACCGCCGCGCAGGCTCGGTGGGTGACGGTCAAGTCATCGGGACGCACCGACAGGTGGGGTGTATGGAAAGAGGACGGCGGACCCGCGGAGTTCCCAGTGCGTAGCACCGACGGTGGGGCCCGCTGGACGGCAGCGGGGCCGCTACTCTCCACGGACTTTGTGGGCGGCTCGATGTTCATGGTTTACAAGGTGATCCCGGAAGGTTCGTCTGTCGTCGTGATGGTCGGCGACGTCGTTATCGACGTCTCGACCGATAGCGGACGCCAGTGGTATCAGTACGTGAACGGCGGCGGCGGCTGGGTGATGGCTGCGTACGCGGTCCCTGGCGGCGGCATCGGCCTCCGGATCAGTCCCGCCAGCCACGCGGGGCTGCCGAAGGGGAGCTACGCCATCTATGTCCTGAATGTCGCCCACCATCAGTGGCACCGGACGATGCAGTCACTTTCCTAGAACTCTTACGCTCATCCGCCTACGACGATGCGGGCCCGCTCACCCCAGTAGGTCGCGTACAAGCCAGTAGAAGCCGTCGTTTCCGGGCAGGAGGCGACAAATGTTAGAAATCGTGCATGGCGAAGTCATCGACGCGGCTCGTGCTGATCTGTGGGCTTCCAGGCTCAGGCAAGTCGACACTCGCTCGTCAGCTCGCAGCGAAGATCCCCGCCATCAGGTTGGACAAGGACGGGTGGGCGACTCAACTGGGCGCCGATTTGTGGGATGAAGACTTCCGAGTGCGTCTCGAACACCAGCTGTGGGTTCTTTCCCAGGATCTCCTCGCCCGGGGCCAGAGCGTGATTTTGGAGTGGGGCCACTGGGCGCGAGTTGAGCGGGATGAGAAACGACTCGGGGCGCGAGCTTTGGGGGTGGGAGTCGAACTGCATTACCTCGATGCGCCCTTGGAGGAGTTAATCGAGCGAGCTGAACGTCGCAATGAGTCGGGTGAGTGGACAGCCTCGCCTATGACGCGGGCTCACTTTGAAAGGTGGGCAACGATTTTTCAACCTCCCGACGAGGAGGAGATCCTGTTGTTCGACAAGCCCGTTGCCGAAGGTTGATCTCGTCGAACTTGTCTCGCCGCTATCAGCAGCGTCACCGAAGTGCCATTCCACGGGCAGCGATCGCGAGCGCGGGCAGGTCACCGTGACCGCACGCCGCTCACTTCGAAGCGCCACCTACGGTCGGGGCGCTGTCCGCGACCCACACCTCCCCCAGGACGCCCACGACGGCCGCAAATGGCTGGCGAGGGCACGAAGGTGCGCTACTTGAAGAGTCCGAACCCTTCAAGGACTCTGGAAGAGCGCCTCAGGGGTCGTCGCAGGGGTCGTCGCCGTAGTGGTGGGCACGGTGGTCGTCGTTGCAGCGATCGGGGGAGGCGGCCGGGGCTCGATCCGGACCACGCTCGGGCTCCTACCTAGATAGCCGGCCACGCCGGCCGCGATGACCACCACAGCGGCAATGGCAATTCGACGCATTCGTTCCTACTTGCTTAGCCCAAACCGCTTGAGCAGCTGGCGTGTCGCGCCCATCGTCTTGCCGTAGGTCCTCCGGCGCGCCACGCGCTTGGCGTAGGCGCCGGGGCCGCGTGAGGCGGCGCGGACGTTGTTCGAAAATCGTGCTGCGCGGTAGAGCGTGCTCGTGAGCGATCTCGCCACCGTGCCCGAACCTACCATCGCCGAAAGGCCTAGACGTCTAGGGATTTCGAGGCGCGCGGCCTCTTTTGTGCATTCGTGCACTTGTTCAAGACGCGCCTCAATCGCCGAGGTGCCCGGAGCGGGATTCGAACCCGCACGTCCTCGCGGACAGAGGCTTTTGAGGCCTCGGCGTCTACCATTCCGCCACTTGACCATCGTGGAAGTCACGGCGGTTCGTGCCGCGCATCGCAGGGCGCTTGCACGTCCCGTCTGCTCGCGTCTTCGCTCCGCAGAGCGGCGGCGTGGTCATGGCGTCAGGGGCGCTATAAGACCCTCTGTAGCCCCGCAAGCCCTATCCCGAGTGGGTTCCGGTAGCCGTGAACAATCGAACGTGTCTGAGCGCTTCTCGGTCATCCCGTGCCCCAGCCCGTCGAATGGTGGCGCGACCCCTCGTCCGCTGTCCCCACGGACACAGGGACTTAGCTGGAGCTACTTGGGATCTTCCGAGATTTCCACGGCCGCATACTCGCCAGCGGGGAAAATGGCAACGTACTCTTCCGGATTGGTGAAGATGACCAGGTGCTCAGCCCCGCTCAATGCGTGGCTGTTGCCCTTGACCTCGCGGACGATCGGCTCGCCGCTTGCGTCCGTGACTTTGAGCGTGACTCGATAGGTCTTCATATGTGGAGAAGATATCTCATCGTCCCCGAGCAAGATACAGAAAGCGTCCCTGGCGTGATGGGAGCACTCTGAGGAAGTGGTGGAAGGCTAACTTCTGATGCCCGTCCCTAAAGGCGGCGCCCAGCTGGTCGGCGAGCACCCTTGCGGGCGGTCTGAGCGAACGTAGCCGGTTTCGAATCGACCGTGGCAGTTGGACTATCTCGGTTGGCCACCTGTGGCGGCCGCGGTCAACTCTCGCTGACTCCAGCGGCCTCAGCCAGGCGCTCAACAGCGATGCGCTCGGCTTGCTTGGCACTCGATCGCGCCTGCCGCGAATCCGCTTCCACGATCTCAGGCACTCTCGCGTCGACCACCTGATCTCGGCGGGGGAGCAGCCGCTGCTCATTGCCCGGCGGCTCGGGCACGCGACGGCGAGCTTCACGCTCGACCGTTACGGCCACCTGTTCGAGAGGCGGGGTCACAGGCCGCTAACGGGGTCGCCGCGACGGTCGACGAGGCGTTGTGACCAAGTTGTGGCCAAATGGCGGTTTCGGCCGCGTCATTAGCGCTCTGACTAGGGACTCTGACGTGCCCGGAGCGGGATTCGAACCCGCACGCCCTTGCGGACAGAGGCTTTTGAGGCCTCCGCGTCTACCATTCCGCCATCCGGGCCCGACGGTGAAAACCGCCGCCCGACCCAGGTTATCGAGCGGAGGATCGTCGTTCCCCGACGCGCGATCCTTGCGTGATGCGGATCCTGGCGGTCGAGCCGCGCCGGCTCGAGCTCGAGCTCGTGACGCCGCTCGTGACGGCGACCGGCATACACCGGCGACGCCAGGTCATTCTCGTGCACCTCGAAACCGAGAGCGGCGGGGGGATGGCGAGTGCGACGCGCACGCGGCCATCGAGCAGCCGCTCGCGGCGGGCGATCTCGCCGGCTCCGCGCGGCTCGCAGGCGAGCTCGCGACCCCGGTCGTCCTCGACGAATCGATCGACTCGCCGACCTCGGCGGAGGTGGCGCTCGCGGCCCGGGCGTGCGCGGGCGTGTCGGTGAAGCGGGCCCGTCTCGGCGGGATCGGCGCCGCCGTGCGCGTCCACGACGCCTGCGTCGCAGCCGACGTTCGCCTCTCGGTCGGGGGGATGCTTGAGGCGGGTCTCGCCCGCGCCGCGACGATCGCCGTTGGCGCGCTCCACGGCTTCGACCTGCCCGGTGATCTCGGGGCGTCGGATCGCTGCTTGCCCCCGACGTCACGGCACCGCACGTGCTCGTCAAGGGCGAGGCCGCCGTGCCGGCGGGCCTGGGCCTCGGTGTCGAGCTCGACCCTGCGGTCGTGGGGGCCGTTGGCGCGAGGTGCCGGGCCTTCCGGCCGTCGTAGACTTGCTCTATGCGGCCGGGTCTCACCGATCGCCGCCAGCGCACCGAGCGGCGGTTGTTCGACGTCTCGGCGCGCCTCGACCGCGCCCACGCCGAACTCGAGGTGATCGAGGCGCAGCTGGATTCGCTTGCCGAGCAGGCCGATGAGGCGAAGGTGCGCGCCGTCGTCGCCGAGACGCCGCTCGCCCAGCAGGTGTGGACGGAGGCGCAACGCCACGCCGACCAGATGGCGCACACGCGGGACGCGGCGCTGCGAGCGATCGCCGACCTCGAGCGCACCCAGGATGAGCTGTTCGGCGCCCTCCTCGTCTAGCGTCCGGTCCTGAGCGGCGCGGTCGATGCGCGGCACCAGGAGGGCCGGCGGGGCCGATGCCGGAATGACCCACACAACCAGGAACGGGGGCGACAAGTGGCCAGGACCGTAGTGATCGCCGAGGACGAGGCTGTCGTGCGGCTCGACCTGTGCGAGATCCTCGCGGAGGAGGGCTTCGACGTTGTCGGCTCGACCGGGCGCGGCGACGAGGCGGTCGAGCTCGTCCGCAAGCTCCATCCCAACCTCGTCATCCTGGACATCAAGATGCCGGGGATGGACGGGCTGCAGGCGGCCGCCGCGATCCATTCCTCGGTGCGGACCGCCGTCGTCATCCTCACGGCCTTCAGTGAGCGCAACTTCATCGAGCGTGCCCGCGACGCCGGCGCCCAGGCCTACCTCGTGAAGCCGTTCCAGCGTGAGGAGCTCCTGCCGGCGATCGAGGTCGCCCTCGGCCGCTTCGCCGAGGCCCAGGCGCTCGAGGCGGAGTTCGCGACCCTCGGTGACGACGAGATCGGCCAGGCCCAGCGTCGCGAGACCCGCCTCGCCGTCGACCGTGCCAAGGGCCTCCTGATGGACGATCACGCCATGACCGAGCCCGAGGCGTTCGCCTTCATCGAGAAGGCCGCCAAAGAGCGCGGCCAGACGATCCGCGGGACAGCCCAGGCGGTCGCCGAAGGCTCACTCGCGCCTTGAGCCGGCCTGGTTCTGTTGATCTCGCGTTCCGAGGGTCGGCGCCGGCGCTGATCCTGGCGGCGCACGGCCCCGGGCGCCACGGCGGGTTCCTCCTGATCGGCCTCGTCGTCCTCGCCGCCCTCGTCTACCTCGTCGTCCGGCTGAGCGGGCGCGCAGGTTCCCGTCACCGGTCGGGCGATGCCGGCGGCTCCTGGGGACGCTCTGACACGAGGCCGGCGCCACCGGGCGGGTTCCCCGGCGGCGAGGGAGCTGGAGTCGGGCTCGCCGGGATTCCCGTGCCCCCCGCCTCGAGCCGGATTGAACCGACCGGGGCGACGGAACCCGCCGGGGCGACCCAGACCGCCTCGCCCGGGAAGGATGCGGACGCGGTCGTGGTGACAGCCCAGCCCGAGGTGTGGACGAGGGTTCCCGATGACGGCTGGGCGGTCGAGACCCACGGGCTCACGAAGCGCTTCGGCACGAATGTCGCGGTGAACGACGTGGAGCTGCGGGTGCCGCGGGGATGCGCCTTTGGCTACCTCGGGCCGAACGGGGCGGGCAAGACGACACTTATCCGGACCCTTCTGGGCCTGACCCGGGCGGACGGCGGCACGATGTCGCTGCTCGGGATCCCGGTGCCCCATGAGCGCAGTCGGGCGCTCGCACGCGTCGGTGCCATCGTCGACGAGCCACGGTTCCACGACCACCTGACGGGACGGGAGAACCTGCGGCTGCTGGCGGCGGCCCGCGGCACCGGTGCCGAGGGGCGGATCGACCCGGGCCTCGAACGGGTGGGGCTCGCCGAGCGGGCCGACCACACGGTGGCCTCGTACTCCATGGGCATGCGCCAGCGTCTAGGGGTGGCGGCGTGCCTGCTCGGTGACCCGGAGCTGCTCATCCTGGACGAGCCGATGAACGGGCTCGACCCCGCCGGGATGCAGGGCATGCGGACGATGATCAAGAGCCTCGTCGGCGAGGGCCGGACGGTGGTGCTGTCGTCGCACCTCCTCGACGAGGTCGAGCGCACCTGCGACGCCGTGGCGATCGTCGACCGCGGCCGCGTGATCCGCCAGGGCCCGATCGTCGAGCTGCTGCACAGCACGACCAACCTGGTCCTGCAGGTCGACTGCAGCGATGCCGAGTCAGCGGCCCGCGTGATCGCCGCCGCGAACCTCGCCACCCGCACCACCGTCGGCGGAACGGGGCTGACCGTCACCCTGCGGGAGGGCGGGAACCGCGAAACCGTCGCGGAGATCAACCGGCTCCTCGTCGAGGCAGGGGTCCTGGTCTATCGCCTGCAGGAGGCGCGCACGTCGCTTGAGGACTGGTTCTTGTCGGTGACGAGCCGGTTCGGGGAGCAGGCATGACCGGTCCGGGTGGCGCCGTCCCGACCGTCCCGAACCCGACCCCGGAACCGGCGGGTCGCGGCGCCCGTGCTCGTCGGGGGTCCGGAGGCGGTTCCTTTGCGGGGCCCGGTTCGTGGATCCCCTCCTGGGACCTCATCACGACGAAGCAGCTCGAGCTGCGCAAGCGCCGGGGCCTCATGGTCGCCGTGTTCCTGCTCACGCTGGGCCTTCCCGTCCTCGTCCTCGGCCTGCGGCTGGCCTTCCACGCCTTCGACCCGAGGAGCTACGGTCCGGCGGGGAGCCCGAGCGTCTTCGCCAGCCTGTGCAATCCGATGGCCGAGTTTGGTTTCATCATCGCCGCGACGCTCGGGGCCTCGGCGGGCACGACCGACCTGGCGGCCGGCGTCTTCCGCCACCTCGTGATAACCGGCCGGTCGCGGATCTCGCTCTACCTCGCGCGGATCCCTGCCGGCCTTTCGATCGTGCTGCCGCTCGTCGCCGTGGCGTTCGCGATGTTGTGCCTGGTGACCGCCTACGAGGGCACCCCCCAGCCGACCTCGGTCAACTACAACGGCCTCACCGTCCCGCTTCACCTCAACCAGCGCCAGCTGAAGGTTTGGCTCCTGGAGCGCCCGAAGGAGGCCGAGATGGCCATCGGCTCCGGGCCGCCCTCCGCCGGCGCCGGCGCCGGCGTCAAGTTCGTCGAGCGGCATACCGTCGCGATCTACCACGACTACGTGGTCGACGAGTCCACCGCGCTCAACCCGGCGATGAACGAGATGGTCAAGATCGGACTGTGGGTCGAGCTCGAGGTGGGGATCGGGTTCATGGTCGGCCTCGGTCTCGGGTCGCTCACCGGTCAGCGGACGGTCGCCACGATCCTGATGATCGTGCTCGAGATCATCGTCACGCCGATCCTCGCGAGGGTCGCGATCCCCTATTTCCTCAACGGCCAGCGGCTCGTCGTGGGTGTGGCGATGGACCAACTCCGACCTGCCGGACTGGCGGGAAGCCTGGGAGGCGGTGGTGGCAGGGTGCTCTTCGGGGGACGGGGAGTCCTTATGATTCCGCCGATGCCGACGTGGGCGATGGTCGCCGTGATCGTGGGCTGGATCGTCGGTTGGTCGATCCTCGGCGCCTGGCGGATGGCCACGCGCGACGCCTGAGCCGGCGCCCATCGGAACGAGCGGGCGCCCGATCGAGGTCCTCGTCCATACCCCAAAGCCTGGCGGCGCTCAACAGCATGGGATGCTCGCTCGTCTGGGCGGATCAGTCAGCCAGGAGTGCGCCGGGCAGTCGGTTGGTCGCGACACGTGGTCGTCGCGGTGGTGGCCCGTCGGGTCAGGAGACGCGCTTGCTCACGCCTTCCAGGACGGCTCGCACCCCGGTCAGTAGGGCACCGAACTGTCGCTTCACGACCGTGTTGAGGAATTCCTGGCTGGGGGGTTGATCCGGCCCAGCGACGAAGCACTCGATCGAGGCCGTCATGGTCGACTTCTCGTCATTGAGGACGCTGACCTTCACTGCCTTCTTGCCGATGTTCACATCGTTCGCCAGCTGCAAAAGGAAGTTCCGGTCGCCACCGACACGTGACGCGTCCATGAATGAGGGGAACAGCAGCATGAGATACTCGGGGTCCTTCTCGGCATCGAGAACGAAAAGGAATGTCCCGAATTCGGGGTGCTTGAAGACCACGGCACTGGCCTCATCGTTGATCGTGGCGACGAGGCCCAGGACGCCCTCTGCTGCCGCCTTGTAGCGGTTGGCAAGTTCTATCTTGTCCATCGTCTCCTCGATTCAGTGCGCGGAGCGTTCATCTTATTGAACGTACGAACGCGGGAAGCGCCCCGACGGCGGTGATGGGCAAGGTTGAACGAAACATTCCGATGACGCCCCCGTTTCTTGCTCTCTCAGACGGAGCGTCGAGAACGGCCCGATCCAAGGGCCGGAGTCCGAAGCTCTTGGCGTCCTGTCTGAGAGGTCGCCGCGCAGGCAAATGCGCGTGAGACGAGCATGCCCGCCCGTTGATCCACCTGTCGCCGTCTGAAGTCCTGGTCCGCTTCCCGTTCTCGGTCCTCGTCCGCGGCATTCGTCGACGCGACGCTTCCGGACCAGCCATCTTCCCGACGCGCCGTCTGCGGCGCTCGCCCGTCCTCGCAGTGCGCGGCGTCTAGTGGGGCGCTCGCGCACCGAATAGCCCCGTGCGGATCCGGGCCGGCTTCACTAAGGGACGCCAAGAACCTGCCGGAGGTCGTTCCGCGCCCGTTCGATCTGCTTCCGCACAGTCGATTCGGCGATCCCGAGTGTCCTGGCGGCCTCCTTCGTGGGCATTCCGACGGCAAGACAGAGCACCGCGCAGCGCCGCTGCGCCGCGGGCATCGCCTGGAGCGCGCGCTCGATCCCGACAGCCAGGGTTGCCTCGTCCGCCACGTCCGGCGAGGCCGGATCGTCGCCGAGGGGGAGGTCCGGCCGGCGCTGCCGCCGGACGATCCGGAAGGCGACCCGGTAGGCGTAGCCCGCGGGGTTCGTGCCACGTCGGACCCGTCGCCAGTGGCCGAAGGTCCTCGCGAATGCCTCCTGGGCGACATCCTCCGCGTGCTCCCGGCTTGTTCCGCCCAGCTCGAGCGCGCGAACGAGGCGCGGGTAGTGCGCCTGGTAGACGGCGATGAAGCTGTCGTCAACGCCACCGGCAACGGGCTTGTCGGCCTGCTGTTCTGGGGCATTGTCCGGTGCGCCGGGGAGTTGGCTCTCGGCGGGCGGAGCGATGTCCACGGCTAACAGATGAGCACGATTCGCGCTCATCTGCTAGCCGCGGAGGCTCACTTCGATGTCGGCGTCCTGGCGACGCCCACCGAGCTGGAGTTGATGCTGGCAAGGGGGAGGAAGCACCGGTCGGGCTCCGCGATCGCGTCCTCACTCGACACGGTCGCGTTGCCGACGGCGTTGCCCGAGCTGTCGAGCGCCGTGAGGCTCGCCGGCAGGGGTGAATTGCCATCGTTGGCGAGGACCGCCCAGCCGTCCTGCACGTTCATCTGGTCCGTCGCTCCGTCAGCGAAGCTCGCCTGGACGCTGCTCACGTCGGGGGCGACCCGGACCATTACCACCTCGATGGGCGAGGACCCACCGGCCCCGGCCACGGAGCTGTCGATGAGCTCGAAGCGTTCGGCGGCGGTCGCCGAGGCGACCTCCGGCACCGTCACGGAGAAGGTGCCGCTCGTCCCGGGGTTTGACACGTCGACAACGAGCATCCCGGTCGTCTCGCAGGGCGAGATGGGGGGGAGGCTCGTCAGGCCGTTGGACCCAGTCGTTCCACTGGGTCCGGTCACGCCGCTCGCGCCCGT
>PLPK01000082.1 GCA_003159795.1 Acidimicrobiaceae bacterium | reverse complement strand
GCCTGGTAGTCGACCGGGTCGACCGCGCAGTACTGGAGCCCGGCGGGGACCCCGTCACCGGAGGGGGTGTGAGCGTAGATGGTCGTGTTGCCGAGGGGATCGGTCACGTAGGTGAGCTCGTCGGCCGCGTTGTAGACAGAGATCGTCGCCCCGAGGTTGGGATCAGTTGTGCCGGGCAACGGAGGAGCCGCGGGCGGCGAGGCCGGGCACCGGGTGCTGTTGGCGTAGTCGGCGGCGTCGACGCTGCACCAGACCTGGTTGTCGGCGTTGTACGCCGTCTGGGTCTCGTTGCCGGCGCCGTCGGTCGTGGTGACGACGTTCGCCGCCGAGGTCCAGGGAACGCCCGTCTGGTAGGTGTAGGCGATGGTGTTGCCGTCGGCGTCGGTGGCGGAGTTGTCGAGCAGCACGCTGGAGTTGCGGACCGTGCTCGCCATCCCCGGGCTGTCGGTGCTGATGCCGCTGTCCGCGGCGGTCAGCAAGTCGTCGGCGTAGTCATACTCGGTCACGATCGGCGTGGCGCCGGTGGCCGGGTCGACGCTCTCCGTCGTGGTCGTAATGCTGGGGGCGGGGGCTGAGGCACCGGTGCCGTAGTAGAAGTAGGTCGTGTCGCCGCTCACCGGGTCGGTCTGCTTGGTCACCTGGCCGGCCGAGTCGTAGATGTTGGAGTAGGAGCCGATCCCCCCGGGGGGCGTCACGCTCGCGAGGTAGTACTCGAAGCTCGGGCCGTCGTAGGTGTAGCTGGTCGTGTTGCCAAGCACGTCGGTGACGGCGCAGAGGTCGGGCGTGTTCGCGCCCCAGGTGCAGCCCGACCCCGAGTAGGAGTAGAAAACCTCCTGACTGCTGGCGCCGGGTACGAAGATCTCGCTCAGCTGGTTCGCGCTGTCGGTCGCGAGCACGAGCTGGCCGGCCGCCGCGCCCTGTGCCGGGGTGCTGGTCCACGCCGTGCAGGTGTCACCGGACGGGCACGACGGGTTGTTCCCCGTGTAGGGGCTCGCGGTCAAGGTGTCGCCGACCGGGTCCTCGATCTCGGTCAGGGCGCCTGCCGCCGAGAAGCTGTAGGTGTCGTCGGCCCCGGTGAAGCGGGTGAAGGTCCAGGTGCCGTTGGAGTTCTGGTTGAGCGTCGCTTCGACCCGCGGAGTGGTCGCACAGAAGTTCGTGGAGAGGCCCTGGCACCAGGTGTTCTCGTCGCCGACGATCGAGACGAAGGAGACCTGCGACCCGTCCTCCTCGGTGACGGTCGCGACGCCGGAGACGTAGGCGAGGCTCATGTTCAAGTTGTCGGACCAGCCGTAGCCGAGGGGCGGGACGGTCGAGCCGGCCGATTGAACTTCGGCCTCCTGGGCGTCGTAGGTGCGGGTGAACTGCAGCGGGATGCCCGGCCCGGGGACCGTGAGGTCGGTCGCTGCGTACGAGACGTCCCCCGTCGCGGTGTTGACCGAGCCGGCACCGTTGCCGACCCAGATGTTCTGGTCGACGTTGACCTCAGACGGGCTCCCCCCTCCCCAGGCGTCGACGGCGTAGGGAACGGCCGGCGGCGTCGTGACAGGGGTGCCCGTCGCCACGACTCCCTCGTTGTCCTGCAGGAGCACGGCACTGCCAGACTGCTCCCCGACCGTGAAGCAGACCTGGGTTTCCCCGGCCACCACCGGCGAGCAGGCGACCCCGAAGAGGCTGCCCGACAGGACCGGGGTGTACTCGGTGTTCCATGTCAGGCCGCCGTCCGAGCTGGCGGCGATCGCCAGATCGCCAAGGCTGTTGGCGCCGACGAGGACACACGTCGTCGTCGAGGCGCAGAGATCGCCGAGGACCCTGCTGATCTGCGCGGCCGCAGGCTGAGTCGACGTCTGGCTCCAGCTCCACGATCCGCCCGTTAGCGACCCGCTCACCACGAATGCCGTTGGTGTCGTCGTGTTCCCGGCGGCGAGGCAGTAGGTGGCGGTCGGGCAGTCGACGAAGCTGAGCACGTCGCCGCTGACCCCGGACTGGGTGCCTGCGAAGCTGGACCAGCCGTTCGTCGTCCAGAGGACCGCGGGCGAAGCGGACGAGGTCGCTGGCCCCGAGGTGAAGCACACCGCGGCGCTCTGACATTGCGTCGCGTCCAAAGAGACCGGCTGGCCGCTCACTTTCACCTGCGAGGCTGCGAGGGACCAGGTCGAGCCGCCGTTCGTGCTCGTCAGGATGTCGTCGAACAGCCCCGTCGTCGTGTTGTAGGCGGCTGCCGCGCAGTAGCTCGCGGACGGGCAGGACACCGCGTCGACCGCGGTGTCTCCCGACGGCTCCGTCTTCGGTCCGGCGAAGGAGCCGGCTGTCTCCACATAGATGTCCCCCGCGCTCGTCGTGCCGCCGGTGGCGACGCAATACCCGGCGGCCCAGCAGGACACGGCGAGCAGCGGCTGGGCACCCGAGGGGACGGTGTCGCTCGACCAGCTCTGACCGCCGTTGGTCGTCTCGATCGCCGCTCCCTGGCCGCCGGTTGTCTGGCCGACGGCGACACAGTCGGTCGGGCTCGCGCACGAGACGGCGTAGAGAGCCCCGAGGCCGGAAGGAATCGTGGCGGCGACCCACATCGGGGAGCTCGGAGCCGAGCTCAGCAGCTGGACTGGTCCCAACGGCACTGGCCGGGACGGTTGGGACGCATTCTGAACGGTCGCGAGGACGCCAACGAAGATGAGCGCGGCACAAAGAGGCACGCCCAGGCCGCTCACCCCGCTCCGGCATCGACCCTGCGTCGCACCTCGTGCCTTGCCCCCGCGGTACCGGGCGCGCCCGAGTCGGTTTCCCGTCCACCTACGCTTGCCAGTGGTTTCTGCCATCACCGGCCCCTCGTTCCCACCCGCGCCAACGAACCCCAGCGGCCTCAGCGGCAGACAGTTGTCCCCAAGGAACTGCAAGTGATCGTGCGCTCAAAGACGGATGATGTCAAGAGCGGGCCCGGCAGCTCGTGAAAGGGCGGAGAGGCTCGCGTGCCCAGTGGAAGGGAGACTTCTGGGCATCCACGACCCTGTCCGCCCGCTCATCGCGAGATCGCATCGAAGTAGGGCGGGGCGAACTCCTCCGTTGGCCTTAGAGATGTCACCCAGCCCGAGGAAGACGGCCGCCCAGAGTGCAGCTAGAACCCAGCGCGCCGATCGCCGTGGAAATCGACCAACCGTACGACCCGAACAGACCACCGGAGCATGACCCGACTCGCGAAGCCCACGTACAAGTTCGCGTGGAGGCCGGCGTGACGCCCAACACCGCGGGTTATGAGCCCGACGCGCCGCCCCGGCGTGGGAGCGCAAAAGCCGCTCTTGGGCCGGGGTCGAGTCGAGCACGAAGCCGACCCCTCGCGTGAGCACGCCCTCGGAATGAGCACCGGGCATGGCTTTAGTTTCATCCCCGGGTGTATTGGCCCCCGCCTTCATCTCACCCAATTTGCCGGACTCAACTCGGACTGAGCCCGGCGCGCGTCACACGACGCGGATCTCCTCGAGGGCCGGCCCGGTCCTGCGGCGGGAGTGGAGCCACCAGCCGAGGGCCGCGGCGCCGACCCCGACGACGACCGTGCTCGTCCCGATGGCGATCGCCGGCCTCGGCGGCACGGCGCGCACCCGGTCCCGCACCCGGTCCCGCAGGCGGACCGGCCGGATGAAACTCTCGACATCCCAGCCGCGCTCCTCGGCGACCTTCGCCAGCCCCCGGTCGGGGTTCACCGCGACCGGGTGGCCGACGATCTCCAGGAGCGGCAGGTCGGTGAGCGAGTCGCTGTAGGCGTACGAGCGAGCGAGGTCGACGCCGGCCCGCGCGGCCCAGGCCCGCACCGCCCCCGCTTTTTGCGGCCCGGCGGCGTAGAAGGCGAGCTCGCCCGTGTAGCAGCCGGCGGCGTCGACGGCCGCCTCGCTGGCGATCGTGGCCTCGACACCGAGGTGGCGGCCGAGCGGCTGGACGATCTCGAGCGGTGAGGCCGAGACGATGACGACCTTGCGACCCGCCGAGTGGTGGTCGTCGATGAGGTCCATCGCCTCGTCGTAGATGATCGGCTCGACGACGCTCTCGAGGGCGTCGTTCACGATGGCGAGGACCTCGGCCCGCGACCAGCCCTTCGTGAGCCGGAGCACGGCCGTCTGGATGCGGTCGAGCCGGCGGTCGTTCGAGCCGAGGATGAGGTAGATGACCTGGGCGAGGGCGACCTGGGCGAGCGAACGCCTCTTCATGAGGCCCCGCTTGCGCAGCGGCCCGCCGAAGGCCGCCATCGCGTCCTTGGCGATGATGGTCTTGTCGAGGTCGAAGAACGCCGCCTCGTCGAGGGGTTGCGGCCCCCGCCGGGGGGCCTCCGACTCGGTCACGGCGCTCATCGCGGCGGCGCCCCGGCCGTCCCGGGGCCCTCCCGTCGGGCAGCGTCCACGCCTTCCATCGAACACGCTGCCGGGGGGCGTTACAACTCATCACCCGCGCCCGACGACCTCCGGGGGCTGGGGTGCTGGCCAGGTGGGGTCTCCCCCGATATCGTTCGCCACCGTCCCGGAGGGTTTTCGTGCCCAAGCCACTTGTGATCGTCGAATCGCCCGCCAAGGCGAAGACGATCGCGCGCTTCCTCGGCCCCGGTTACCTGGTCGAGTCCTCCATCGGGCACATCCGCGACCTCCCCCGCTCGGCCGCCGAGGTCCCCGCCGCGTACCGGGGGGAGCCGTGGTCCCGGCTCGGGGTCGACGTCGACAACGGCTTCAAGCCGTTGTATGTCATCGCCCCCGAGAAGCAGGACCAGGTGCGCAAGCTGCGCGCGCTGCTGCGCGAGGCGAGCGAGCTCTACCTCGCCACCGACGAGGACCGCGAGGGCGAGTCGATCGCGTGGCACCTGTTGGAGGTGCTCTCGCCGCAGGTGCCCATGAAGCGGATGGTCTTCCACGAGATCACCCCCTCGGCGATCGAGTACGCGATCGACCATCCCCGTGAGCTCGACCGCCGCCTCGTCGACGCCCAGGAGGCGCGTCGCATCCTCGACCGCCTCTATGGCTATGAGCTCTCGCCGGTCCTCTGGAAGAAGGTCATGCAGGGCCTGTCGGCGGGGCGCGTCCAGAGCGTCGCGACGCGCATCGTCGTCGAACGCGAACGCGAACGCATGCGTTTCCGGTCGGCGACGTGGTGGAGCCTGCAGGGGAGCTTCGCCACCAAAGGTGGCGATTTCGTGACCGCCGGGCTCGCCAGCCTCGGCGGGCGGTCGATCGCCGACGGCGCGGACTTCACCTCGGTCGGCGGGCTCGCCGACCCGACCGGTCCAATCCTGCTCGACGAGTCGTCGTCGGCGTCGCTCGCCGGCGCGCTCGAGGGCGCGGCGTTCTCGGTCGCCGCCGTGGAGTCGAAGCCGTACCGGCGGTCGCCCTCGGCTCCTTTCATCACCTCGACATTGCAGCAGGAGGCGGCCCGCAAGCTCGGTTTCTCAGCGCAGCGCACGATGCAGGTCGCGCAACGCCTCTACGAACAGGGCCACATCACCTACATGAGGACGGACTCGACGACGCTGTCGTCGACGGCGATCGCCGCGGCGCGTGACCAGGCCCGCCAGCTCTACGGGGCCGGGCTAGTCCCCGAGCGCGCCCGCACCTACGAGCGGCGCGTGAAGAACGCCCAGGAGGCCCACGAGGCGATCCGGCCTGCCGGCGACAGCTTCCGGCTCCCCGGTGAGATCGAACCGAGCGTCGGCGGTGACGGGCGGCGGCTCTACGAGCTCATCTGGCAGCGCACGATCGCCTCGCAGATGATCGACGCGACCGGGTCCACGGCGCGGCTCCGTATCGTCGGTGCCACGACGACGGCGACCCCCGTCGCACCCCGGGGCACCGTGGCCGAGTTCACTGCCGCTGGGACGGTCATCACCTCGCCCGGGTTCTTGCGCGTCTACCGGGAGAGCGACGACGAGCTGGAGGAATCGCGCCGCGTCGACGAGGTCCGCCTGCCCCAGGTCGACCGCGGTGTCCCGCTCGCGCTCGAATCCTTCGCCGCCGAGGAGCACGCCACCAAGCCTCCTGCCCGCTACACCGAGGCCTCGCTGGTACGGCGCCTCGAGGAGCTGGGTGTCGGCCGGCCCTCCACCTACGCCAGCATCCTGCAGACGATCCAGGACCGCGGCTACGTCTGGAAGAGGGGGAGCGCCCTCGTGCCCGCCTTCCTTGCCTTCGCCGTCGTGGGCCTGTTGGAGGAGCACTTCCCATCGCTGGTGGATTACAACTTCACGGCCAGCATGGAGAACGACCTCGACGAGATCGCGGCGGGCACCGAGCAGGCGATCCCGTGGCTCGAGCGTTTCTACTTCGGCGACGCCTCGGACGGCACGCCGGGCGGTGGCACCGGCCGTCCCGCCTCGGTCGAGGGCGGCCAGGGACTTCGACAGGCGGTCGTGGATCACCTCGGTGAGATCGACGCCCGGGAGGTCAACTCGATCCCGCTCGGCGCCGACGACGACGGGGCTGCCGTGGTCGTCCGGGTGGGCCGGTTCGGTCCGTATCTGCAACGGGGCGAGGACCGCGCCTCGCTCCCGGCGGACCTCGCCCCCGACGAGCTCTCGCTCGAACGTGCTCTCGAACTGCTCTCCGCGCCGTCCGGTGAGCGCGAGCTCGGGGTCGATCCGGAGTCCGGGCTTGTCGTGTCGGTGCGGACCGGGCGTTTCGGGCCGTACGTCCAACTCGGCGAGACGGCCGCCAAGGGAGAGAAACCCCCGCGGGCGTCGCTGTTCAAGTCGATGACCCCCGACGCGCTGACGCTTACACAGGGTCTCGAGCTGCTTCGCCTTCCCCGAGTCGTCGGCCTCGATCCCACGACGGGCGAGGAGGTCCTCGCCCGCAACGGTCGCTATGGGCCCTACCTGCAGCGGGGCCGCGAATCGCGCAGTCTCGCGACTGAGGAGCAGTTGCTGGAGATCGACCTCGCGAGCGCGCTCGAGCTGTTCTCGCGCCCGAAGGAACGCCGGTTCGGTGGGGCCGGCAGCTCCCCTGGCCGGGAGATCGGTATCGATCCGGAGTCAGGCTCGCCGATCCTTCTTCGAGACGGCCGATTCGGTTCCTACGTGACGGACGGGACAGTGAACGCCTCGCTGCGGCGCGGCGACGACCCCGAATCGATGACGCTCGAACGCGCGGCCGAGTTGCTTGCCGAGAGGCGGGCCGCTGGACCGAGGTCCCCCCGCCGGGCGCGCGGTACGAGGCGGGCCGCGGCCAAGAAGACGGCAGCCAAGAAGACGACGGCCAAGAAGACGGCGGTCAAGAAGACCGGGCGGGCCGCGGTTAGGCGGGGCTAGCGAGTCCACCTCGCCGGGTCGCCGCGAACTCCCAGTGTCGTAGTCTCGGATGTGATGGACGCGCGCGGGAGATTGATCGTCCTCGAGGGTGGTGAGGGGTGCGGCAAGTCGACGCAAGCGGAGCTGCTCGCGGCGTATCTCGGTGCGGAGTCGACGCGAGAGCCCGGCGGGACCGCGATCGGGGAAAGGATCAGGTCCGTCCTGCTCGA
This sequence comes from Acidimicrobiaceae bacterium, assembly GCA_003159795.1. Lineage (GTDB taxonomy): Bacteria > Actinomycetota > Acidimicrobiia > Acidimicrobiales > Bog-793 > Bog-793. The sequence goes on along the minus strand of PLPK01000082.1, from coordinate 18,511 downwards.
TGGCGAACTCGCCCCTCTCGACCCACGGGCGGAGCTGATGCTGATGCTCGCCACGCGCGCCCAGCACGTCGCCGAGCGGATCAAGCCTTGGCTCGCTGCCGGCCACGACGTCGTTTGCGATCGCTTCTCGGGATCGACGCTCGCGTATCAGGGATACGGTCGCGGCCTGCCGCTCGATGAGATCACTGCGGCGAACGACCTCAGCTGTGCCGGTCTCTCACCCGATCTCGTCATCCTCTTGGACCTGCCCATCGCCGATGGTGCAGCGCGCAGGGAGCAACCCGACGACCGATTCGAGAAGGAGGATGGGGCCTTCTTCGTCCGGGTGGCAAAGGGCTTCTGCGAACTCGCGCAAGCCGACCCTGAGCACTGGGTCGTTGTCGACGCCTCGGGGACCCGGGAAGAAGTGGCCAACCGTGCGCGCGCTGTCGTCGCTGCCCGTCTCGGCTTGATCGGCAAGAGCGAAGCGATGTGAGGGAGAGCTGAGCACGACATCGCCTTCGGGTCGCGCGGCGAGCCCGGGTTCACCCGTCCTCGACCGGATCGTCGGGCAACCGCGTGCGCGGGCGGTTCTCGGCTCGTTCGTCGCGTCGCCCGTGCACGCCTTCCTCTTCATCGGTCCGCCCGGTTCGGGCAAGCGCGGGGCTGCTCGGGCCTTCTCAGCCGCGCTCATCTGTCCGAACGGAGGGTGTGGCGATTGCCCGTCGTGTCACGACGTCCTTGCGGGACGCCATCCCGATGTCGTGTTCGTCGAGCGTCACGGCGCCTCGATCCTTGTCGACGAGGCGAGGGAGGTCACCCAGCTTGCACAGCGGACGCCGCGATACTCGCGCCTGCAGGTCCTCGTCCTCGCCGATTTCCATCTTGTTGACCGAGCGGCTCCGGCACTTCTGAAGACGATCGAGGAGCCGCCCGCGACGACCGTGATCATCGTCCTCGCCGATACGCGGGCGCCCGCGCTCGTTACCATCGCCAGCCGCTGTGTTGAGGTGGAGTTCTCCCCGCTCGACGTCGAGAGCATCGCGGGCGCGTTGCGCGCGGACGGCGCGACAGAGGAAGACGCGCTGGCGGCCGCTTTGGCGGCGAACGGGCGCCTCGACCGGGCGCGGTTACTCGTCGGGGATCCGGGGTTCGCGACCCGCGAGGCCCGCTGGCGCTCGGTTCCCGAGCAGCTCGACGGCACTGGAGCGGTCGTTGCCACGCTCGCGGCAGAGCTGCTTGCCGCGACGGACGAGTTGCTCGTCGTGCTCACGGAGCACCAGGAGGCGGAACTCGCGAGTGCCGATGCTGCCGCCGAGCTCGCGGGTGAGCGCCGGACGCCCGGGCGGAGGGCCATCGAGGAACGTCACCGCCGGGAGCAGCGGCAGGTGCGTACGGACGAGTTGCGTGCCGGGCTGGCGACGCTCGCCGCGGCCTACCGGTCCCGGCTCGGCACGGAGAAGCTTGCGGCCCGACGGGCTGTCTCGCTCGTAGCGGCGTGCCAGGAGATCGACGCTGCGGCGGCGCACCTCAGCCGGAACCCCAACGAAATGCTTCTCGTGCAGGCGCTGTTGCTGCGTCTCGACGAATCGAACTGAGTCTGGGCAGACGGCGCGAGCCTGGCGCAGGGAGGCGCCGAACGGCGGCTCACCGGTCGCGCAGCGCCTCGAGGTGCGCGTGAACCTCCGGCCACTCGGAGGCGACGATCGAGTAGTACGCGGTGTCGCGGACGCCACCATCGACGGCCGGCGCGTGGACGCGGCGGATGCCCTCGAGGCGCGCGCCGATCCGCAGAATCGCCGTGCATGACCTTTCGTTGCGGGCGTCGGTCTTCAGCGAGACTCGGAGGACTCCCCAGGTGTCGAAGGCGTAGGAGAGGAGCAACAGCTTGCATTCGGTGTTGACGACGGTCCGCTGTGCCGACGCCGCGTACCAGGTCCCACCGACCTCGACGACACTCGGCGGGTTGTCGTCCGATGGTGCCGGTCCCCTCGTCACGCCCGGCGGCCAGGGGGGCGGCCACTCGAAGACCTCGAGGTCCATGAAGCGCGTCGCGCCGACGATCCGGTCGGTGTTCAGCTGCCGGACGGTGAACGGGACCTGACGCCCCGACCGGGCCAGCTCGATGTTCTTTTCGACGTAGTTCCTGACCTCCGCGACGCCGTTCGGGACCTCGCTGAAGGTGAAGGACGAGCGGTCCTCGGCAGCGGCCGCGACGAGATCGGGGATGTGGCTGGTGGCGAGCGGCTCGAGCTGGACGAAGCGCCCGCGCAGCGTCGGAGACGTGAGCACGCAGCCGAGTCTTGTGCATCGGGTGTTGCCTGTCACAAGCGCGGTCCGGGGCGTCCCGGGGGAATCGCCGGAGCCTCTACCGTATGGCCATGCGATCGTGCCTGTCGCTGGCGAACTTCGCACGGTCCCCTGGTGAACTGAAAGCTCGTTGCCGCGGCGCAAGGGCCTAGGCCGGCGATGTCGAAGCGCGCCTGGTTGCAGTTCGCCGGCATCGCGGTGATCTGGGGACTTCCCTACTTCTTCATCCGAATCGCCGTCCGTGACCTCGATCCGGCGACGCTCGTCTTTTTCCGCACGGGACTTGCCGCGCTCATCCTGGTGCCGTTCGTGGTCCAGCGTCGGAAGTTGCGCGAGTTGGTCAAACACTGGCCCGCCGTCCTCGCCTACACGCTCGCCGAGATCACCGTGCCCTGGTTCCTGCTTGCCACGGCGGAACAGAAGCTGACGAGCTCGCTGGCGGGGCTGCTGGTCGCGACCGTGCCCATCTTCGGGCTGCTGATCGCCTGGGCACTAGGTCACGAACGACCCGGGGCGCGGCGGGTCTCAGGTCTGATCCTCGGCTTCGCGGGGGTTGTCATCCTCGCCGGCGTGGGAGTCAAGGGATCGAGTCTCCTGTCGATGGGCGAGGTCGTGCTGTGCTCAATCGGCTACGCGATCGCACCGATGATCGTCAGCCGGCGCCTTGCCAAGGTCCCGAGCCTCGAGGTCGTCACCGCCTCGATGTTCGTCACCGCTCTCATCTACCTGCCGTTCGCATTAACACACCTGCCGCGCAGGTTCCATGCCGAGGCCGCGGAATCCGTCGTGACACTGTCGGTCGTGTGCACGGTGCTCGCGTTCATGCTGTTCTTCGCGCTCATCAAGGAAATCGGCCCGACCCGCGCGACGGTCGTGACCTACATCAACCCGGCGGTCGCGCTGCTGCTCGGCATCGTGGCGCTCGGCGAGCCGTTCACGCTGGGTATCGCGATCGGCTTCCCGGTGATCATCGCGGGGTCGATCCTCGCGACCTGGTCGAACGCCCCCCCGATCCGTCCCGCTGAAGTGCTCGGGTCACCGGCACCGGCCTTCGGCAGCAGTCCGGCACCGTGATCGGAACGTGAGCCCGCGGCGCGCCCGCATGTCACCGATGACGGGCTGTTGCCGGCCACGCGGGCGATACCCCGCCACAGCAGCTGGGCGCCGAGACACCCCGGTAGGGGATCGGGCTGCTCGGGGGCGATCGGGCCTTCGGCGAGCGGGTCGAGCGGCCCTTCGGGCCCATCCGGAGTAACTGGACCGTCTGGATCGAACGGGCCGTCGGGGGCAGCGGGTCCCGGGGGGCCGTCCGGCGCGTCAGGCCAGGGACCGCACGGCCACGGGGGCCACGGTCCCTGCCAGGGACGCGGGCACGGCCACTGCCGAGGCCGTCACAACCACCCTCGTCACGGACACGGCGCGAGGTAGGTTCCGCTCTCCTCGATCCTCGCTGATAGGGCAAAACAGGGACTTAGGTCCCGGGTGACTGTCAAGTACGATTCGTGTGAGCGGTCGTGATCGCATCGCTGACGATGCTCGCCAATCCGGCTTGGCTCGTCACCACGGCGAAAGCGCCGCACCCTTGAGCGTCTCCGTGAGGACCGTTCCGGGGACTGGCGCGGGGGGCTGAGCGTCCTTCTCGTTGTGGACCCTCAGGATCCGGCGCTTGTGATCATGTGCAGCGTCGTCGGGGCGCGACCCGAAAGCGGGAGTACCTCGATAGCTGGACCGGAGAAAAGGACCGCGGGAGAGGTCCGATCCGAAGGTTTTTGCGTTACTTGTCTTCAACCGAGCATGTGCGGTCGGCCGGTGTACGAGTTGCAGGTCAGCAAGCTATTTTGCTGGGCGGGGGGTACTCGGCCAGCTAGCTTGGCCGTCATAGCCCATAAGGAGTGGAAACAGTCATGAGCAGCCGGTTGTGGGACGTTGCGATGTTGCCGGACCTGACGCACGGGCGCACTCACTCCGGCCCGGTCCGAGAGCGGCGCCCGGTGTACGTCGACCTACTGCCGCCCTGCAACGCCGGCTGCCCTGCCGGCGAGAACATCCAGGCGTGGCTGTCGCACACCCTGGCGGGTCGCCACGAGCAGGCTTGGCGCGAGCTCGTCACCAACAATCCGTTGCCGGCGATCCACGGGAGGGTCTGCTACCACCCGTGCGAGAGCGTCTGCAACCGCGCCAACCTCGACAGCGCCGTGTCGATCCACTCGGTCGAGCGGTTCCTTGGGGACCTCGCGCTTGAGAAGGGCTGGCAGTTCGATCCGCCCGCGGTCCGCAGCGGCAAGCGGGTGCTCGTGATCGGAGCTGGCCCGAGCGGACTCTCGGCGGCCTACCACCTCGCCCGGCTCGGTCATGAAGTCGAGATCCGGGACGCGGGAGCCGAACCGGGCGGGATGATGCGGTACGGCATTCCGGCCTACCGGCTGCCCCGAGACGTGCTCAGTGCCGAGCTCGCTCGGATCACGGCACTTGGCGTGGAGATGACCGGCCAGCACAAGGTCGATGACCTCGCTGCAGAGAAGCAGGAGGGCGGTTTCGACGCCGTCTTCGTCGCCGTGGGTGCCCACCTGTCCCGGCGCGTCGAGATCCCGGCCCGCGACACCGGGCCGATGCTGGATGCGGTTTCGTTCCTGCGTAGCGTCGCTTCGGGCGAGCGGCCGTCCATCGGTCGCCGCGTCGCCGTCTACGGCGGTGGCAACACCGCGATGGACGCCGCCCGGGTCGCCAAGCGGCTTGGCGCCGACGAGGCGATGATCGTCTACCGGCGCACGCGCGAGCAGATGCCGGCCCACTCCGAGGAGGCCGAGGACGCCGAGCGTGAGGGCGTGCGGATCAACTGGCTCCGGACAATCAAGGAGATGGACGGTTCGGAGATGCAGGTCGAGGTGATGGAGCTCGACGAGTCGGGCTTCCCGCAGCCGACCGGCCGGTTCGAGACCCTCTCGGCGGACACCGTCATCCTGGCGCTCGGGCAGGAGACCGACACGGAGTTCCTGCACAGGGTCCCGGGAGTTGAGTTCGAGAAGGACGGGACTGTGAAGGTGTCGCCGTCGATGGAGACCGGCTGCGCAGGTGTGTTCGCCGGTGGCGACATGGTGCCGAGCGAGCGCACTGTCACGGTCGGTGTCGGCCACGGGAAGAAGGCGGCCCGACACATCGACAGGTGGCTCAGCGGTGCTGACGGAGCGACGGCAGCGAAGCACGACCTGGCGGCATTTGACCGGCTGCACCTTTGGTACTTCGGCGACAATGCCCGGCGCCAGCAGCCCGAGCTCGCGCCCGAGGAGCGCGTCGCCGACTTCGACGAGGTGGTCGGCGGTCTGTCCGCTGACGAGGCGGTGTACGAGGCAGGCCGGTGCCTGTCCTGCGGTAACTGCTTCGAGTGCGATGGCTGCCTCGGTTCCTGCCCCGAAGACGCCGTGATCAAGCTCGGCGTCGGGAACCGTTACCGGTTCAACTACGACCGCTGTACCGGTTGTGGGGCGTGCTTCGAACAGTGTCCGGTACATGCGATCGAGATGGTGGCGGAGGCGAACTGAAATGCGCGTGACAGTCGACGGGAACGAGGCCACAGCCTCGGTTGCATACCGGCTCAGCGAGGTGTGCTGTATCTACCCGATCACTCCGTCGTCGCCGATGGCGGAGTTCGCCGACGAGTGGGCGAGCCACAAGAGGGTCAACCTCTGGGGCGGCGTGCCGACGGTCGTCGAGATGCAGAGCGAAGGAGGCGCGGCGGGCGCACTGCACGGCGCGCTGCAAAGCGGCGCCCTGGCGACGACGTTCACCGCTTCGCAGGGGCTGCTGCTCATGATCCCGAACATGTACAAGATCGCCGGCGAACTCACGCCGGCGGTGTTGCACGTCGCGGCACGGTCGCTCGCCGCCCAGGGTCTTTCGATCTTCGGGGACCACGCCGACGTCATGGCGGTCCGCCAGACGGGCTTCGCGATTCTTGCCTCGGCCTCGGTGCAGGAGGCCCACGACCTGGCACTCGTCGCGCACGCCTCGACGCTGGTCACTCGTGTGCCGTTCCTGCACTTTTTCGACGGATTCCGCACGTCGCACGAGTTGAACACGATCGAGATACTTACCGACGAGGACATCGCGGCCGTCGTTTCCGACGAGCTCATCCAGGCACACCGCGGCCGGGCGCTCTCGCCGGAACACCCGTTCATCCGCGGCACGGCCCAGAACCCGGACGTCTACTTCCAGGCACGTGAGACGGTGAACCCCTTCTACGCGGCCGTGCCGGACGCCGTGGAGGACGCGATGGCGCGTGTTGCCGGGCGGACCGGCCGGCAGTACCACATCGTCGACTACTCCGGGCACCCCGAGGCCGAGCGCGTGATCGTCATCATGGGATCGGGCGGGGAGACGGCCAAGGAGACCGTTGCGGCGCTCGTCGCGAGCGGGGAGCGCGTCGGCGTGGTCCAGATTCGACTGTTTCGCCCGTTCCCCGCCGAGGCTCTCGCCGCGGCGCTGCCGGCGACCGTGCGGCGCGTCGCCGTGCTCGACCGGACGAAGGAGCCCGGTTCGATGGGTGAGCCGCTCTACCTCGACACGGTCGCCGCGCTCAGCGAAGCGGCCGCCAAAGGCGTGAGGCAGGCCATGCCGGAGGTGTTCGGTGGCCGCTACGGCCTTTCCTCGAAGGAGTTCACGCCGGGGATGGTGCGTGGCGTGTTTGACGAGCTGTCGGCGGACCAGCCGCGCCGCGGCTTCACGGTCGGCATCAACGACGACGTTTCCGGGACGAGCATCTCGTGGGACCCGACGTTCGACATCGAGCCCGCCGAGACGGTCCGCTCGATCTTCTTCGGACTCGGATCGGACGGGACGGTCGGTGCCAACAAGAACACGATCAAGATCCTGGGCGACGAGGAAGGCCTCAACGCGCAGGGATACTTCGTCTACGACTCGAAGAAATCGGGCTCGCAGACGGTGTCGCACCTGCGCTTTGGTCCGAAGCCGATCCGGGCGCCGTATCTCGTGAGCCAGGCGAGCTTCATCGGCTGCCACCAGTACGGCCTGCTCGACCGCGCCGACGTCCTCGGCCCGGCCGCGCCGGGCGCGACCCTGCTCCTCAACTGCCCGTACCCGCCGGACGAGGTCTGGGATTCGTTCTCGCGGCCGGTCCAGGAACAGATCATCGCCAAGGGGATCGACCTCTACGTGATCGACGCCAGTCGGATCGCCCGTGACGTGGGCCTCGCCGGCCGGACGAACGTCATCCTGCAGACCTGCTTCTTCGCGATCTCGGGGGTGCTGCCACGCGATGTGGCGATCGACCGGATCAAGATGGCGGTCGCGAAGACCTACGGGCGACGCGGCACGGAGGTCGTCGAGAAGAACCAGGCCGCCGTTGACCGCGCCCTCGAGGGCATGCACCGGGTCGAGGTGCCCGGGAAGGTGACGGCGACCCGCGAGCTGCCGCGCGTCGTTCCCGACGGCGTGCCGGAGTTCGTCCGCACCGTCACGGCCGAGATGATGGCCGGCCGGGGCGAAGCCCTCCCGGTGAGCGCCCTCCCGGTGGACGGCACGTACCCGAGCGGCACCGCCGCCTACGAGAAGCGGAACATCTCGGAGTTCATCGCCCGCTGGGAGCCGGAGACGTGCATCCAGTGCGGCAACTGCAGCTTCGTGTGCCCGCACAGCGTGATCCGCTCGCGCCAATACGACAAGTCCCACCTGAAGGGGGCGCCGGACGGGTTCCGCTCGGCGCGGCTCGATGCCGTCGGCCTGCCGGACGCGCGCTACACGCTGCAGGTCTATATCGAGGACTGCACGGGCTGCGGCCTGTGCGTCGAGGCGTGCCCGGTCGAGACGCCGGGTGACCCCGTCCGCAAGGCGATCAACCTGACCGAGCGCGTGCCGCTCGTCGCCGCCGAACGGGAGAACATCGCCTTCTTCCAGACCCTGCCGGCGACCGACCGGTCCCGGGTCGACTTCGGCACGGTTCGCGGCACGCAGTTCCTCGAGCCGTTGTTCGAGTTCTCGGGGGCCTGCGAGGGCTGTGGCGAGACCCCCTACGTGAAGCTTCTCTCGCAGCTGTTCGGCGACCGGCTGATGGTCGCCAATGCGACCGGTTGCTCGTCGATCTATGGCGGCAATCTGCCGACGACGCCGTGGACGAAGGACGCCGACGGGCGCGGGCCGGCCTGGTCGAACTCGTTGTTCGAGGACAACGCCGAGTTCGGGCTCGGATTCCGTGTCGCGGCGGACACGCACGCCGGGCTCGCCCGACGGCGCCTCCTCGAGCTGCGCGATGCGCTCGGTCCCGAGCTCGTCGACGACATCCTCTCGGCCCCGCAGCAGCGGGAGTCGGAGCTGCGCGCCCAGCGCGAACGGCTGGCCGAGCTGAAGCGGCGGCTCGACGGCGTCGACGGGACCGTCGCCGAGGACCTGCGCAGTGTGGTCGACTTCCTCGTCCGGCGGAGCATCTGGATCGTCGGTGGTGACGGCTGGGCCTACGACATCGGGTCCGGCGGGCTTGATCACGTGCTCTCGAGCGGGCGCAACGTCAACGTGCTCGTGCTCGACACGGAGGTGTACTCGAACACCGGCGGCCAGATGTCCAAGGCGACGCCGTTGGGGGCCGTGGCCAAGTTCGCGACCTCGGGCAAGACCGTGGTGAGCAAGGACCTCGCCCTGCAGGCGATCTCCTACGGCAGCGTCTACGTCGCCCGCGTCGCGATGGGCGCCGATCCGCAACAGACGCTGACGGCGTTCCGCGAGGCGGAGGCCTATGACGGCCCCTCCCTCGTGCTCGCCTACTGCCACTGCATTTCCCACGGGATCGCGATGCGCGACGGGCTCGACCAGCAGTACCGGGCCGTGGAGAGCGGCTACTGGCCGCTTGTCCGCTACGACCCGGTGGTGCGCGCGGCGGGTGGCAACCCGTTCATGCTCGACTCGACGCGGCCGCGGATTCCGCTCGGTGATTACACGAATCGGGAACTGCGTTACCGCTCGCTCCAGAACACCGATCCGGTCGAGGCGGAACGGTTGCACGGGCTCGGAGAGCAGCAGGTCCTGCGGCAGTGGGATGTTTACGAGGAGATGGCGACCCGCGGCGCCCAGCGCTTCGCCGCCGACGCACGCAAGGAGCAGTGATGGACCTCACGACGGATTACATGGGGTTGGCACTTCGCAATCCGCTCATCGCGTCGGCCTCACCACTGTCGTGGACCGTCGAGGGAGTGCAGCGCGTCGCGGATGCCGGGGTCGGCGCGGTCGTGCTGTACTCGCTGTTCGAGGAGCAGGTGCGCCGGGACGCGGCCGAGAATGCGCGGCTCATCGAGGCTGGCAGCGAGAGCTTCGCCGAGTCGCTCTCGTACTTCCCGGACGTCGCGGAGGACGAACCGGGCCCGCGTCACTACCTGAGCGTGCTCGAGCGGGCCGTCGCCGCCGTCGAGATCCCGGTACTCGGGAGCCTCAATGGCGTCACACCCGGTGGCTGGGTGGACTTCGCGCGCCAGATGCAGGATGCCGGGGCGGCGGCGATCGAGCTGAACATCTACTACCTGCCCGGTGACACGCGTATCTCGGGCCGTGAGGTCGAGGACCGGCACGTCGAGGTGTTGAGAAGTGTGAAAGAAGCGGTCAGCGTGCCGGTCGCGGTGAAGCTCGGCCCGCACTTCAGCTCGACCGGCGCGATGGCGATGCGCCTCGACGAGGCCGGTGCCGACGCCCTCGTGCTGTTCAACCGCTTCCTGCAACCCGACATCGACCCCGAGACGCTCTCCGTCGTGCCCCAGATCGGGCTCTCCCACCCGAGCGAGGCCCGTCTGCCGCGCACCTGGATCGCCCTCCTTTACGGGCGCGTCCGCGCCGACCTGGCGGCAACGACCGGCGTCGAGGGCCCGGACGACGTGGGTAAGTACCTGCTTGCCGGGGCCGATGTCGTGATGACGGCTTCGGCCCTTCTGCGCCACGGTCCCGAGTACGCGGCCGTGCTCCTCGACGGGTTGTCGGACTGGATGGGACGCAAGGGGTTCGAGAACGTTGCGGCGGCTCGTGGGAAGCTCGCCGTGCCGGCCGAAGCGGACGGTGCGGACTACGAGCGGGCGGGCTACGTCGGCGCGCTGCGCGCCGCGAACATGAGCGACTACGCGTCCTGGAAAGCCTGAAGGTCCCCCGGGGCGGGGCGTTGGTCCCGTGTCCCGGATGATCTCCTAGTTCCTAGGCGGACCGCCGGTAGCGAAGGACCGCGAGCGGGCCGAAGACCGCGAGGATGCCGACGCTCCAGGCGAGGGCCTCGAGCACGTTCATCGCCGTGGGCCCTCCGATGCAGAGCGCCCGGACGGCGGCGACCGTGACCGAGACCGGCTGGTGGGCGGCGAACGCCTGGAGCCAGCCCGGCATCACCGAGACCGGGACGAAGGCGGAGGACGCGAAGACGAGCGGGGCCATCACGGGGAAGGCGGCCGCCTGGGCCGTCTCGGGATTGCCCGTCATGAGGCCGACCGAGGCGAAGACCCAGGAGAGCGCGTAGCCGAAGAACAGCACGATAAGCATCGCGGCGAGCAGGCCGAGCGCGCCGACGTCAGCCCGGAAGCCGACGGTGTAGCCCACCCCCACCATGAGGGCCGCGACGAAGATGTTGCGCACGAGGTCGGCGAGGGTCCGGCCCGCCAGGACCGCCGAGCGGGACATCGGCAGCGAGCGGAACCGTTCGAGCAGCCCGCTCTGCAGGTCCGTGGCGAGGCCGATCGCCGTCCCGATGGCGCCGAACACCGTGGTCTGCACGAAGATGCCGGGCATCAGGTAGTCCACGTAGGGAACGTTGATAAGACCCGAGAGCCCCACGACGCCGCCGAACACGTAGCGGAACATGAGGACGAAGATGATCGGCTGGATGGTGGAGAAGACGAGCAGCGAGGGGACCCTCCAGTAGGCGATCAGGTTGCGGCTGCCCGCCGAGAGGGAGTCCCGGAACGGTCGGGTCAGCCGGTAGGGGTGCCGCACGGCCGGGGCGTCGAGGGTTACGGCGCCGGTGCTCATCGCCGGATCCTTGCGACCGGCTCCGCGGTGTCGGTCTCGTCCGTTCTCGCGCGTTGTCCCGTGAGCGAGAGGAAGACGTCGTCGAGACTGGGTTCGCGGACGGTGAGCGTCGTGGGCACGAGGTCGTTCTCGTTGAGCGACTGCACGGATTCCAGTAGCACGCGGGTCCCGTCTGCCGAGCTGAGGTGGACCAAGGTTCCCTCCCGGTCGGTCTTGACCCCCGTCGCCCGGGTGAGGAGGTCTGCAGCCCGGATCGCCTCGGCTTCGTTCTTCAGGCCGATCTCGAGCACCGTGTTCCCGAGCTGAGACTTCAGCGCCGCCGGGGTGTCGGAGGCGATGACACGACCTTCGCTCATGACGGCCACCCGATCGGCCAGGCGATCGGCCTCTTCCAGGTACTGGGTCGTCAGCAGCACCGTGGCTCCCTCGGCCACGAGCTCCCGGATCATGTCCCAGAGTTCGTTGCGGCTCTGCAGGTCGAGCCCGGTCGTGGGCTCGTCGAGAAAGACGATCGGTGGCCGCTGCACGAGGGCCGCCGCCACGTCGAGACGCCGCCGCATGCCCCCCGAGTAGGTGCGGGCGGGGCGGTCGGCGGCGTCCCGCAGCTGGAACCGGTCGAGCAGGTCATAGGCGCGGGTCCGCGCGAGCCTGCCCGGCAGCTGGGCGAGCCGGCCCGTGAGCCGCAGGTTTTCGGCCCCGGTGAGGTTGGGGTCGATCGCGGCGAACTGGCCGGCGAGGCCGATCAGGTAGCGCACCTCGTCGGCCTGGTGGACCACGTCGCGCCCGAGCACCCGGGCCCTGCCGGCGTCGGGGTGCAGGATCGTCGAGAGGATCCGTACGATCGTCGTCTTGCCCGATCCGTTCGGTCCCAAGAGGCCGAACACGGTGCCCGGGGTGACGTCGAAGCTGACGCCGTCGACTGCGTGGACGTGCCCGAAGTGCTTGACGAGCTCCTCAACCTGGATTGCGGATTCCACGGGGGTCATCCTCCCATCGCTCCCGGACCGCCCAAAGGGGCTTTCGCCCCAAGGTGCTCCGGGCGTGCCGTGGTCGGCCCGTCCGGGAGGGCGGCGCGGGGCGCGCCCTGGCTCGGGGTCGGCTCTTCCCGGCGCGGTCGCCGCTCAGCGGACGTGGAACCCGGTTTCGCCCACCGGCTGCTCGAAGTTCGCCTCGATCGAGTCGACGGTGGCCCCCGGCGGTCCGCGGCGGCACCAGTCGACGGCGGCGCGCACTGCGTTCGCCTCACCCTCGAATACGGCCTCGACCCTCCCGTCGCGGAGGTTGGAGACGAAACCGGTCACGCCCAGCCTGCCGGCCTCCTTCCGGCACGAGGCGCGGAAGAAGACGTTCTGGACCCTCCCGCGCACGACGACGTGGGCCCGGATGTTCGGGTTGTCGTCTCCGCTCATCGGGTCACGCCCCTGTCGCTGTTTGAATCAGACGGGGAGATTCTCGCCGATCCGCCCGGTGTCGCGGGTGTTTCCCACGTCGCCCTGCACGTTGCGGCGCTCACGGGCGACCGAGGATGTTCCGCCGGTAGCGTGAGCTTTCCCCCCGCGGGCCACAGGAGACAGGACTCTGATGATGAATAGCGAATCCTGGGATGGCAGGTACGGCGGGAGCGAGCTCGTGTGGGGCTCGGGTCCCAACCGCTTTCTCGTAGACGAGGTCGGCGACCTCGCACCGGGGGTCGCCCTCGACGTGGCGTGCGGTGAGGGCCGCAATGCCATCTGGCTCGCGGAACGGGGGTGGCGGGTGGTCGGCGTGGATTTCTCCCCCGTCGGCCTCGACAAGGCGCGTCGCCTGGCGGCGGAGCGGGGGGTGGAGGTCGAGTGGGTTGTGGGCGATCTCGCGACCTGGGAGCCGGCAGGCAGCTACGGCCTCGTCGTGGTGATGTACCTGCACCTGCCGCCGGATCTTCGGCGACGGGTCCTCGCGCGCATGGCGGCCTCGGTCGCGGCCGGCGGGACGATGCTCGTGGTGGGTCACGCCCTGGCGAACCTGGCCGACGGGCACGGGGGCCCACAGGATCCCGAGGTCCTTTATGGGCCGGAGGATGTGGCGGACGACCTCGCCGGGCTCGAGATCGAGCGGGCCGAGCTCGTGCGCCGTGCGGTCAGCACCGCGGACGGCCAGGCGGCGGCGATCGACGTCCTCGTCCGGGGTCACAGGGCCTGAGACCCGCTTCCGCCTGGCCGCAGCCCGTCGTGGCGTCGATCCAGGGGCGTTGAATACCCCCCGTGGGTATATCCTCCTGGCGTCGGGAGGGCAGATCAACATGACGATGCCGGGCTATGTCGACGAGAAGGCCTCTATCCAGAGGCGACTGCGACGGATCGAAGGCCAGGTCCGCGGGCTACGGGGCATGGTCGACGACAACCGCTATTGCATCGACGTCCTCGACCAGATCGCCGCGACGACACGCGCCCTGCAGGCCGTCGCGCTGGCGTTGGTGACCGAGCACCTGTCGCACTGCGTCGCGCACGCCATCGCCGAGGGCGGGGCGGAGGCCGAGGCGAAGATCAGCGAGGCCTCGGCCGCGATCGCCCGGCTCGTGCGCTCGTGATCCACCTGGCGGTCGCCTCGCCTGTCGTCGATGTCGGGCGCAGCGTGCGTGAGGGCGCGTACATGTTCTGGGAGACGCTCTGGGCGCTCGTGCTCGGTTTCTCGCTCGCGGGCCTCGTCCAGGCGTTCGTGTCGAAAGAGCAGATGCAGGCGAAGCTCGGGAACCACGGACCGGCGGTGGTCGGCCGCGCCGCCGGCTACGGCATGGTCTCGTCGAGCTGCTCGTACGCCGCCTCGGCGATGGCGAAGTCGCTCTTCGCAAAGGGGGCAGATCTTGTCGCCGCGCTCATCTTCATGATCGCCTCGACGAATCTTGTCGTCGAGCTGGGCATCGTCATGCTCGTCCTGCTGGGCTGGCAGTTCATGGTCGCGGAGTTCGTCGGTGGCCCGCTCATGATCGCCCTCGTGGCGCTCGCCGGCGGGTTCGTCCTGCGCGGACCGCTCGTCGGGGCCGCCAGACGCCGGCTGGAGGGGCCGCCGACCGGCGCGCCGGACCACGCGCCGGAGTCCGAGGCGCCCACCGGGACAACGTGGACCGCGAAGCTGCGCTCCCCGGCGGCACTTTCGGACGCCGCCGGCTACGCGGTCGCCGACGTCACGATGCTGCGCCGGGAACTCCTCGTCGGCTACTCGGTCGCGGGGTTTCTCGCCGTCCTCGTCCCGACCGGTGCCTGGGACGCTCTCTTCGTTTCCGGGCACGGGTTCTGGACGGTCCTCGAGAACGCGCTCGTCGGGCCGCTCATCGCCGTGGTGAGTTTCGTGTGCTCGATTGGGAACGTGCCGCTCGCTGCGGCACTCTGGTCCGGCGGGATCAGCTTCGGCGGCGTGATCTCATTCATCTTCGCCGACCTCATCGCGATGCCGCTGATCCTTATCTACCGCAAGTACTACGGGTCACGGCTCGCCCTGCGGATCGTCGGCCTCCTCTACGGGGTGATGGTGATCGCCGGTCTCGCGACCCAGGGGATCTTCGGGCTCATCGGCGCGATCCCGACGACGCGGACGATTCACGCGCGATCCACCCAGTTCGCCTGGAACTACACCACCTATCTCGACATCGCCTTCCTCGCCTTCGCCGCCGCGGTGTGGTGGCTGGCTCGCAACAGGGCGCGTTTCGGAGGCGGGCGCGACTACGTCCTCGATCCGGTGTGCGGCATGCAGGTGCGAGTGGACGACGCGCCGGCGTCGGCATCATTCGGGGGCGTGCGCTACCGGTTCTGCTCGGATCGGTGCCGGGAGCGGTTCCTCGCTGAACCGGAGCGCTTCGCCGCGTCGGATGACCGTCCCGAGGGTTTGTCCACACGAAGTTCGATCCCTGTGCTCCTCATGTCGGAGCCGGCGGGGACTGGACCCGGGCCCGCCGTCGACCCGATCTGCGGGATGACGGTGGATACCGCCACCGCCCCGGCCCACCGGTCACGCGACGGCGTCGACTACTGGTTCTGCTGCGCGGGTTGTGCGGCGGCCTTCGACGCGGAGCCAGGGTCCGAAGGTTCCTCGGAGATGAACCGCCGTCCCGATCCGGGTTCGGTGTTGAAGTGACTGGGGCGGGACAGGTCGGTTTCGGGCCTCTTTCGGATTGTCACCGTGAACACGCGCCGGTCGTCCTACCTCGTGAGGTGCAGTTCCCAGGCCCCCGCGGGGAACCAGAATCACGCGACGGGCGCGTCTGGATTGCGGGTGAGAAAGTGGCCCTTTGGGTCGGTGATTCGAGGCAGGCGACCCGCCGGTCTATCCGGTCGTTGCGGTGGGCGTCTCAGTGCTGAGGACGCCGGATCCCCGCGAGCACGGCGCCGATCTCGTTCGCGAGAGCGGTCGCCACTAGCCGACGTTCCAGTGGCACGGTGACCCCGGGGCTCGGGACGAGCACGAACCTGCCGAATAGGTGCCCCTGGTACTGGACCGGCAGCTCGACGCGGTCACCGGGGAGCGTGTTCCAGCTGAACCCGGCGAGGAGCACCGCGCCTTCCTGGGAGATGACCGCGGTGTGCTCGGTCGGGGGTCCCGGGCTGTAGCGGCAGCTGCGGAGCTCGAGCAGGGTCGCGAGGACGCCTTCCACTCGCGTCACGATCTCCTCGGGATCATCGCCTTCGGCCATCATCTGGGCCACGTCGTGGAGGGCGGCCACGTAGGTCGACTCCTCCGCCGCCACGGCGCGGTGATGACGGCCGCGGGCCGTCAGCTCGGTCACGGCCAGGCCCACAGCGAAGAGCAGCGCTGTGGTTTCGATGTCCGGACGGTGGTTGATGTCGAAGGTCTGGTAGGGGCGGGTGAGGAAGAAGTCGAACCAGACGCCGGCGGAGATGGCCGCCAGTGCGCCGGCGAGCCGGTCTCCCCACGCGGCGACGCCGACGATCACGACGACCATCACGAGCGCCGCGTCGACGCCGGGGAAACTCGTCCGGACCGGGACCAGCGCGGCCGCGACGCCGGCGGGGACCCCGAGGGCGGCGAGGCGTACCAGCCGCTCCGGGTGTTTGAATGTCCGGCTCGTCACGGGCTCCCCCTCGTCGGCCAGACGGTCGCCATTTGGCTTGTCGGCGCCGCATCCGTATCGTCCCACAGCGGCCCGGCGAAGGTCGGTCCGGCGGTTTGCCCGCGCGTCACAAGCGGGTGCTTTGGGGAGCGCCGGGGTGGTGTGCTTCCGTGTCGGCTGACGGTGCCTGCGCCTTCGGAGCTGCTCGATCCGCCGGTGGCCGTGCCGGCCGGACTGTTGGCCTCCTGGCCGGGATTGGCGCAGGTCGCCCGGAAGAGTTGCCTGTCGACGACGCATGAGTAGTGACCCCTTATCACCGCTCTAGAACTGACCCCCCTCCCGAGGATCCACCACTTTCAGTGGTTTGGACTCGATCCTGGCTCGGCTGACATCGGCCCGAGCGGGAGAAGGAATGTGATCAACGTGGAGGAATGGGCAGAGATCAGAAGACTGCCCAGGGCGGTAGCTATCGCCGCGAAGGCATCGCTTAGCTCCTATAGGGCGTCGACGCGGCGTCGCGCGTCAAGGGCGGCGCCGACCTTCAGCCGCCTCCCTGTGGCTGTCCGCCCATTTGTTATGAGAGAAGTCGAACCAGCTTGCCGCCGGCGCCGGCCCTGGTGACCGAAGTCGGCGATAAAGTGTTTCTCCACTCGGAAGATGTGCTGGCACAGCAAATGTTATGTCTAAGTAAATCGTTCGTGTTACACTCTATTTGCTATGACGGGAAATCTCGTACCAGAGGAAACAGAATTACTGGAAAGGGCAGCTGCCTGGCTGCGGTCGATTCTGCCTCCCACGTGGACGGTCGCGATTGCTGACCGGACTGTCGCCACGCCCGGCGGCACGGTTCAGATTGACGTCGTGATCAATGTCACGACTCCGCAGGGGTTGGGTAGTTTCCTGGTGGAGGCGAAGCGCAACCTCACGCCGAAGGATGCGGAGCAGATGTTCTCCGGTATGGCGCGGCGGTATCGCCAACTCAATCCGTACACCTCCGCGACACTGGTCGTTGCGCCGTGGCTGAGCTCGCGGACACGCGAGATGCTCGCTGCAGAAGGAATCAACTACATCGATCTCACCGGCAACGCGCGGATCGAGGTCGCAAGCCCTGGTCTGTTCCTGAGCTACCAAGGAGCCGATCGGGACCCCCAACCCGCTCCGCGAGGCAAGGCTCGTGTTCGCGGTCCGAAGGCTGGCCGTCTCGTGCGCTTCCTCTGCGACGTCACGCCTCCATACAGCGTGACCAAAGTGGCGCTCGCAACCCGGCTGACACCCGGATACGTCTCCCGCCTTTTGGAATCTCTCGACAGTGAAGCGCTGATCGAACGGACCAAGCGTGGGCAAGTCGTCTCCACCGATGTGCCAGGGCTGCTGCGCCGCTGGACGGAGAGCTACGACGTCTTCAAGACGAACCGCTCCCAGACGTTCGTGGCGCCCCAAGGACCAGCCCATCTCCTGAAGCGCCTTGTGGACGACGGTCATATCGCCGTTACAGGCTCCTTCGCCGCCGTCCGCCTAGCCCCGGTTGCCGCACCCGCGCTGCTCGTGACCTACGCACGCGATACGGAAACCACTGCAGCTGCCTTCGGCCTGCTCCCCGCGGATCGCGGCGCGAACGTTGTGCTGCTTAGGCCTTTCGATGAGGTCGTGTGGGAGCGGACGATGATGGAGAACGGGATCTGTTACGTATCGCCTTCACAGGTGGCGGCTGACTGCCTCACCGGGAACGGCCGCATGCCGTCTGAGGGGGAGGCGTTGGTGACCTGGATGGTGGAGAACGAAGCGGAATGGCGGACGCCCTCCGTGAGGGACGTGACACCCGTGGAAGAACGTCGTGGTGCCTCCTGAGCCGCTTGATCCCCGTTATGTGCAAGCCCGCCGGGTGCTGCTCGACGCACTGTTCGCGCTTGCGCCGCATGGTGCGGCCGTCATAGTTGCCGGAGCGCAGGCGATCTACCTGCGCACGGGCGATGCTGACTTCGCGATCGCGCCGTTCACGGTCGACAGCGACTTCGCGATCAACCCGTCTTTGCTGGGCGACGATCCTCAACTCGAAGCTGCGATGCGCGGCGCGGGGTTTGATCTCACACAGCGGCCCGAGGGTCACGTCGAGCCGGGTATCTGGGTGACACCAGCGCCGGTCGGGGACCACCAGGAACTAATCCCC
The DNA here is from genome assembly GCA_003159795.1 of Acidimicrobiaceae bacterium. Taxonomy (GTDB): domain Bacteria; phylum Actinomycetota; class Acidimicrobiia; order Acidimicrobiales; family Bog-793; genus Bog-793. The sequence continues at coordinate 14 of PLPK01000082.1, read as the reverse complement.
GTTGACCTCATCGT
>PLPK01000042.1 GCA_003159795.1 Acidimicrobiaceae bacterium | reverse complement strand
TCGTCAGATGTGCGGAAAGGGAGATCCGTGGGTGCGTGGCTTCGTAATCGCATCTGCCATCGCTCTGACGACGCTAGGCGGAGCTCAGGGGGCCCCGGCAACGACCGGACGTCCGGCCATCCTCTTTGGCAACGCCATCGGCAACGTTCACTTTGGGCGAAGCGACTCCTGGGCGGTGTCGAACCTCAGTGAACTCCTTGGGGCGCCCACGCAGCCGAGGCCCGGCCGGTTGAGCGGAGATTGCAATGTCGACGCCTTTATTGCTTGGCCCAAGACCACCGCCTACTTCGACGACGGGGAATTCGTTGGATACGCGACGACGAACACTCGCTTCGCGACCGCGAAGGGCTTACGAGTAGGCGACACGGTTGCCATAGCCCGACGTCTTTACGGGAGCGAGCTGCGACTTTCGGGCGAGCAGGACGGAGCTTGGTTCGCGAAGACCCCTTCCGGAAAGGTCGACGGCTTCCTTACGGGCGAGCCCTACCCACCCGCTCCGGTCGCCCGCATCGCAACGATCGACGCGGGTTCAGTCGGGTGCCCGGCGATGTCGCCCTGAGACCTGCGATGCATTTTCTTGTTACGAGGGGATTTCAAAGGGAGCGCGAATCGAGCGCGATCGCGCGCTCTCTCCGTTCGAATCCGCCCAGTCGTCGCGTAAGAGGTCTCCCAAAGCCACGGCGGCCGCTTGGTCCGAGGCGACCACCCAGTGTGAGTAGACGTTCAGAGTTGTTGCCGCATTCGCATGACCGAGGCGACCCGCGACAGTGCGGACAGGAACGCCGGCGTCGAGCATACGGGTGGCGGCGAAATGCCGAAGGCTGTGCAACGGGAGCTCCCTAACCCCGGCTCGGCGCCGCAGTCGAATAAAGGCGAGCGACATTCCGTCGGGGCGCCGGGGTCTGGAACCGTCGGCTTCGGTGCTGAAGACGAACGCGGAGTCCGACAAGCAGGAATCAACGGCTGCGGCGCGTTGCACACAGCGGTCATGGTGAATGCTGAGCACTCCGAGGGTCTCGGAATCGAGCGAAATGCGTCTTCCTGCGTGGGTCTTGGTGTCCTTGACCATGAGCGAGTCTTTTCGCATCCCGATCACCGCGCGGGTGATGCTGAGCATCCCGCCGACCAGGTCGATATCGCCCCAGCGCAATCCACACAGTTCTCCTCGGCGGGCCCCGGTGACCGCTGCCAGCCTTACAAACAGGGCGAGGTCGGGATCGGTTCGCTCGGCCTCTCGGAGCAGGGTGAGGATCTCCTTCGGCTCGGGGGTCAGAATCTCGTGCCGTCCAACCCTCGGGGGAGACGTCCGTAGGGCTGGGTTCGAAGCGATCCAGCCCCATCGCACCCCTTGATTGAGGATGTGGCGTAACAAAGCGTGAACGTGGCTGACCGAACGAGGGCTGAGCGACCGCCCACCTTGTCCGCCGTTGTCGAGAAGCTCTGCGTAGAAGCGATCGATCGACTGCGGGCGGAGCGCGCGAAGCCGCACCGAACCGAAGCGGGGAAGGATGAAAGTGTCGAGCAGTCGCTCGTACTCACGCACGGTTGTCGGCGAAAGGCTCGTCCGGCTCATCTCGAGCCAGCGCGCGGCTAGCTCGCGAACTGTTCCCCCGGTGACGTCGTGGGTCCCCGCGCCCGCCTCGACGACGAGCTCGGCGAGGACGTCCTCGGCGTGGCGCTTCGTCCCCCGGATGGTCTTCGTGACGTAACGCTTTGTGCCGTTATCGCCGCGACCGAGGTAGACCTTGGCGCGCCAGACGTTCTTTCCCCGGGGCTCGAGGTGTCCCCGCAATTCGCCTGCCTCCGCTGCCGTCTTGGGAATCTGCCCCATCGACACAGATTCCCAAATGGATTCCCAGGTCACACTAGCGGATTGCCATACCGCTCGCTAAAAGGCTCTGATTAGGGTCTTTAGAGGCGCCCCCGGCAGGACTCGAACCTGCGACACGCGGTTTAGGAAACCGCTGCTCTGTCCCCTGAGCTACGGGGGCGGCGGATGGCTACTTGGATTGCAACTTGGATCGAACGGAGTTCTTCGCTCCCCAACACACCCTCGCCCGTTCGGACCCGAGGGGAGTCCCAGCTCAGTTGGTGCGGAAACTCCGGGTGATGCTTTGCCGTGTCACCATCGAGCACAACTCTAAACCGAACCGTGAGCTCAATCCGAGGAGCCCACAATCCTTCGGCCACAGGGCCTGCACCTACCGCCGTCCGTTCACCTCTCGTCGTCTGCGCCTCAGGACCAGGGTGGGCCACATCGCCAGGGCGGCGAAGACGACAACCACTGCGGCCACGACCAATCGGTCCGCAACACCGGGAACGGCCAGCAGTACGAACAGCATGATGGCGGTCGCGCTCCATGCCGAGATCGCGCTGAAACGTACAACTGGGGACCCGATCAGCCGACGGCCCTCCAGTGCCGACCAACTGGAACCAGTCCCTGCATTTTCGTGCTCAGTCGCCAAGTAGGGGTCGCTCAGGTCGTCTTCTTGATCGCGCCTTGAGAAGAAGAGAGTGAGTGGGGCCGCCCAACTCTCCATGCGAAGGACAATGCCGGGGTATCTCGAGATGAGCGCATTGCTCCCCAACGCGAAGACGAAATAGAGAACAAGCCCGACATGGGCGAGGAAACCGATCGGAATGAGAAGGACCATGATGACGATCCGGGCCACATTGACTCCAGCACGGGAGAGATTTGTTCTCGCTGTTGTCGAGTCGGGAGCGATCCGTGCCGCCTCCGCCAGCACCTTGGTTCCTTCTCGTCTCTTCCCGGCCCGGCGAAGGGCTACGCCCAGATTGTCCATGGCGGCGTAGTTCGACGGATCTATCGCGAGTGCTCGTCGGCTTGCGGTAATGGCTGTTTCCCAATTGTTGGCAGTTAACGCCACCAGACTGGCGGTTACCCACGTCGCGGCACTGTTTGGTGCAAGGCGGAGTGCCTCCTGCACGGCCGCATCTGCGTCCCCTAGGTTCCGGGTGAGACGAAGAGCTTCGGCCAAACGCAGGTAGCCGTTCGGGTCCCGCGGGGCCAAGCGGATTCCCTCTCGTGCAGAGGCCGCCGCTTCGTGCGCGAGTCGGTCCCGCTCGAGTCCATGCTCTTTGGTGGCAATTCTCGACAGTGCCAAAGCCCGTAGTCGAAAGCCATCCGGCGAATTGGGGGCGAGGTGGATGGCCTCCTCGGCCGAGCGCGCAGCCTCGGTGTACTGGCCCAATCCAGCCTGTGCTCGTGACAACGCACGGTGTGCTCTCGCGTTCTGCGGTGCGAGTGCAACCGCCTGTCTCGCGTACTCTTCCGCCTCGTGGTAACGCCTGACCGCCAAGAGGGCGCCGGACCTCGCGAGGAGGTTCGCAACCTGCTCCTCGTTGTCGCTCACGACGACCTCAACGGCGACCGCCGGTTCGCCGCAGGTAGTCGGCTAGTTCGTCGTATTCTCCGGCAGCATTGGCATAGCGAACATGGTTGCGGGCCGACTCGAGCCAAGCCGTGGTGCTCGGCCGGGTGGCTTTGACCGCCTCCCGGAGCTCGGCGTCGCCGATCGGTTGGACGGACGAGGACCGGATGGCCGCCTTGAGCGCACGCTCGGCTGCATCTTCACAGACCAGCCGCAAATCAGCTCCCGACATGCCCTCGGTCGCCCCGGCGACTGCGTCCAAGTCCACGGATCCGAGCGGGCGATCGCGCAGTGGTATCGGAGGATGGCGGTTCGTGCTTCCGCGTCAGGGGGAAGCAGCAGCATCATTCGATCGAAGCGTCCGGGACGACGCAAGGCCGGGTCGACGTCCCAGGGTTGATTGGTGGCGCCGATCACGAAGATGCCATCGTTCGAGGACTCGACTCCATCGAGTTCGACCAGCAGTTGTGCAACCACGTTGCGAAGAGCGCTCCGTCCCAGGTCCATCCGCGAATGCCCGATGGCGTCCAACTCGTCAAAGAAAAGGACGCATGGCGTATTGCGGCGTGCCTGCTCGAACAGCTCGTGAAGGAGCTTCTCGGAGTTTCCGAGCCACATGTCGAGCGTCTGGTGCAGGCTGACATTGACGAATCGAGCATCCAGCTCCCCGGCAACAGCGCGGGCAAGAAACGTCTTGCCGCATCCTGGTGGACCCCACAGGAGGAGTCCACCGCGCAAGTTCGTCCCGTATGCGCGTCGGAGCTCTGGGTTGCGCAGCGGCGCAAGAAACGACTGTTCCAGTCGCTGCTTCACATCTTTGAGACCACCGACGTCTGCCAAAGTGACAGGTGCAAGGCGACTCGCCTCGCGAACCATTTCTTCGAGAAGACCGTCCCAATCGACGCCTTCGGTGTTCGGGTCTTCCACGCCGGCGGTGGCGCGCCCCACCGCGTCCTGGGAGACCCTGCCGAGCGGGTCTTTCTTCGCGGGATCACCGGCTCCGTCGTGTGGATCTGTGGGGAGTCCGGAGAGGGAGATGTGGAGACGCTCCCAACCCGGGGCCCTTGGATCGCCAACGGCACCGCCCGCCCGAGCGGCCAGACCAAGTGCATCAGCATGATCAGGCGAAGTACGGAGTACCAGTTCGAGGTGCTCGAGCGCATCGGCATGTCGATTGGCTTCGATGAGCAACCCGGCCAAGTGGACACGTAACGCCGTGTTGTCAGGGTCTTCGGCGACGGCCGCCTCGATCGCTCGGAGGAGTTCAGGATCGGGTGCCATGGACCCGTATCGTAGGTTCACCACCCCCTTTGGGCGGCGACGTGGCGATCAACGGAACGGGTCCCGGACCTGGGAGCTGTGAGCAGCTCCCTCTACCTGATCAAGAGCACTTTCAGCATGTCAGCAAGACCTGTGCCCCAAACCGTCGCCGGATTGGGGGCGGTGCCTAGCCTCCGGCCAATTGCGCCCCATCGACGTCGGCCGAGTGACGGTCGAAGTCCTCCGGCTGGCTACTGGTCGGAAAGGTCCTGGTTTTAGATCTGGGCCAGGCCTGCCTCGTAGCGCCCGTCGTCGATGAGTACCCGGTGCCGCCATCTGCCACGGGGGCTATGTCCTTCCGACACGCCAGGTTCGCGATTCTTATCGCTCGCAGCTCCCGGCGGTTCAACATCACCGATGCTGGATCACATGTCGCGCCGGACTGGGGTGGACCTCGAGCCCGGCAATCGTGGTCCGTGGGACGGTCCTGGGCCCCGCTTTGATCGGGAGTGCAGAATGTCAGTACCGACTGGCCTCCGGTCCGACGCGAAATGGACGCGCCGGACGGCAGATGTCTGAAAGGTGAACCAAGTGAAGGACTTCAAGGCGTTCCTCATGAGGGGCAACGTCGTCGAACTGGCGATCGCCGTCGTCGTCGGTGTCGCGTTCGGGGCGGTCATCACGGCCTTTGTCCGCGACCTGATCACGCCGCTGATCTCGATCCCCGGGAAGGCGAACTTCGCCTCGCTCCATTTCACCGTGAACGGGAGCACCTTCTTCTACGGCGACTTCATCAACTACGTCGTCGCCTTCGTCATCCTGGCGGCCGTGATCTTCTTCGCCGTCGTCAGGCCGCTGAGTAAGTTGGTGGCGCGCCGCCAGGCGGAGGCCGCGCCGACGACCAAGACCTGCGAGCACTGCACAAGCACGATCCCGGTCGCCGCGCGCGTCTGCTCGTTCTGCACCCGCGACGTCGCCGTGTAGGGGTGCTCCGCACCCGGGGACAAAGCCCGGTCCGCGACACCTCATCCCCGAGGCGCCAGCGTCGAGTTCGGTCTTCGCCGTGGCCATACGCATCCGCTCGTGGGAGGTTCGAGAACGGAGCCGCTCCGAAGGTCTGGCGGCCGCGACCCTCGTGGAGGGTTCCGGCGCCGGGAGGCTAGGACCGCGGCGTGTCGTCGTCGCGATCGGCGAGGCAGGGGCGCGACCGATCACTGCCGTGGTGGCTCGCGCCGGTGCCGCCCGTTCAGATCGTGGCGCAGATGTTGCCGACGCCCGGTACCTCGTAGGTCGCGTAATTCTGGCTCCCGAGCGCGTGGCCGGGGGTGCCCGGGGCCGGGGTGACGTCCACGGCTCCGTTCGCGCCGAGGCTGATGGTGTAGTAGCCGGGGTTGTTGGGCCAGGTCCGGAGGTACCCACCTGGGCCAACGAGCTGCCCGGGAGACGTCGGCCAGGCCCCTTTGAGCGCCTCGTATGACTCGACGGCGGTCACGACGGACTGCGCGTCCGCATTGCACGCCGCAATGGCGCTCGGCGTTGCGATGGGACTCACCGAGATGGTGCTGGTCGTGTTCGTGCTCGACGGGGCAGGGCTGGTCGTGTTTGTGCTCGACGATGTTGGGCCCGTCTGCGCCGTGCCCGACCCGCAGGCGGCGAGAACCAGCGCCGCGACGGCCAACGGGACGACCCCGAAGGCCCTCGGAAAATGGCGGATGGTGCGTATGGGGCGGACTATAGGACCCGAGTCGCGCGAAATCTGGCATGCCACGCGCCCCGACCGGCACCGCCGGGTGCGGTGTGCCGCAACCGGTCCTACGCCGCCTTGTCCGCGATGATGCAAGTCGTCGCGCAGGCGAGCGAGATGGTCTCACCGGCGGGGCTGATGGCCGCTGCGAGCCTCTCGAGCAGTGCGTCCCGCCTCTCCTCGGGGAGTATCGCGACTCCGCTATGGGTCCTCACGAGCTCGAGGAACTCGTCGCGGCGCAGCTCCCAGGTCCAGGGGAACCGACAGACGGTGCAGGACGCGAACCGACCGGAACTCCTGATCGATCGGGCCTGCTCTGCCGTCTCGTCGTCGTGCCTCCGGTGAGCCGCCCGACCGATACCGCTCCCTTGCAGTTCGGGAGCGAAGGCCTCATACGCGGCTTCGACGTCGGCAGCGAGCGTGGCGTCGCTCGGCTCCTCGTAGTTCCAGAACGCGGCCAGCCGGCCGTGATCCGTGAGGACGTCCGCCGCCTTCGCCGGGCCGAGGCGCGGGTCGACCCAATGCCAGGCCTGCCCGCTCACGACGAGATCGAACGTCCGTCCGGCCGGGTCCCAGGTCTCGAACGGCGCGACCTCGACCGGGATACCGCGGTGACGGGCGACCGCCGCCATCCGCTCGTCGACCTCGACCCCGAGAACGGTGCAGTTCCTCGCCGCGAAGAGCAGGGCCGCCTTGCCCGTGCCGCACCCGACGTCGAGGACCCGGCGATCTGCCTCCCGGCAGATGCGGTGGACGAGCGCGCTCGGGTAAGTCGGCCGCGCACGGTCATACTGCTCCGCGTACTCTCCGAAGGCCTCCGCCCGGCGCCGGTTCTGATGGAGCACGGATCCATTGTTACCGGCTCGCCCTGCCCGCCGGCGGGTTCGAGCGCGCCTGGCACCCCGGTCCAGCTCCGCTTCCGTCCAGGTCGTGCGCGTCCGGCGTCCCCGACGTGCGGCGTATCCTCGGACCGTGGCGGGTGTGAGCGCGGGACCCTTGCCGACAGACTGCTTCATCGCGGGGGAGTGGCGTGGCGCCGAGGGGGGCCGGCGCTTCGACGTGACCGATCCCGCGACCGGCATGCCGATCGAAACGGTCGCCGACGCGTCGCCCGCTGATGGACTGGCCGCCGTCGCGGCGGCGCACGCTGCCCTGGACGCCTGGTCGCAGGTCGCGCCGCGCCAACGCGCGGAGGTCCTGCGCCGGGCGTTCGAGCTGATGACGGCGCGGGGCGAGGAGCTGGCGCGCCTGGTGGTGCGGGAGAACGGCAAGGCGCTCACCGACGCCCGCGGTGAGGTGACGTACGCGGCCGAGTTCTTCCGCTGGAACTCCGAGGAAGCGGTGCGCAACAGCGGCGAGTTCGTCACGGCCCCCGCGGGTACCAACCGGATCCTGGTGCTGCGCCAGCCGATCGGCGTCGCCCTCCTCATCACGCCGTGGAACTTCCCCGCGGCGATGCTGACCCGCAAGATCGGCCCGGCGCTCGCCGCGGGCTGCACGGTCGTCTGCAAGCCGGCGCGGGAGACTCCGCTCACCGCGCTCGCGATCGCCGGGATACTGGAGGCGGCAGGAGTGCCCCCGGGCGTCGTGAACGTCGTGCCGAGCGCGCGGCCCGGTCCGCTCATCGACGCCGCCATCGCCGACGGGCGCGTTCACAAGCTCTCCTTCACCGGCTCGACCGAGGTCGGCCGGATGCTGCTCGCCAAGGCGTCGGAGCGGATCCTCAGCTGCTCGATGGAGCTCGGCGGGAACGCCCCGTTCATCGTCTTCGCCGATGCCGATCTCGACGCCGCGGTCGCCGGCGCGATGGTCGCCAAGATGCGCAACGGCGGCGAGGCCTGCACCGCGGCGAACCGCTTCTATGTCGAGGAAGCCGTCGCCGCCGAGTTCTCGCGGCTTCTCGTCGCCGCGATGGGGGCGGTCCGCATGGGCAACGGTCTCGACGAGGGAGTCGGGCTCGGACCTCTCGTCAACGCAGACACGCGTGACAAGGTCGCCGGGCTGGTCGCCGGGGCGCTCGACTCGGGTGCGAGGGCGCTGACGGGCGGGGTCGTCCCCGAAGGGCCGGGGTACTTCTACCCGGCGACGGTCCTCGACCGGGTCGGGCCGGGTTCGGCGATCCTGCAAGAGGAGATCTTCGGCCCGGTGGCGCCGATCGTGACCTTCACGTCGGAGTCCGAGGTCATCGCGCTGGCGAACGACTCGATTCTGGGCCTCGTCTCCTACATCTACACGGGAGACCTGGCGCGTGGCCTGCGGGTCGCCGAGGCGTTGGAGACCGGCATGGTGGGACTCAACCGGGGGCTCGTCTCGGATCCGGCCGCCCCCTTCGGGGGCGTGAAGCAGTCCGGGCTCGGCCGGGAGGGCGGCCACGAGGGGATGAACGAGTATCTCGAGACGAAGTATGTCGCCTGTTCGTGGTGACCGCGGCACCGGCGCCGGCCCGTCGTGGACCGGGCCCGACACGCGCCGTGCGACGAGAGGACCGGTAGCGTCTTGACCGAGCAGTTCGACCTCGACCGTTACGGACGCACCCAACTCGAGGCGCGTCGTGGCGAGAAGTGGGCCCGGGACGGGTCTGCGGCGATCCCCATGTGGGTCGCCGACATGGACTTCCCGCTCGCGCCGCCGATCCGCCGCGCGCTCGAGGAGGCGATCGCGACGGGCGATCTCGGCTACCCGGTGTCCTCGCTCGAGCCGACGCTTGCCGCGGCGTTCGCCGACTGGGAGAGGTCGCGCCACGGTCTCGACTTCGACCCGGTGTCGGTCGTCGTGACGACCGACGTCGTGCAGGCGATCTACTTCGCGATCGATGCGCTGAGCGCCCCCGGCGAGGGGATCCTCACTCTCACACCGGCCTACCCTCCGTATTTTGGCGCCCTTGACGAGAAATCGCGCAAGCTCGTCGCCCATGACCTCGCGATCGTCGACGGCGCCTACCGCTTCGACGCCGCCGCCCTGCGGGCGCTCGTCGCGGCCGAGCGGCCGCGTCTCATGCTGCTGTGCAACCCGCACAACCCGACGGGGAGGGTGTTCACCCGCACCGAGCTTTCCGAGCTGGCCTCGATCGCCATCGACGCCGACCTCGTGGTGATCTCCGATGAGATCCACTGCGACCTCGTCTACCCCGGCTCGACCCACATCCCGATCGCGACGCTCGGCGACGAGATCGCCCAGCGCACGATCACGCTTTCCTCGGCGAGCAAGGCGTTCAACCTCGCGGGCCTGCGCTGCGCGGTCGCGGCGTGCGGGACCGCCGATCTCGCCGCCCGGCTGCGCGCGACACCGAAGCGGCAGCGGGGCCGGGCGAACAACCTCGGGATCCTCGCCGCGATCACCGCCTGGCAGGAGGGGACGCCCTGGCTCGACGCCGTCCTCGCCCACCTCGCCGCCAACCGGGAGCGGGTGACGGGCGTGCTTGCCGGGCTCGAATCCGTGACGTGCATCCCGCCGGAGGCGACGTACCTCGCCTGGCTCGACCTGCGCCGGTCGGGCCTCGGCGACGACCCGGCGAGCGTGATCGCCCACCGGGCGCGGGTGACGCTGATGGCGGGGACGGAATTCGGGGCGGCGGGCCGGGGACACGCCCGGCTGAACTTCGCGACGACGACGGCCGTCCTCGACGAGGCGCTGGAGCGGCTCGCGGGGTTCCTCGGCGCGCGCTGAGCCGCCGGCGAGACCCTCGCCCTACGGCGAGAGCTCGGTCGCGTCCTCGGGGAGCAGGGCGACGAGATTCTTCAGGCGCTCGTCGTTCGAGAACACCTCGATGATCGGCACGGACAGGCCGAGCCGTCGCTGTAGGCGCTCGGCGGGGAGCTCCTGGTCCCAGAGCAAGAGCGTCACGACGACGCCGGTCTCGCCGGCCCGGGCGGTCCGGCCCGAGCGGTGGAGGTACGCCTTCTGGTCCTCCGGTGGGTCGTAGTGGACGACGACGTCGACGCCCTCGATGTCGAGGCCGCGGGCCGCGACGTCGGTCGCGACGAGCGCCTCGAGCTTGCCCTTCCCGAAGTCGCTGAGGGCGCGCTCGCGCGCCGTCTGGCGCAGGTCCCCGTGGATCGCGGCGACGCGCACGCCCTCCGCGTGGAGGGCTGCGGTGAGGCGGTCCGCCCCCCGTTTGGTGCGCACGAACACGAGGGTCTTGCCTGCCCCATGGGCGATCGCCCCGACGACCTTCGCCTTGTCGAGCTGGTGGATCTTGAAGAAATGGTGCTCCATCTCGTCGACGGTCACCTGTTCGGACTGGGTCTCATAGAAGACCGGGTCGGTGAGGTAGCGGTTCACGAGCCGGTCGACCGTCGAGTCGAGCGTCGCCGAGAACAGCAGGGTCTGGTGGGGCCCGGTGATGTGGCGGAGCAGCCACTCGACCTGGGGCATGAACCCCATGTCCGCCATGCGGTCCGCCTCGTCGACGACGAGCGTCGAGATCGCCGAGAGCGCGATCGCCTGCCGGTCCACGAGATCGATGAGCCGTCCCGGCGTCGCGACGACGACGTCGAGGCCCCGGTTCACGCTGCGGACCTGTACGTCGAGGTCGGCGCCCCCGTAGACGGCACCGACGCGGCGCCCGACCGCCTCACCCAGTCGGGCGAGCACCTCGGTCACCTGGACTGCGAGCTCCCGGGCCGGCTCGAGGACGAGCGACGCCGGGAGGCGCGACTTCGTGGTCGGCGTCGCCATCAGCATCGGCAGGCCGAAGGCGAGCGTCTTGCCGCTCCCGGTCTTCGCCTTGCCACAGACGTCGCGGCCGGCGATGGCGTCGGGGATCGTTAGCGTCTGGACCTCGAAGGGTTGCTCGATGCCGTCGGCGAGCAGGGCAGCGACGAGCCTCGGGTCGACCCCGAGCGCGGCGAAAGTCGGTGATTCGGTCACGGTCGCGAGTCTTTCACCACGCGGGGCGCGTGCTGGCGAACCCCCCGGTGCGGGGCGGTCGCGTAGGCGGGCCCTGTGTATTCTTCGAACGCATCCACCCAGACAAGGAGGAGCTGTGGCAGAGCTCATTGCAGGCGACAAGGCCCCCGCCTTCAGCCTTCCGGACCAGGACGGCGCGGTCGTGTCGCTCTCGGCCTACGCTGGTCGCAAGGTCATCGTGTACTTCTATCCCGCCGACGACACGCCCGGCTGCACGAAGGAAGCCTGCCAGTTCAACGATCTCCTCGCCGACTTCGCGGCGCTGGGCGTCGACGTCGTCGGTATCTCGCCCGACGGGGACGAGTCGCACCGGCGCTTCCGGACGAAGTACGGCCTCGGCGTGCGGCTTGCCTCCGACCCCGAGCACCTGGTGATGAAGCGCTACGGGGCCTGGGGCGAGAAGACGCTCTATGGCCGCGTCTCGACCGGCGTCATCCGCTCCACGTTCCTCGTGGACGCGGAGGGGCGCGTCGAGAGGATCTGGCGCCACGTGAGAGCGGACGGACACGCGGCGAAGGTGCTCGCCGTTCTCGGGACCTAGGACGCTCCATGCCCGTCGAGAAGCCGCAGTGGGCTGAACTGTTCCGGGAGGTCGTGACCTCCGGTCTGTGTACCGGGTGCGCCTCCTGCGTCGTCGCCTGTCCGTACGACGTGCTCGGCTACGACGCGGCCGAGGGCCGCTATCGGCCGTTCCACGTCGACGAGGCGGGCGGCCCGGAGAACTGCACCCACGGCGAGCGGGGTTGCACGCTGTGCACCCGGGCGTGCCCGCGCTTCCGGGCCTGGGAGCCGGAGATCGACACGTTCCTTTTCGGCCGCGCCCGCACCGCCGAGGAGGTCTACGGGATCGCCGCCGAGACGCTGCTCACCCGCACCACTGACCCGGAGATCGGCGCGGCCGGCCAGGACGGCGGCTTCGTCTCGGCGCTCGTCATCTGGGCGCTCGAGCACGGCATCATCGACGCCGCGCTCGTCTCGTACCTCGAGGGTGACGGCCACTCCTGGCGTGCCGTGCCAGGGGTCGCGCGCAACCGCGCCGACGTGCTGCGGGCCGCCGGTTCGCGCTATACGTACTCGGCGAACCCGCTCGCCTATGCGGAGGCCGTTCTCGGCGGGGCCGACCGCGTCGGCCTCGTCGGCATGAGCTGCCAGGCCTCCGCACCCGCAGCGATGGCGGCGCGCCGGGCCGGCAAGGTCGCCCGGCGCTTCGCGCTCACGGTCGGATTGCTGTGCTCGAAGACCTTCGACGACGCGATCTTCGCCGAGCTCTTCGAGGCGCGTTACGGGTTGCGCCGCGAGGAGATCGTGAAGATGAACATCAAGGGTGTCTTCCAGGTCTGGACCCGGGACGGCGGCTACCACGAGATCCCCCTCAAGGAGGCGCACGCCTGGACGAGGGAGGGCTGCCGGCAGTGCCCCGATTTCGCGGCGGAGCACGCCGACGTCTCCGCCGGCGGGATCGGCGCCGACGACGACTGGACCCTCACGATCGTGCGCACCGAGCGCGGCGCCGAGATCGTCGCCGCGATGCGCGCCGCCGGCGCGATCGAGGTCCGCCCGGTTGCAGACGACCCGACGGTCACCCCGCTGCTCGCCAGGCTCGCCCGGGTGAGCAGGCGGCGCTGGCCCGAGGGCGGCGACGCGACCCCCCGGCTGATCCTGGTCGCGGCCGGCTGAAGCCCGCCCCGGTGGGCCCTCGCTGATCAGGCGCTGAGGTAGGCGATCACGTCGGCGGCGCCCCAGCCGTCGGGGTGGCGCTTCAGGAGCTCGCGGGCGCCGTCGAGGTCGGCGCCGAGCGTCGAGATGGGCGGCTCGACCTCCCCGTCGTGGCGGCGCTGACCGAGGCCGACGGCCGACATCAGCGCGTTGCACAGGCAGATCCTCCCGACGGTCTCGACGGCCTCGCCGCCCTTGCGCAGGTAGGCGTTCACGGGCTCAGCGGGGCAGCGGTAGCCGATCGTGCCGTCGGGCTTCGTGTACGGGATACGCAGGTAGCTGAGGTCGCAGATCCGGGCGCGGCCCTCGTAGACATCCCGGTCCGAGAGCGTGCCCGGAAGCTGGGCCACCTTGAACGGGAACCCCGTCGGCGAGGCGCGCGAGTCGGTGCGCACCTGCGGGTCGCCTTCGCGCAGTGTGACGAGGAGCTGGCTACGGAGCGCTTCGTCCAGGTTGGAGTCGCGGCTCAACGCGAAGAGCGTCCCGACCTGGACGCCGCTCGCGCCGGCGGCACAGGCCGCGGCGACGCGGTCCGGTTGCGAGTAGCCACCGGCGAGCCAGAACGGCAGGCCGAGCTCGACGAACTGGGCCGTGTCGGTGATGTCCCGCGGCCCGTAGACGGGATCGCCGGTCACGTCGAGCTGCAGAACACCGCGGGGCGGCGCGTTGTGGCCGCCGGCGATCTCACCCTCGACGACGAACCCGTCCGGGCGGGTCTCGCTGTCGCGGGCGAGGTAGGTCGCGAGCGTGTTCGACGACACGATCGCCAGGAAGAGCGGCCGGGCGACGGCGGCGATGGCGCGGCCGAGGACGGCGACGGGGTCGAAGCTCAGCATGTGTCGGTTCTGGCCGGCGCCGGACACGTCGATCGGGAACTCGACCTTGCGGTGCTGCGAGAGGTCGTCGAGGAGCGCCGGGAACCGGGCCGGGATCCCGGCGCCCACGAGCACGACGTCGACCCCGGCGAGCAGGGCGCCGTAGGCCGCGGCCGGCGTCGCGAGCTGGACCTTCTCGAGGAAGTTGATGCCGACGCGCGCCCCCCGCGCCGCCTGACGGGCGAGGTGGACCTCGGCGAAGGCGGCCACGACGGCGAGCCGTAACCGGTCGAGCGATGGCTCCAGGCTCAGGCGCGGTACCAGCCGGTACGGCCGGTCGGCCGGCCTCCCGCCGTGGATGAAATAGCGGCTCAGGACCTTCTCGGCGATCTCGGGAACGGGGAAGTGCACCAGCGCCTGGCGCAGCTGCCCGTCGTGGTCGCCGTCCTGCAGACGGCGCGCGAGCATCGAGTCGAGCGCGACGCCGGACACGACGCCCAGACCGCCGGCGGAGCCGACTGCACCGGCGAGGCGCCAGTCCGAGACGCCGATCCCCATGCCTCCCTGGATGATCCTCGGGTAGCTCACCGGTGCTGCCGGCTCCCGGTCCGCTGGGAGCCGTCAGGCGCTTGTGGCGCCACCGGCTCGTACGGGCAACCGGGGTCCTCGGCGAGCGGGTCCCCGCCCGCGGCGTAGGCCCGGGCCCGCGACCCGCCGCACGGTTCGCGGTACTCGCAGCGGCCGCAGCGCCCGCCGAGCCGGTCCGGGTCGCGCAGCGCGCGGAACAACTCCGAGTCGGAGTAGATCTCCGGCAGCGGCCGCTGCCGCACGTTCCCGGCGGCGAGCGGGAGGAACCCGCTCGGCTGGACGTCGCCGCGGCTCGAGATGAAGACGACGCCCCGTCCGTCGCCCACGGCGAGCGGCGGGCGGCGGTGGTCACCGCCGGGACCGGCCGGCCGGATTGGGGCGGCCGGTGCCGTCGCCGAGACCCCGAGGGCCTCGAGGCGCTCGTGGAGCTGGGCGTAGAGCGGGCCACGCGCTGAGCTGCCCGCGGAAGTGCCGGCGACATGCTCGAGCACGATCCGGCGGTACTGCGGTGCCTCGGTCGTCTTGAGGGGGACGGCCGTTGCCGCCTCGAAGAGGAACTCGAGGGTGTCCTCGATGTCCTCGGCCGGCAAGGGCTCGAGCGCGCTGCCGCGTCCCATCGGTACCAGGAAGAACACGCTCCAGAGGCCGACCTCGAGACGGCGCGCGAGGTGCAGCATCTCGGGCAGCTCGTGGACCGTGTCGGCGGTCACGGTGGTGTTCAGCTGCAACCGCAAGCCGGCCCGCCGGGCCTCGGTGCAGGCGGCGACGGTCCAGTTGAACGAACCCTGGGTTTGCCGGAAGTCGTCGTGGGTCCGGGCACTCGCGCCGTCAAGCGAGAACGAGACCGTCGCCACGCCGGCCTGCCGCAGCTCGCGCAGGGCGTCGGGCGTCGCGCGCGGTGTTCCGGCCGGGGCGACGGACACGGCGAGCTGTGCCGCCACGCCGTGCCGGACGAGCTCGAAAAGGTCGGGGCGCATCAGCGGGTCGCCGCCCGTGAACACGACGATTGGTCGCGGCGCGCCGAGCGCGCCGAGATCGTCGAGCACCGTGGCGACCTCGTGTGTCGAAAGCTCGTCGGCGTCGCGTTCGCGCTTCGCCTCGGCGCGACAGTGGCGGCAGGCGAGCTCGCAGGCCCTGGTCAGCTCGAAAAGAACGAGGAACGGGCGGCGACCGAGGTCGTAGCGCAGGTGCCGCACGCCCGATCGCGCGTCCTCAGCCGCGAGCGGAAGTCTGCCGGGTGCACCCGCCGGCTTTCCGTGGGGCCGGCGCTGCCCTGGATCACGACCGCTGTGAGCCCGACTGGTCTGTGCCGGTTCCCCCATCGCTCGCCGCTCCTTTGTGCTTTGGCTTGGCGAGTCGCGACAGTCACCGAAACTCGAAACCCCCACTATAGGGGGAGCCCCCCGGTCGCCCGCCTTCGCGGAGCCTCCGTATCCGGCCCCGCCGGCCACGGCGTCCGGCGGTCGCTCGCCTTGCCGGGGCTAGCTTGGCGAGCGTGGCACCGCGGGCCGAGGCTCACAGCGAGACGTACCTCCTGTTCGTCCGGCACGGCACGACGCCGACGACCGGCAAGGTGCTGCCCGGGCGTGCACCGGGCCTGCACCTCGCGGCGCAGGGTCGCGCCGAAGCGGCCGAGGTCGGCCGGCGGCTCGGTGATCTCGGCTCGGTGGGGGCGCTGTACTCGTCCCCGATGGAGCGCGCGATGGAGACGGCCGAGGAGATCGCGTCGTTCGTCGGGCTGCCGGTGGGGGTCGAGACGGAGCTGATCGAGTGCGATTTCGGTGCCTGGACCGGGGCGGCGCTGCGCGCCATGCGCGCGAAGCGAGAATGGAAGGCCGTGCTCTACCACCCGTCCGGCTTCCGGTTCCCCGGCGGCGAGTCCTTCCTAGAGCTGCAGGCGCGTGTGCTCGCGGCGGTCGAGCGCCTGGTCGCCCGCCATCCGGGCGAGGTCGTCGTCGCCGTCAGCCATGCCGACCCGATCAAGGTCGCGCTGGTCAGCGCGCTCGGCAGCCCGCTCGACCTGTTCCAAAGGATTGTCATCGGGCCGTGCTCGACGAGCATCGTCGCTTACGGGGAGGGTCCCCCGCGGGTGCTCGCGCTGAACTCCTTCGCCGCCCCCGCCCTCGTCGGCGTGCCGGGGCCGGGTGCGTTGGTGGGCCGCCGGGCCGCGCGGCCCGCGGGCGCGAAGCGGTCGAGATGAGCGCCTTTTTCGAGCTGAGTGAGCCGACCGGCGTCACCGTCGGCGCGATCGGGCCGGTCGGCCAGCGCGTCTTCGTGCTGCAGGCCCGGCAGGGTTCGCAGCTCGTCACCGTGAAGCTGGAGAAACAGCACGTCGCGGCCATCGCGCGCCATCTCGGCCAGCTGCTCCAGGACCTCGCGCGCCCCAGCGAGATCCCCGAGGGCGAGCTCGAGGTGTTCGACGAGCCCGACTTCGTCGTGGGGAGCCTCGCCGTCGCCTACGACGCGGCCGCCGACCGCATCGTGATCTTTGCTGAGGAGGCGGTGGCCGAGGACGAAGAAGGGGGTTCGGCGCGGTTCTTCTTGACGACGGCGCAGGCCGCCGCGTTCGCGATCCGGGGGACCCGCCTCGTCGAGGCCGGGCGCCCCGTCTGCCCGCTCTGCGGGTATCCGCTTGACCCGAGGGGGCATGTGTGTCCGCGGAAGAACGGCCATCACGCGCCGCTGACCTGACGGCGCCCGAGTGGGCCGCGCTTTTGCGCGGCGGCGCGATCGAGGTCGTCGGCCGCATGCCGTGGAGCTCGAACGCCACGTTCCTCGTCACGGTCGCCGACGGTCTCCACACCGGAAGGGCCGTCTACAAGCCGGGAGTCGGGGAGCGCGATCTCTGGGACTTCCCCGACGGGCTGTTCCGGCGGGAGGTCGCGGCCTACGAGCTCGACCGGGCGCTCGGTCTCGGCGTCGTCCCGGCGACCGTCGTGCGGGACGACGCGCCTTTCGGCGAGGGCTCGTTGCAGCGCTTCGTCGAGGCGGACTTCACCGCGCACTACTTCAGCCTGCGCGAGCTCGACCAGCACGGTGAGGTGCTGCGAGTGATCGCGGGCTTCGACCTGCTCGCCAACAACGCCGACCGGAAGGGCGGGCACCTGCTCGTCGATGCCGCCGGTGACGTGTGGGCGATCGACAACGGGCTGTCGTTCCATGCCGACGCGAAGCTGCGCACCGTGATGTGGGACTTCGCCGGCGAGGACCTGCCGGCCCCCATCGTCGCCGGGGCGCGCTTGCTCACCGAAGAAGTTCCCGCCGAGCTCGCGGCGTTGCTCGCCCGCGACGAGGTCGACGCGCTCGTCGAGCGCGCGCGAGAGCTCGCCGCTGACCCGCACTTTCCGGACCCGACGGCAGAGACGCGGCTGCCCTGGCCGCTCGTCTGAACGCCTGATCGGTAAGGCGGCCGGTACCGGGGGCGGTGATGGTGGCGCCGTGGCGATCACCGACGCGACCGGGACGACGGCGGGCGCCGGCCGCCCGGGCTCGCCCTTTGCCGCGACGGCGCGGTTCCGCCGCACGGACGCGGCGCTGATGCTCGACGCGCTCGCCGGGATCACGAGGGGCGCGCCCCCGCCCGCGCCGGGGCCGCGTGCCGCGCTCGACCGGCTGGAGCGCCTGGCGCAAGCTGCGCTCGGCCGAGCCGGCGCCGGCCTCGGCAAGGGGACGGAGATCGGCACCGACGAGGGGCTCGACCTCGCGGCGGAGCTGTTGGAGTGCGCCGACAAGCTCGCCCACAGCGGGTGCAGCGTCGCGGCGCTGTGCCTCGAGGGGATCGAGGGCCGTCTCCTCGAGGCGCTGCTCGACGCGGGGCCGCTCCCGGCCGACGGTTGGCAAGCCCAGGGTCGGTAGCCTCGCGGCATGACCAAGACGCCGAACGACCCCACAGCCGGAGGCGAGCGGCTCCCTTCTGACGAGGCGGAGTGGCGCACGAGGCTCGATCCCGAGCGTTACCACGTGCTGCGCGAGAAGGGGACGGACCCGCCCTTTACCGGGGAGTTCACGCACCCCGGGCCCCAGGGGGTGTACCGCTGTGCCGCCTGCGGCAACGAGCTGTTCGTGTCCGACACCCAGTTCGATTCGGGTTCGGGGTGGCCGAGCTTCACGGCGCCGGCGACCGAGGATGCCGTCGCCGAGGCGCCGGACCGCAGCCTGGGCACGCCGCGGGTCGAGGTGATCTGCACCCGCTGCGCCAGTCACCTCGGCCACGTCTTCGAGGACGGGCCGGCCCCAACCGGGCTGCGCTACTGCATCAACTCGAGCGCGCTGGACCTCGAGGAGAACTAGCAGTCGAAGCCTGCAACGGCAGGCGGGTGCCGGCGGGAGCGTTCCGGGCGAACGGATCTTCACGCGACTGCAACGCCGTCGCGTTCGGGTCGTCGCGCGGCGCCGTCATGATTGTCCGATGGAGGTCCCGATGGAGTTCCACCGTGGCTCGGCGCAGCTTCCCGAGGGGACGCGAGTGGCTTCCGGGGTCGCCACCAGGGCACTTGGTGTCCTGGTGACCCAGCGGGGGGACGCAGGCTCGCCCGACCGGTTCGTCGTCATCGAGTCGTGCCACAGCACCTGGTTGTTCGACACGGCCGACCGGCGCTTCTGCCGGGTCGTGCGCAACCGCACCCACCCCGCCGGGGTGCCGACCGACTGGCGGCCCTACGACCGGCTCGTCGTCGAGGACCACACTGACGCTTTCGTCGTCTTCCTTGATGCAACGGGCACGCGCCTGCTTCGTTCCTGGCGCCACGGGGCGGACTGCAGACACTGCTACCGTGACGTCACCGCGGAGATGTCCCTGGCGGACCTCCGTCGCGTTACGCGCGCCTGAGCGGCCCATCCCGCCGAAGCGGGCCGCCGCGCGCTTTCCTCGGCGCCCCCGTATGGGGGGCGCCGAGGAAGTCTCCCGCTCTCCCGCCGCCTGG
>PLPK01000011.1 GCA_003159795.1 Acidimicrobiaceae bacterium | reverse complement strand
ACGGAATCATCGGAATACGCAGCTCGCCAGGGTGATCGCGGCCGGAATGGGTCTGTCTCCACCGAGGTCGCCGGGATCGGCCGCGCCCCCTCGATCCTCGACATCGGCAAGGTGGCCATCTCGGGTGGCGTCCTCAGCCGCCCGGGCCTTGAACTTCCGAAGCGGCGTAGATCCGGCTGCGCGCGCAGGCTGGGCACGACATCGTCGCTTCAGCGACAAGTTCTTAGTGTCGCCACTACCTGGGCGTGGGGGGTCCGCGTCGAAGAACCGACGTCGCGGATCTGCGACTGGGATGTCTCTGCCCAAGTGTTGAGGTGGCAGCGATCCACCAGTTGCCGCAAGACCGTGGCCACACCTTGACTGGCGCGACGCTGTACTCCTGCGGCTGGAATGCCTCTGCCCAAACGTTGACGCGGGACCAGGCTCATTGCGTGTCGATTCTTGGCATCCAGCGCGCTCACCTACGTGGTCTCAAGGTCGCTTCCCGTAGCGCGGGGGCCGACAACGTGGGTACTTAAGAAGGCCGTGAGTTCCTGTGCGCTGAGGGGTTTGGCATAAAGGAAGCCCTGACCGGTGTCGCACAGCTCATCTCCCAGTTGCTCTAGCTGCTGTTGCTCCTCGATCCCTTCCGCAACGGTGTCGAATCCGAGTGACTTTCCGAGCTGGACGAAAGAGTGGATCAAAGCTGATGAGTGCTCCGATGAAGTCATCGAGGCGATGAAGGAGCGATCTATCTTCACGAAGTCCACCGGGAACCTGCTTAGGTAGGCGAGAAACGAGTACCCGCTGCCGAAATTGTCGATGGCCACGCTGATGCCCAACGACTTGAGCTGGGAGATGCGCTCCACGGTACTGGCCGGATCATGCATCAAGGTGTTCTCCGTGATCTCGACCACAAGATGATCGGGACCGAGCCCGGATGCCTCGAGGGCGTCGGTGATATCGCTCACGATTCCAGGAGAATCGAGCTGCCGGGGCGAGAGGTCCACCAACATCGACAAGTCGTAGCCCACCCTGAGCCACTCCGTGGCCTGTTGGCAAGCCCAATGCAACACTTGACGGCCGGCTGTGAGGATCAGTCCAGTTTCCTCAAGTATCGGAATGAACTCATCGGGCATGACCACTCCACGAATGGGGTGCTGCCAGCGAAGCAGAGCCTCGACTCCGACAACTGCGCCCGTGTCGATCTCGAATATCGGTTGGTACATGAGGAAGAACTCTTCGCGTTCGACAGCAAGACCGAGTTCGATATGAAGCTCGAAGTGGCTCTCCACCGTTTGCCGCATTCCGGGGTGGAACAGGGCGTAGCGCTGCTTTCCAGCGCCCTTTGCCTCATAGAGAGCGACATCCGCATCTCGTAACAGTTCCTCAGCGGTCGTTCGCGGTCCTGTTGCAATGCCTATCGAGGCCGTCACGGTGTACAGAGATTGATTGTCGCCGAGGGCGAACGGCTCCCGAAAAAGCTCGAGTATGCGCTCGGCGGTCGCGGTCGAAACGGTGTCGCCTGACGGTCCCTCTCCAGATTGGCCTGCCTCCCCCGACCCGCTGACCATGGGGAGGCTCTCTGTCAGAACGACGAACTCGTCGCCGCCAAGGCGACCCACGGTGTCTGATTCACGAAGCGTCGAGGTGAGACGTCTAGCCAGCTCGACTAGCAGCTCGTCTCCTACCCGATGACCGAGGGTGTCGTTGATGTCTTTGAAGTTGTCGACGTCTATGAAGAGAGCGCCGGTCGCCACCTTGTTGCGCCGACCACGAGCGAGCATCTGCTCTGCGCGGTCAATGATGAGGGTCCGGTTGGGGAGGCCGGTGAGCGAGTCGTGCAGCGCCTGGTACCGCAGCTCGTTGGTCAGGTGACGCTGAATGTGCTCGGCTTCCTTCTGCTCGGTGACGTCGACGAACACGGCACCCACCCCGATGATCTCGCCCTGTACGCGGACTGGGTAACAGCTCTCCAGCCAATAGTGGAGCCGGCCCGGGTCCTCCGCTGTTTCGGAGGCAACTTCCACGTTGAGGATGGGCTCGCCGAGTGTCAGGATGCCTCGGTAAGAGGGCTCGAGCTGTGCCCAGAACTGTGGGATGACCTCGGCCATGGTCCGACCAATGTGGCCTTGCACTGAGATGCCGTTGATCGCCGCGGCCTTTTCGTTGACTCGTACGAAGCGGAAGTCGGGATCGACGAAGGAGAATCCGACTGGGGCGGTGGTCTGCAACGTGTCGAGGATGCTGAGGGTCTCGGCGGCCTCCTGATGGTGTCGCGCCGAGTCGGCCCGAAGCTGTTGCAACTTCCAGACGACGACCGCGACGACCAGGACGACCAGGACGTAAGCAAAGAGCGCCAGCCAGTTCTCGCCGCTTCTTGTCGTCAGGCTCCAATACGGCGGGGTGAAGGCCAGGTCGAGCAGGAAGAAGCCGAGAAGGACTGCGAACAATCCGACGACCGGCCCGCCGATAACCATGGCGCCGACGACCGGCAAGACCAAGACGAGAGCGACTGTCGCGACGTGCAGATGATTCCGGAAAGGGAGCATTGCAGCGGTGACTGCTCCCATGCTGAGCACCAGGACGAAAATGCCCGCCCGAGATCCACGCCAAAGGGCAGGTTGCTGCACGGGAAGAAGATCGTAGTCGTGGCCGAATATGGGTGCGTGCCCTGTATCACAGCACCTGCAAGCCGCATGGGGGTTCCCTTCGGTTTGCGGCATGTGGCTAGCGGCAGCCAGATCCTCCTGGGCCGGGCGGCCATGTGCTCGCTCCCTTGGGCCGCCGGCGTCTCGCCGAGGGGGCTGGGGCTGCGTCCCAGTAGTGCGGGCTTTCGTCGCTGACGTGCCGGGCGAGGTTCTGGCGGGGTCGCCGGTGATCTGAGAGACAACCCTCCTCCCCCTCCACTGCGGGGTCAGCGACAAGTTCTTAATGTGCCCCCTGGCCCATCGTCGTTCGGCGGGTGAAACCCCAGGGTGCGGACGTGGGCGCCCTGGCGCCGCCGAGGGACGAGGGGGGCAGGGCGCCCACGGCGCCCGCCCCTTGGTAGTAACCGCGAATAGTTGCCGCAGACCTGTTGCGCTCGGTGAGTTCGGTGAGGGCCCGCGCGGCGCTGTGGCGCGTTAGGCCAGGTCGTGGGCTGGGGGGTGTCCCCCATTAGCGCGAGCGTCTCCGACGAGCTCCAGATGGACCCTCCGGGCTCCTGGACGAGCTCCAGGAGTTCCCCTGTCGCCTTCAGCGCCTCCCGAGGCGATGTGTGCGATGACAAAACGGACCACGTTCGTTCGTGAACTCACTCCGTCGCTCGGTCATCCTGAGCAGCCAGAGGGCCAGCGACCTAACGTGCGCCCAGTAAACGACACGAAAGGACGGGGGGACATGAGCCCTGACACGGCTAGTGACACGGCGAGGCAGCTCCAAGTGCTGCGACAGCGCGTGCATGAGCTGACACGGAAGCCGTCGAAAACGTCTGCCAAGTAGCCGAGGAACTGGCGAGCGCCAGCGCGAATAGCTTCGCTGCGGCTAAGGCTGGTAGCGCCAAGAATTTGGCACGGAACGTCACCAATAACACCCGGTGAAGTAGCTGCTTTTATCTCGGCTTTCTCGCGGGCATCGAGCGCGGCCTCGGCGACAAGTTCTTAATGTGCCCACTTCCTGGGCCTGGGGGGTCGGCGTCGGAGAGCCGAGGTCGTATCCCCGCACTCGCCTGACGACTTCGACCCGGCGTTTGGTGACGCTTTCAAGTCCTAACGCTGACGCGCGTCATGGGGCGCGAGTCGTACTCCAGATCCGTCGATCCGCGCTCGTGGCCAGCCGAGCTGGGGCGATGTTCGGGGCGCACGATCTGCATTCGCGGACGTCCCTGAACAACGAACGGGCAACTCTGGGGCTCAGGCCGTTGGATAATGGTGGACACCCGCAAGGCCACGAATGACCGTCCGCAGGGGGATCCCTGACCGGGACGGGTGCGAACTCTGTCATCCGTGGATGACCGTTCACCGTGGATGGCCGCGCACGACGCGACGCCTGAAAGGTATGGTTCTCATTCGGGAGCCGGGCGTCAGCTGCCCGTCGAACTGGTTGGGGGTTACAGCGACAGCGAGCTGGTCGATCGTCAGGCCGCCGGCTCCGGTTGATGCGAGGGCCGCTGCAACTTACGACCTCGTACACGACTAGTTGGGACTTGACCCTATGGTGATCCTGCGGTCGATCTCAAGACGTTCGCTGAATACCCTGCGGCCAGTAGTGCGGCCGGATCCCAGTCAGAACCTGGTGATCTGTGGATAAGAGTCCGCGCGCTATTACACGAAGGTCTTTAGGTACAGGAATATGAGAACGCCCAAGCGCGACCTCTCGGTCTGCATGCTCACGCGCGATCCACCTGGGCGAGTTGCGGTGACGCTGTCGATGCTTCGAGAGGTGGCGGGGGAGATCGTCGTTGCTTACGACCACCGTGTGCCGGCGGACACGCTCGGTCCGGTCCGGTCCGGTCCGTCGCCGACCGCCTGTTCAGGGTCGAGGTCGCGTGGCCCCTGGAGCGCTCGGTCCGTTGGTTGTACGCGCAGTGTTCCCGACGCTGGATCTTCCGCATCGACGGTGACGAGGTGCCGAGTGTCGCACTCGTTGAGCGTCTTGGTGAGCTCCCGGAGGACCCGCGCGTCACCCATGTCTTCGTCGGGCGTCAATGGTTGTGGCCGGTGCCGGACACCTTTCTCGCCGATGATCCGTGGGGGAGCGACGTCAGCCTCCGGCTGTTGCGGGACGATGTGGCATTGATGCTCTTCCTTCCTCTCGTTCACGACGTTCCCTCGATACCCGGCCAGGGGCTCTTCTGGGAGGAGCCCATCTACCACCTCGACCTTCTGCTGAACAGCATGCGGGATCGAGAGGAGAAGGCGGCTCGGTACGAGGCGCTCCGTCCGGGCCTGCGAACCCAGTCGGGCTATGCGTTGAACAGCTCCTACTACCTTCCCGAGGCGGCGTTCGATCCGCCCCGCCCCGTCCCCGTGCCGTCGGTGGACATCGCCAGGCTCATGTCTGCTCTCGACGCAGCAGAGCAGCCGCCCACACGAAGCGAGGAGCACGTCGCCGTCGTGCCCGCTCGAGTTCTGCTGGGCATGGTGCCGGAACCTCTCGCCGAGCAGGACTACCGGGCCAAGATCGAGTTCTGCGCCAATCGGGCCGTGTTCGCCGTCGAGCGTCCGCGGATGATCACGGTGAGGATCACGAACCTCGGGACCGAGCCCTGGCGGGCACGGGACGACGGTCTGGGCGTGATGGTCGGTGCGCGCTGGTGCGACCTGTCGGGGAGCGTGTTGGAGGCGGACGTCGCGCGATCCCTGCTTCCATGCGACGTCGCACCCGGAACGACGATCGTGGTGCCCATCGACGTCCCTCCGCCGGCCTCGCCCGGGGAGTACGTGCTCGAGGCGGATCTCGTGAACGAACAGGTTCGCTGGTTCGATTGCCCCTGTTCGATGGCGGTGAGGGTTCGTCGAACCCCGAAGATCGTCGTGTGTACCGGTCGGCTTCCGTTCCGACACTTCGGACACGACGCGATCGTCCGCGGTGCCTTGGTCGCCCTGGCGCGGCATTGCCCCGATGTCGAACCGGTCTTGCTCGACAGCTCTCCTGGGGTGCAGCGGCCGGACTTCGCCGCCGAAATGAGACCTGACGCGTTCGCGGCACTCGCGATCGAGCGTCGGTCGACTCGATCGGCGGTTGCCCTTCGGCTCGCCGCCCTCCTCCGCGATGCCCGCCGGGCGACACAAGGTCGAGAGCTCTCCCACGAGCGGAACCGCGAGCTGATCGAGACGGTGAACGGGGGTGACCTCGTGTTGCTCCTGAGCGCCGGAGCACTGGCCAGTCGGTACTGGCACGGGCTGTGGACCCACGCTGCCGTGGCGCTCGTCGGTCGCCGTCTCGGGAAGCCCGTCGTCCTGGCGGGTGTCGGCGTCGGTCCCTACCGGGGATTCTGGGACCGGCTCGTCGCCTCGGCGATGTTCCGGTCTGCGTCGACCGTGATGACTCGTGACGGCGGGGCGTCCCGGCGCGAGCTCCTCCGATTCGGTGTCCGCCGCCACCTGGTCGCCGGTGAGGACCTGGCGAGGTTCATGGTGCGTGGCCCCGAGGCAGAGACCTTGCGAGTGCTCGCTGGACAGGGACTCGATGTCGACGCCGCATACGCCGTCGTGAGCATGCGAGGGACTTCCGGCGGCGATCCTCTCGTGCCGATCGCGAGCGAGCTACTCGAGGAGCTCACCGACCTCGGTCTGACGCTGATCTACCTGCCGCATGTCGAAGGGGCCGAAGAGGGGAATGACGTCGAAGAGGGCTTGCGGCTTGCCCGCTCGAACCCGCTTCTGAAGGTGCTCGACCCGATGCCGACCGACGCGGTGATCGTGGACATCATCGCCAGGGCGGCGGTGGCCGTGGGGAGCCGCTTCCACCTATCCGTCATCGCCGCGGGTGCCGGGGTCGGCGCGCTCGCCCTGGTCGATGATCGCGGGGACGACTACGACCGGCGGCGGGTCGACGGCCTCCGTCGCACGACGGACACGCCGATCGAGGTCGTCGGGTTGGCCGACGGCGCATCCGAGGCGAGACAGGTCCTCGCTGGGCTCGTCCGCAGGCAGAGTCCTCGACGCCCCACACCCGATCTGGCCGATCATCCTGTCGTCGAGCTGGTGCGTCGGTTCGTCGAGACAGAGGTATCCGTCTGAGCCGCAGCGCTCCTGGCGGATCGTCTGAGAGTGACTTCGTGCGAGTGGGCCGACGCGGGTCACAGGCCCGTCCCGTGAGGCGAATGTCCACCGGGACGGGGTGGTCAACGAGCGAGTCGTGCACTGACCTGGACCGGTGTCATCCCGTAAGACCCGTCCGGTGAAGGGACAAGGGTGGCGGGACCGTCGCCGGTAACATGATCCCGGTGGCGCGCGAGACCGGTCGAGACCCAGCCGGCGTGACCCCCGACCCGGCGCACTCTGATTCGCTTGGGATGAACGCGTGGTTCGTCGAGGAGATGTACCAGGCCTACCGGTCGAACCCGCTCTCGGTGGGTGACACCTGGCGGGACTTCTTCGCCGAGTACCGGGGGCGAGTCCCCCGGGACGTACCGCCCGCCGCGCAACGCGGCGTGCGTGATGGCTTCGGCCCCGGCACGATCGAGGTCAAGGCGCTCGAGACGGTTGCGCCCAGCTCCCCACGGAGCGGGCGGCACGGAGCCGGGGCGCCGGCCGCCCGCGGCGAGGACGGTTCAGAGCCCGACGGGTCCGTGACGCTCCTGCGGGGTGTGCGGGGACGGATCGCCGAGAACATGGTCGCGAGCCTGACGGTGCCGACGGCGACGAGCGTCCATCCGGTCCCGGCCCGCGTACTCGCGGCCAATCGCTCGGCTCTCAACGAGAAACTGGGCGAGCAGGCGGGGCCCAAGGTGAGCTTCACCCACCTCATCGGGTGGGCGGTCGTCCGGGCCCTGGGCGAGGTCCCGGCCATGAACGCGAGCTTCGTGGAGGACGCTGACGGGATGGGCACCCCGGGGGTCGCCCGCCACGCCCACGTCGGGCTCGGCCTCGCGATTGACCTCGAACGCGCCGACGGCTCGCATGCCCTCGTCGTCCCGGTGATCAAGGACGCCGACATGTTGGACTTCGCCGGTTTCCTCGCCACCTACGAGGACCTTGTCGACCGGGCGCGGTCCGCCAAGCTCGCCGTCGAGGACCTGACCGGCGGGACGGTGACGATCACGAACCCGGGGACGCTCGGCACGACCCAGTCGATGCCGCGGCTCATGCGGGGCCAGGGCACGATCGTCGGCATCGGCGCGCTCGACTACCCGGTCGAGTTCCAGACGGCGCCGGCGGAGACGCTGGGCGCCCTCGGCATCGGCAAGGTCGTCACGCTGACATCGACCTACGACCACCGGATCATCCAGGGGGCGGAGTCGGGGCTCTTCCTGAAGCGGGTCCACGAGCTCCTCGTGGGCGAGCACGACTTCTACGACGAGGTGTTCCGGGCGCTCGGGCTGGCGGGTGAGCCGGTCCGCTGGCCCCACGGCCGAGTGGCGACCGCCGGCGAGGGCGACCAGCTGAAAAAGGAGCTGATGGTCCGGTCGCTCATCAACATGTACCGGGTGCGCGGTCACCTCATCGCGCGGCTCGATCCCCTTGAGGACGCGCCCCGGGAGCTCCGCCCGGATCTCGACCCCGGGAGCTACGGGCTTGGTCCCGACGACTACGACCGGGGCTTTCACACGTTCGGGCTGCCGGGGGGCGAGATCGCGTCGCTGGCGGAGATCCTCGCAACGCTGCGCGACGCCTACTGCGGGTCGGTCGGCGTGGAGTACATGCACATCCAGAGCCCCGAGGAGAAGATCTGGATCCAGCACCACGTCGAGGGCGCCCCCAAGGAGATGACGCCGGAGGCCAAGCGGCACATCCTCGGCCGGCTGAACGCCGCCGAGGCCTTCGAGACGTTTCTCCACCTGCGCTTCGTTGGCCAGAAGCGATTCGGTCTCGAAGGCGCCGAGTCGACGATCCCGTTCCTCGACGCCGTGCTCGACGCCGCCGCCCGCGCCGGGATCTCCGAGGCCGTCCTCGGCATGGCGCACCGCGGCCGCCTGAACGTGCTCGCCAACATCGTCGGCAAGTCCTACGGGGAGATCTTCGGCGAGTTCGAGGGGAACCTCGACCCCGAGACCGTGCAGGGGTCGGGCGACGTGAAGTACCACAAGGGCGCCACGGGCAAGTGGCGCGGTCGCGACGGCACCTCGCTGCGCGTCACCCTGGCCTCGAACCCGTCGCACCTCGAGGCGGTCGATCCCGTAGTCGAGGGGATCGTGCGCGCCAAGCAGGACCGGGGGCCGAACCCGCGGGCCTTCCTGGTCCTGCCCTTGCTCGTCCACGGCGACGCCGCCTTCGCCGGCCAGGGGGTCGTAGCCGAGGCGCTCAACCTGTCGATGCTGTCCGGCTACCGCACGGGCGGCACGGTCCACCTCGTCATCAACAACCAGCTCGGCTTCACGACACCTCCCACGGAGGCGCGCTCGTCGGTGTACCCGACCGACGTCGCCAAGATGGTCCAGTCACCGATCTTCCACGTGAACGGGGACGACCCCGAGGCGTGCGTGCGCGTCGCCCGACTCGCCTTCGAGTACCGCCAGGCGTTCCACAAGGACGTCGTCGTCGACCTCGTCTGCTACCGGCGGCACGGCCACAGCGAGAGCGACGACCCGAGCTACACCCAGCCGCTCATGTACCAGGCAATCGACGAGCACCGTTCGGTGCGTACCCTCTACACCGAGGCGCTCGTCGCCCGCGGCGACATCACCGACGCCGAGGCCGACCAGGTCAGCGCCGATTTCCACGGCCGGTTGCAATCGGCGCTCGACGAGACCCGCTTGGCCGCCCCGCCACGAGTTGTCCGGCTCCCCTCGCGCCAGCGCCGGCCGGTGGGCCGGCTGTCGCGCGCGACCAGCGTCGACCTGACGCGGCTCGGCGCGATCGTGCGGCGCCTCGGCGTCGTGCCGGCGGGCTTCACCGTCCACCCGAAGCTCGCCCGCCAGCTCGCCCAGCGCGGCGCGCTCTGGGACGCCGGGGAGGTCGACTGGTCGCTCGCCGAGGCGCTCGCCTTCGCCACGTTGCTCCTCGAGGGGACCGAGGTCCGCCTCACCGGGCAGGACACGCGACGGGGCACGTTCTCCCAGCGCCATGCCGTCCTCGTCGACTACACGACCGGTGCGGAGTTCACGCCGCTCGACTCGCTCGGCGAGTCCGTCGGCGGCGACCCGCCGCTGCCGGGCAGCGCCGCGATGGGGAGCTTCTACATCCGGGACTCGTTGCTCTCGGAGTTCGCCGTGCTCGGCTTCGAATACGGCTACTCGGTCGAGGCCACCGAGTCGTTCGTCGCCTGGGAGGCGCAGTTCGGCGACTTCGCCAATGGCGCCCAGATCATCATCGACAACTTCATCGTCGCGGCGCAGGAGAAGTGGGGCCAGGCCTCGGGCCTCGTGCTGCTGTTGCCCCACGGCTACGAGGGCCAGGGCCCCGAGCACTCCTCGGCCCGGCTCGAGCGCTTCTTGACGCTCGCCGCTGATCAGAACATCACCGTCGCCCAGCCGACCTCGGCCGCGCAGTACTTCCACCTCCTGCGGGCCCAGGCGAAGCGCCCGGCGAAGCGCCCGCTCGTCGTCATGACGCCGAAGGCGCTGCTGCGCGCGCCCTTCGCGCGTTCGCCGGTCGCCGCGCTCGCCTCGGGCGGGTTCGCCGAGGTGCTCGACGACCCCGCCTACCCGAGAGCGCTCGAGCCGCACATGGTGGGCCGGATCGTGTGCTGTTCAGGTGAGGTCGCCCGCGCCGCGATCGCCCGGCGCGACGCGCTCGTCGCCGCCCGGGCACCGGGACCGCTCGCCGCGGTGATCCGCCTCGAGCAGCTCTACCCCTGGCCGGAGCCACAGCTCGTCGACGTGCTCGACCGGTACCCCGCCGCGACGGAGTTCATCTGGTTGCAGGACGAGCCGGAGAACATGGGGGCCTGGCGACTCGTCCACGAACGGATCCACCGGCTCTTCCGCGACTGCTACCGCCTGCGCCACGTGAGCCGGCCACCGTCGGGCAGCCCCGCCACGGGTTCGCACGCCATCCACGATCTCGAGCTCCAGGCGCTGCTCGACGTGGCCCTGGGCCGTCTGCCGGGAGGGTCCTGACGACCGGCCGGGTCGATGTCGGATCGGCGCTGGCCGGGAGGCACGCCGGCGCCGCCGCGCCGTGGTTGACTGGCGGCGTGAGTTCCCGCCACGTCGTCGTCGACGGTTCGAACCTCGCGACCGAGGGGCGGACGATGCCGAGCCTCGCCCAGCTCGAGGAGGCGGTGGCCGAGATGCGACGCGAGCTCGGCGAGGCGGAGGTGACGGTGGTCGTCGACGCCTCCTTCGCTCACCGCATCGAGGAGGCCGAACGCCCGCACTTCGAGGAGCTCGCGCTTAGCGGCGAGCTCGTCTCGCCGCCGGCCGGTGCCGTCGGGCGGGGGGACGCCTTCCTCTTGCGGATCGCCGAGAAGGTGGACGGCGTCGTGCTCTCGAACGACTCGTTCCAGGAGTTCCACGGCGAGCACCCGTGGCTGTTCTCCTCCGGCCGGCTGCTCGGCGCGACGAAGGTCCCCGGGGTGGGCTGGATCTTCGTGGCGCGCAACCCCGTGCGTGGTCCCCGCAGCCAGGTCGCGGTACGCGAGGCGACCCGGGCCCGCAAGCAGGTCGCCAAGGCAATCGCTGTCGCCACGAAGGAGGTCGTCGCGCCGCCGCGGCCCCCCCGGGCGGGCGCCAAGGCGGCACCGGCGCGCAAGGCCGCCACACCCCAGGCCGCGAACGACCCGATGACGTTCATCTCGTTTATCGCCGACCATCCGCTCGGTGACGAGATCGAGGCCGTGGTCGAGACGTTCTCGTCGCACGGTGCCGTCGTGCGCGTCGGCGAGCTGCGCGCCTACGTGCCGCTCGCGGGGCTCGGCGACCCCGCACCGCGCGCCGCTAGGGGGATCCTCCACAAGGGCGAGACGCGTCGCTTCGTCGTCACCGCTCTCGACCCCTACCGGCGGGGCGTCGAGCTCGCGCTGCCCGGCGTGGGCGTCGTGTCGGGGCACCCGAGCGAGGAGACCGTCGCGGCCGTGGTGAAGATGGCGAAGGCCCGGCCCATGAAGGCCACGGCCCCGAGGGCGCGGCGGGCCCGTGCCAAGAAGACCCCCGTCGCCAAGATCGCGAAGCCCGCCTCCCCGGAGCCGGCGCCGAAAGCCGGCCGCGCCCGGGCGGCCAAGACCCCGGTGGCGACATCCCGGGGCCCCGCAGCCGTCGCCCCGAAGCCTGCGCCTTCCCCGGTGGCCGAGATGGTGGCGGGTCCCCGGCGCTCGCCGAGGGCGACGGCCGCCGCCGGGGCGGACAAGGACCAGGGCGCCAAGGCGGCGCCGAGACGCCGCAGATCGCGGTGAGGCCGTCGGGAGGGGGAAGGGGGCCCGGGCTCCGATGACCTGGCGGGTCGAGGACCTGATCCCGCACCGGGCGCCGTTCCTTCTCGTCTCGGCGATCGACGAGCTCGTCCCGGGCGAGAGCGCGAAGGGGCGCTGGGTGCTCTCCGGCGACGAGCCGTTCTTCGCTGGGCATTTCCCGGGGCGGCCGACGGTTCCGGGTGTCCTGCTCGTCGAGTCGCTCGCCCAGCTCGGCGCGGCGGCGGTGCTCGCCGACCAGCGCTTCGCCGGCCGGCTCCCCCTGTTCGGCGGGATCGACAAGGCGAGGTTCCGCCGGCAGGTCGTGCCCGGCGACACGCTCGACCTCGAGGTGAGGCTCGGGAGGCTCTCGGCGCGGGCCGGCAGCGGGCAGGGCACGGCGTCGGTCGGGGGCCAGCTTGCCTGCGCGACCGGCCTGTTCTTCGTCTTCGCCGAGGCCTGATCCGGCATGCGCCTCGCCACCTGGAACGTGAACTCGCTGAAGGCGCGCCGCGGCCGTGTCGAGGAGTGGATCGCCGAACACGGGCCCGACGTGCTGCTGCTGCAGGAGACCAAGTGCGCCGACGCGGCTTTTCCCGCGGGGGCGTTCTCGCAGCTCGGCTACGAATCCGCCTGCCACGGCGACGGGCGGTGGAACGGCGTCGCGATCGTTTCGCGCGTCGGGCTCACCAAAGTGCGCGCCGGCTTCGGCGACCGGGTGCTCTCGGCGTCCGCCGAGTGCCGGCTCATTTCGGCCGAGTGCGACGGCGTGCGCGTCTACTCCGTCTACGTCCCGAACGGCCGGGCCGTCGACTCGGAGTACTACGGGGCCAAGCTGGAATGGCTGGCGAACCTGCGGGCCGAGCTGGACGCGACCTGTGATCCGGCGGCGGCTGTCGCCCTCGGCGGCGACTTCAACATCGCGCCCGAGGACCGCGACGTCTGGGACATCGGCGAGTTCGCGGGCCTCACCCACGTGACCGCGCCGGAGCGCGAGGCGTTGCGCGACGTCATGGCTTTCGGGCTCGTCGACGTCGTGCGGCGGCTCCACCCCGAGGAGGCGGGGCCGTTCTCCTGGTGGGACTACCGGGGCGGCGCCTTCCACAAGGGCGAGGGCATGCGGATCGACCTGGTGCTCGCGTCGGCGCCGCTTGCCGCCCGGGTCACCGGGGCCTTCGTCGACCGTGAGGCCCGCAAGGGCCAGGGGAGCGAACGCCAGCCCTCGGACCACGCCCCCGTCGTCGTCGACCTGGCGCCGTAGGGTGGGCGCCCGTCAGTGGACGGGCACGCCCCAGATCGGGAACCAGCGCGTGAGGTCGGGCTCGATCGTGAGGTCCTCGCCGAGCTCGTTCTTCAGGCGCAGCTCGGCCTCGTTGTCCCGCTTCTCGCCGCCCGCCGGCACGAAGGGGTAGAAGGTTCCGCGCTTGTACAGGTAGACGAGGTAGACGGTCGCGGCCGGCCTCGCGGCCCCCGCCGGGGGCGTGGGCGCGAAGCCGAAGACCGAGCAGAGCAGCTGCGGCCCGTAGCCGTTGTCCTGGAGCGTCGAGTTCGTCACGTGGGCGCGGGTGACGAGCGTCTGGAAGTCGTCCGCCTGGAGCACGACCCAGCGGTAGCCGTACTGGTCGGGCTTCTCGCTCACCTGCCCGCCGGCGTCGTCGCCGAGGTTCAAAAGCGCGGTGAACTCGCTTTCGGTGGCGGTGAAGGCCTGTCCCTCGGCGGGCTTGAAGCAGACCCCCGCCTGCCCGGTCGGCTGGAGGCCCTCGGACGCCTCGAGCGTGATCTGCGCCCCCGGCAGCCCGAAGAGCTTGTCGAGATTGGGCTGGGCCGGTTTGGTCCTGCCGAGCAGCGCGTCGAGGAAGCCCATCGGCGCAGTTGCTACGCGACCGGGTTCCGGCGCATCTCGGCGTCGAGCTTGGCGAGCTGGTCTAGGCGCTTCTGCAACGGCGGGTGCGTCGAGAAGAGCGACGACAGGCTCATGCCGGGGGCGATCGCGGGGGCAAAGTAGAAGGCGTTGAAGTGCTCCGCCGATCGCAGGTCCCGCGAGGGGATGCGGGAGATCTCCCCGCTCACCTTGACGAGCGCCTGGGCGAGCAGGGCCGGCTGGCCGATGAGGATCGCACCGGACCTGTCCGCCGCGAGCTCGCGGTAGCGCGAGAGCGCCCGGATGAGGATGAAGCTGATCGCGTAGAGGAGCGCCGAGAAAAGGAGCCCTCCCATCTCGATGAGCGCTATCTGGCCGCCACCACCACCGCCGCCGCCCCGGCCCCGGTTGTTCCCGTAGCCGCCGAAGAAGCCCATGAGCATGAACATCCGGGTCATGAGCCCGGCGATGATGCCGAGGAAGCTCGCGATCGTCATGACGGCGACGTCGCGGTGGGCGACGTGGGAGAGCTCGTGGGAAAGGACCGCCTCGACCTCGGGCTCGTTCAGCCGCCGCAGAAGTCCCGTTGTCACGCAGACGACGGCGTGCTTCTGGTCGCGCCCCGTGGCGAAGGCGTTCGGGATGTCCGTCTGGGCGATCGCGACGCGGGGTTTCGGCATGTTCGCCATCGCGACGAGCCGGTCGACCACGGCGTGGAGCTGGGGCTGCTGCTGGGGCGTCACGATCTTGCCGCCCATCGAGTACAGGGCGATCTTGTCCGAGAAGTAGTACTGGGCGAAAAGGATCCCGAAGCCGATGACGAGGATGAAGACCAGGTCGACCTTGGCGAGCACGAGCGCCGCGATGAGGATGGCGTAGAGCAGGCCGAGGAGGAACACCGTGAGCAGCATGTGGGCGGTGAGGCCTCGGTCGGCGGGGTAACGGGAGCGTGTTGCCATGCTGCTGGTCAGCCCTTCTTCTTCTTCTTCACCTTGACGGTCTCGGACGAGAGCAGATCCCGCACTTCGGCGAGTGTCGAGCTGGGGGCCGGGATCGCCAGGTCCGAGGGGGTGATGACGCTTGGGCCAAGGCGCTGGCCCGAGGCGTGCACGGTCTTCACGAGGTTCGTGAGGTGCTTGGCGAAGGCGGCGTCGTCACCTTTGTCGAGTGCCCTGGCCAGCTTCGTGTCGAGCTCGTCGAGCTTCTTGGCGGTCGACTTGTCGACCTTGTACTGGCCGTCTTCGAGGATGCGGACGATCATGACTCGCCTTCTTTGTCCTCAAGGGTGAACGGGTCGGGGGTCTTCGGGGCCGGCTCCGCCGGCTCGTCGTGTTCCGGTTCGGCGTCGACGACCTTGTCGTCCTCGGGCGCCGCCTCAGCCGGCTTGCCGGCCGCTCCGAGCGCGCCGGCGGGGGCGCCGGCTGCGAGCTGGCCCTTCAGCTGGGCGAGTTCGGCGTCGACCTGTCCGGACTGGGAGGCCTTGTCGAGCTCGGCCTGGATCGGGTCGCTCGAGCCGGTGAGGTCGGTGAGGGCGCCCGAGGCAAGCAGCTCGTCGACGGCGCCGGCGCGGGCCTGCATCTGGGCGATCTTGTCCTGGGCCCGCTGCATGGCCATGCCGGTGTCGCTCATCGACTCGGAGATGCCCGAGACGGCCTCGCCTATCTTGGTCTGCGCCTGGGCGGCGGTGTAGCTCGCCTTCAACGTCTCTTTCTGGGTGCGGAAGGCCTCGACGCGCGACTGCAGCTGCTGGGTCGTCAGGACGAGCTTGTCCTCTTGCGCGACCAGCTGGTCGTGCTGGGTCTTCAGCCCCTCGAGCTGGGTCGCGACGGCGGCGCGCCGGGAGAGTGCCTCGCGGGCGAGATCCTCACGGTTCTGGGCGAGGGCGGCGCGCGCCTGGTCCTGCAGCTTGGTCGCGCTCGCCTGCAGCTGCTCGGCCTGGAGCTCGATCCGCTTGCGGGCGGTCGCGACGTCCGCGACGCCCCGGCGGACCTGCTGGAGCTGCTCGAGCTGTTTCTCGTAGGACAGGTCGAGCGTCTCGCGGGGGTCCTCGACGCGGTCGAGGACCTTGTTCGCCTTCGCCTGCACGACGCCGCTCAGGCGTTTCATCACGCTCATCGCTCGCTCCTCCCGGGCACCCCGGACTGGGATGGGCCGGTCCCCACCCAGACGCTACGCACCCGCGGCGCTACGGCCGCGGCCTTCGCTCATGCGAGCATACGCCGACCGTCCCGCCCGATGACGTTCGGGCCCGGCTGCTCGAAGGGCGGTCAGCGGGCGATATCTTCGTCGCGATGCCGGATCGCCTGTGCCTCCTCACCGTTCACGCCCACCCGGACGACGAAGCCTCCAAGGGTGCGGGAACGATCGCGCGCTACCACGCCGAGGGCGTGCGCACCGTCCTCGTCACCGCCACTGGGGGCGAGGAGGGCGAGATCCTCAATCCCTTGCTCGACACTCCCGAGGTCCGCGCCGACATCGCCGCCGTGCGCCGCCGCGAACTTGATGCCGCGGCGGCCGTGATCGGTTACGACGAGGTCGTGCTGCTCGGCTACCGGGACTCGGGGATGGAGGGGACGCCGGCGAACGCCGATCCGCGCTGCCTAGCCCGGGCGCCGCTCGACGAGGCGGTCGGCCGGCTCGTCGCCGAGATCCGCCGGGCGCGCCCGCAGGTGGTTGTGGCGTACCCCGACGAGCAGAGCCGGTACCGGCACCCCGATCACCTGCGCGTGCACGAGATTTCCGTCGCGGCCTTTGACGCCGCGGGCGATGCCGGCGCCTTCCCGTCTGCTGGCGAGGCGTACCAGCCCCTGAAGCTGTACTTCACGGTCTGGTCGCTCGAGCAGACGCTGGCGCGGCACAGAAAGTTCCTCGAGCTCGGCATCACGTCGCCCTACGCCGAATGGTTCGAGGACGGCTGGCCCAACCGGGTGAGCGAGACCGTGCCGACGGCGCGCATCGACGTGGCCGGGTACTACGACGCCCGCCGGGGTGGCCTGCTCGCCCACGCCACGCAGATCGACCCGTCGTCGCCGTTCTGGTTCGGGCTGCCCGAGCAAGTCGACCGGGAGCTGTACTCGGCCGAGGACTACCTGTGCGCCCGCAACCTCCTCGGGCCGATCGGCGACGAGGACGACCTCTTCGCCGGGATCAGGGAGAAGGTGGGGGTCTCCGGCGGCTAGAAAAGGGGGCGGCGGGTGACGTCACCGCCAGCTGTCTCACGAAGGAGGTCCCGACGTGTCGAAGTGGCTGACGCAGGAATGGCTCGATGAGGGCACCCGTCTCGCCGCGACCCAGCCGGTCCGGCCGGGCGCGTCGGCGAGGCTCCAGTACGTCGTCGAAGGTGGTCCGGACGGTGACGTGCAGTACTACTGGATCGTCGTGGACGGCCAGCTCACCGAGAACAAGTTGGGCGAGCTCGCCGATGCGGAGGTGACGCTCACCGAGAGCTACGAGGACGCCAAGCGGATGCAGCAGGGGGAGCTCGACATGAACGCCGCCTTCATGCAGGGCAAGGTCAAGGTGTCTGGCGACATCGCCAAATTGATGTCGCTGCTGCCGATCACGTCGTCGCCGGAGTTTGCCGAGTTCTATAAAGAGGTGCTCGCGATCACCGAGTTCTGAGCGCGGGCCCGGTGGGCGCCCACTACCCAGGCGCTGCGCACTCGGTACTATGTGTCGCGTGGCGAAGCCGCGAGCTGGTCTTCCGCTGCGACCCCCGATGTCCCCTGAGTTCCTCCACCTCTCGGCGCTCATCAGAAGCCCGCTCCTCGACCCGGCGGGGGAACGCATCGGGCGGGTCGAGGACCTGATCGTCCGGCTCGCCGGACAGTCGCACCCGCCGATCACCGGACTCGTCGCCCGCGTCGCCGGACGGGAGCTGTTCATCCCGATCGACCGGATCGAATCGATGCGACCGCGGTTCGTGCAGCTGATCGGGGTGACGCTTGAGCTCGGCCGTTTCGAACGTCGGCCCGGCGAGTTGCTGCTGGCCCGCGATCTCCAGGCGCGCCATCTCATCCACGTCGTCGGCGCGCACCTCATCCGCGCCAACGAGATCGAGCTCGCCGAGACCGACGGGGTCTGGCAGGTGGTCGGCGTCGACCCCTCGGGACGGGGCGTGATGCGGCGTCTCATGCCGCGGCGCCTCGCCCGCCGGATCCGGACGAAGTCGCTCGTCGACTGGGGCAGCATCGAGCCATTCGTCGCCCACGTGCCGACGGCGCGGATGCGGATCCCGCTGCGCAAGCTCTCCCGCCTGCGTCCGGCGCAGATCGCCGATCTCGTCGAGGCGGCCTCCCACGAGGAGGGCGAGGAGATCATCGAGGCGGTGAGCCTCGATCGGGAGCTCGAGGCCGACGTCTTCGAGGAGCTCGACCCCGAGCACCAGCGGGAGTTCCTCGAGTCCCGTTCCGACGCCGAAGCGGCCCGCGTGCTCGCGACGATGGCGCCTGACGATGCGGCGGATCTCATCAACGATCTCGATCAGGACCGCCGCCTCGCTGTCCTCGAGGCGCTTCCCGCTCGACAGCAGGCCAAGGTACGCCGGCTGCTCAGCTACAACCCGGAGACCGGCGGCGGGTTGATGAACCCGGACTTCCTCTCACTCGCCGCCACGACGACCGCGGGCGAGGCGCTGGAGGCGATCCGCCGGAGCGACATCGCCCCCGAGGCGCTCGCGATGGTGTACACGGCCGACCCCGAAGGACGGATCGCTGGGACGGTCTCGGTCGTGCGGCTGCTCAAGGTCTCCCCCCAGGCCAAGCTCTCCTCGATCGCCGAGCGCGAC
The DNA here is from genome assembly GCA_003159795.1 of Acidimicrobiaceae bacterium. Classification (GTDB taxonomy): domain Bacteria; phylum Actinomycetota; class Acidimicrobiia; order Acidimicrobiales; family Bog-793; genus Bog-793. The sequence goes on along the minus strand of PLPK01000011.1, from coordinate 96,970 downwards.
CCCGTGACGGTGCGCGCCGACGCGGACATCCACGCGATCGTGCGCAAGATGTCGGACTTCAACCTTTCGACGGCACCCGTCGTCGACGAGGACCACCGCATGATCGGCGTCGTCACCGTGGACGACGTGCTCGAGTTGCTCCTCCCCACGGGGTGGCGGCGCGACTTCGGGATGACGACGGCCGAGGAGTAGCGGGCCGTCCGCGGCGCGGTTCACCGTTACAGTGACCCAAGGACGCGCCCGGCGTCCCCCGGACAGGCAAGGTGGCTCATGCGAGCGTTGAGGACCTTCGCTCCAGTTCTGCTCTTCATCGCCGGATCGGCGTCGGTTCTCGGCGTCTCCGCGGTTGGGGCGTCGTCGCCGGTCGCGTCCCGGGCCATCAACTCGGCCATCAAGTGGACGACGTGCCGCGGGCATAAGGACTTCCGTTGTGCCTCGATCCCGGTGCCCATCGACTACGCGAAGCCCTCGCTCGGCAAGCTCAACCTCGCCGTCGTGATGCTCCCGTCGACGAGCGCCAAGCCCCTCGGTGACCTGTTCACGAACCCTGGCGGCCCGGGGGCTTCGGGTGTCGACTTCCTTGAGCAGAGCGCCTCGGCGTTCTCGCCTTCTCTGCGCGCCAAATTCAACCTCGTGAGCTGGGACCCGCGCGGTGTCGAGCGGAGCGATCCCGTCACCTGTGTCAACGCCAACCAGGTCCGCGCGCTGACCCAGGAGAACCCGCAGCCGTCGACGCCGGCCGAGATCGCGGCCGGCGTCAAGTTGGCGAAGCAGTTCGTCGCGGCCTGTCTGGCGCACACCTCGCGCCTCCTGCTCGAGAACGTCGGCACGGCGACGACGATCGAAGACCTCGACCAACTGCGCGCCGACCTCGGGCAGTCCAAGCTCTACTACCTCGGGTTCTCCTACGGGACCTTCATCGGCGAGATGTACGCGGCGAAGTACCCGACCCACATCGGCGCGATGGTGCTCGACGGCGCGGTCGACCCGGCGCTGTCGCTCGTGGCGGGGGACCGCGAGCAGGCGCTCGGTTTCGAAGGCGACCTGCACGCCTTCTTCGGCTGGTGCGATCACGACAAGACGTGCCGCAAGCGGCTCCCAGGCGGGGCGCAAGCGGCGTACCACAAGCTGATGGCGTTCTTCGCCGCCGGCAACACGATCCAAGCCGACTTCAAGTCGCGCTACGGCGGGGTCCAGCCGGTGACGCTCGGGGTCGCCCAGCTCGGCGTCATCTCGTCGCTGTACTCGAAGAGCGCCTGGGGGTATCTCGGTCTCGCGATCAAACGGGGTCTGCAGCACAAAGGTGACCTCCTCGCCGCGCTCGCCTACGAGTACGAGGGCCTCCAGCAGAACGGCAAGTTCTCGAACGAGGACGAGGCGAACGTCGCGATCAACTGCGTCGACTCGCCCTCGGTCCGCGACCTCTCGTTCTACGAGTCGCTGGCGAAGCGGCTCTCGGCGGTCGCCCCCGACTTCGGGGCGGCCGAGGCGTGGGGCTCGCTCACCTGCGCCTACTGGCCGATCCCGGCTGAGGGGGCTCCCCACGAGATCCACGCCCCGGGCACGCCGACGATCCTCGTCGTCGGCTCGACGGACGACCCCGCGACGCCGTACGCCTGGGCGAAGGCCGTCGCGGCACAGCTCGACAACGCCGTCCTGCTCACCCGGACTGGCTCGGGCCACACGGGGTACTTCTTCAGCTCGTGCGTGCGCGGCTACGTCGACTCGTACCTCACGACCGGCAAGGTCCCGCCATCCGGCAAGGTCTGCCCGAGCAACTGAACTCGAGCCCTTTGGCCGCCGCACGGCGCGGCGGGACGGGGCGCCGGGAGTTCCGTCCGAACCCTGGAGCGCCCCGCGCCCCGCGGGTAACATCCCGGTGCAAGCAGTCGCACCTCGTTCGGTGAGGCGGCTCGTCGCACAGAGGCCACTGACCCCACCTGTCGAAAGACACTCCGGGTCAGGACAGACTTTCCCGGCACAAGGGATCGTCCGAAGTGGCTGGCCCTCGGGCCTACGGCGGCGGGCGCCAAAGCTCTGACGAGAGGGGTGCGCCGGGGCGTTCGCCGCGGCGGTCCGTGCCCAACGGACTCCACCCACGCCGACTGGAGCTTGGGCACGACTAGGGAGAACCCCTGAGCGCCGATAAACGTTCGTCTGAACGAAGAAGGCGCACGTCTCTGACGAGGTGAACCGAAGGGTTCGGTGATCCGGACCGGCCGCCCGCGGACGTGCGCGACCAGAAAGCAACGTCCGCCAAACCCGAATCTGCGGGAGGTCGATCGAGCATGGCCAGTCGCGACCATGCATACGAAGAGGGCAGGTCCGCCGTCCTCGACGAGGCGCACATCGGAGACATCCGGGGTGCCCTCGGCACGATCAGTGTCGGTGACACCGGCGCACGCCGGTCGGTTCTCTCGCGCCTGCTCACGCTGGCCGCGATCGTCGGTCCCGGCCTCATCGTCATGGTCGGCGACAACGACGCTGGTGGCGTCGCGACGTACGCGCAGGCCGGGCAGAACTTCGGGCTCACACTGCTGTGGACCCTGCCGCTCCTCATCCCCGTGCTCATCGTCAACCAGGAGATGGTCGTCCGGCTCGGCGCGGTGACCGGCGTCGGGCACGCCCGCCTCATCAACGAGCGCTTCGGTCGGTTCTGGGGGGCGTTCTCGGTCGGAGACCTGTTCGTCCTCAACTTCTTAACCATCGTGACCGAGTTCATCGGGATCAGCCTGGCGCTCGGCTACTTCGGTGTGAGTCCGTACATCTCGGTGCCGATCGCGGCGGTCGGCCTCGTGGCGATGACGACGTCGGGGAGCTTCCGGCGCTGGGAACGTTTCATGCTGCTGTTCGTCGTGGCGAACTTCCTCGTCATCCCGCTCGTCGTCTTCTCGCACCCCCACATCGGCCCGGTCGTCCACGGGCTGCTCATCCCCGGAGTGCGGGGCGGGGTGAGCTCGACGGCGATCCTGCTCATCATCGCCATCGTCGGCACGACCGTCGCGCCCTGGCAGCTGTTCTTCCAGCAGTCGAACATCGTCGACAAGCGGATCACGCCGCGCTGGATCAACTACGAGCGCACTGACACCATCCTCGGCTCGCTCGTCACGGTCTTCGCCGCGACCCTCATCGTCGTCACGGCGGCCTTCGCCTTCGGGCACACGCCGCTGGCGGGCCACTTCACGAACGCCGCGGGGGTCGCCCGGGGTCTCGAGCACTACCTCGGCAACAGCGCCGGGACACTGTTCTCGATCGTGCTGCTCAACGCCTCGATCATCGGCGCCGCGGCGGTGACCCTGGCGACGTCGTACGCCGTCGGCGACATGTTTTCGATGAAGCACTCGCTGCACCGCCGCGTGGCCGACGCGAAAGCCTTCTACACGACCTACTCGGCGCTCGTCTTCGTCGCCGCGGGGGTCGTGCTCATCCCGCGCGCCCCCCTCGGGCTCATCACGATGGCGGTCCAGGCGCTGGCGGGCGTGCTGCTCCCGAGCGCGACGGTCTTCCTCGTGCTGCTCTGTAATGACCGCGAGGTGCTCGGTCCCTGGGTCAACAAGCTCTGGCTGAACGTGGTTGCCGGCCTGATTGTCTCGGTGCTCGTCGCTCTCTCGCTCATCTTGATGACGACGACCGTCTTCCCGCACATCAACGTGATGTTCGTCATCTCGCTCCTCGGTGCCGTGCTCGTCGGGGGCGGGCTCGTCGCCGCCGTGCTCGGCTGGCGCGTCCGTTCCCGCCGTGAGTACCCGGACGAGCCGCCCCCGACGCCGGCCCAGCGCGAGAACTGGCGGATGCCTCTCCTGACGCTGCTCGCCCCGCCGGTGCTCTCGCGGGGACGCAAGGCGACGATGGTGGCGATGTGGGGCTACCTCGCCATCGCGGTCGGGCTCCTGGTTGTGAAGGCGGTCGAGCTCGGCCTCGGTCAGCATTGAGGACGTGCCGGTTGCCCGGCGAGCGCCGGCGGGGGAGGCTTGCCCGGTGACGTCCGGCCACCCACCCGCACGGGCGTCGGGTCGCGCCGGCACCGATAGCGGTTCCCTGCGGGTCGCCTTCCTTGTCTACCGGGGCAACCCGCGCTGTGGCGGGCAGGGGGTCTACACACGGCACCTTTCGCGCGCCCTCGTCGCGGCGGGCCACCGCGTGACGGTGTTCGCTGGCCAGCCGTACCCGGAGCTCGACGCGGGCGTGGACTTCACGCCGGTTGCGAGCCTGGACCTGTACCGGGAGCCGGACCCGTTCCGCCGCCCGCGGGCCCGTGAGATCACCTCGGCCGTCGACGCCCTCGAGCTGGCGACGATGTGGACCGGGGGCTTCGCCGAGCCGCGGACCTTCTCGTGGCGGGCGCGGGCGGCGCTCGCGGGGCGCCGGGATGAGTTTGACGTCGTGCACGACAACCAGGGCCTCGGCACGGGGCTGCTTCGCATGCAGGCCGAGGGCTGGCCGATCGTCGCCTCGATCCATCACCCCGTCACGATCGACCGCCGACTCGACCTCGCGGCGGCGCGGGGAACGGCGCGGGCCGTCTCGCTGCGACGCTGGTACGGGTTCGCGGCGATGCAGAACCGGGTCGCGGGCCGGCTCGGGCGCGTCATTACCGTCTCGGAGTCCTCGCGGCGCGACATCGTCAAGGAGATGGGCGTCGCGCCGGACAGGATCGCCGTCATCCCGCTCGGGGTCGACACCGCCTGCTGGCGCCCGTTCGCCGGCGTCCACCGGGTCCCGGGACGGATCATGACGACAGCGAGCGCCGACGTGCCGCTCAAGGGGCTCGTCTACCTGCTCGAGGCGCTCGCCAAGCTCCGCACCGAGCGCGAGGACGCCCACCTCGTCGTCGTCGGGCAACCCCGTGGCGCGAGCCCGGTGACGGCGGCCATCGCGCGCTTCGGGCTGGAAAGTGCGGTGCGCTTCGTCGGGGGCGAGCCCGACCGCCGTCTCGCCGAGCGCTATGCGGAGGCCTGCGTCGCCGTGGTCCCTTCGCTCTACGAGGGCTTCTCGCTCCCGGCCATCGAGGCGATGGCGTGCGGCGTGCCGCTCGTCGCGACGACCGGTGGCGCACTGCCCGAGGTCGTCGGCCCCGACGGCGTCGCCGCGCTCGCCGTCCCGCCGGGTGACCCCGGCGCCCTCGCCGCCGCCGTCGCCCGGATCCTCGACGGGCCCGGGCTCGCCCGCTTCGGCTGGGACCGAGTCGCGGCGGCGACCGCCGGGGAGTACCGGGCCGGCATCGGGGAGCAGCGGTGCTGACCGTCGACCTCGGCCGGGCGGCGATCGTCCCGGGGATGTGCGTGCTCGACGTGGGGTGCGGGCACGGGCGCCACACCTTCGCCTGCCTGAAGGCCGGTGCCCACGTCGTCTCGCTCGACGCGCAACGGTCCGAGATCGACGCCGTCGGGGCCATGGTGGGCGCGATGCGCGGCGCCGGCGAGGTGCCGCCGGGCACGCGCTCAGGCGGCGTGGTCGGCGACCTGACCTGTCTCCCGTTCGCCGACTCGAGTTTCGACCGGGTGATCGCCTCGGAGGTGCTCGAGCACGTCGTCGACGACGAGGCGGCGATCGCCGAGGTCGCGCGGGTGCTGCGGCCCGGTGGACTGGCGGCACTGAGCGTCCCGGCCGCCGGTCCCGAGCGGGCGAACTGGGCACTGTCGGCCGCCTACCACGAGGTCGAGGGCGGGCATGTCCGCATCTACGCCAAACGCGAGCTCGTCCGGCGGTGCGAGCACGCCGGTCTGGTGGTGGTCGCATCGCACCATGCCCACGCCCTCCACTCGCCGTACTGGTTGCTGCGCTGCGCCATCGGCGTGGACCGCGAGGAACATCCGCTCGTCGCGGCCTACCACCGTCTGCTCGTCTGGGACATCACGCGGCGTCCTTTTGTGACGCGTGCCGTCGAGCGGATGCTCAACCCGCTCATCGGCAAGAGCCTCGTCCTCTACGCCGAGAAGGCCGCCTGATGGCGGACGTGCTCGCCGAGGAGGCGGTCGACCTCGTCGATGTGGGGCCGACTGTTGCCACGATCCTCGCGACCCAGCTCGATTCCGGCATGATCCCGTGGTTCCCGGGCGGCCACGCCGACCCGTGGAACCACGTCGAGGCGGCAATGGCGCTGTGCTCGGCGGGCGAGCTGGCCGCCGCGGAGGCGGCCCTCGAGTGGCTCGCCTGCACACAGCGCGCCGACGGGAGTTGGCACGCCTACTACTCGGGTGACGGATGCGTCGAGGAGCGGCGCATCGACACGAACGGCGTCGCCTACGTCGCGACCGGTGTCCTCGAGTACCTCCTGGCGGGGGGCGACGCCGGTTTCGCCGGGGAGATGTTCGCCGTGGTCGAGCGCGCCCTCGGCTTCGTCGTGGCGACAACGGCGCCGAGCGGCGCGATCCCGTGGTCCATCGAGCCCGGTGGGTGCCCCGCTGCGTTCTCGCTCCTGGCGGCGAGCTCGTCGATCTACCAGAGCCTGTCGTCGGGCGTCCGCCTCGCGGCCTCGCTCGGCCTCGAGCGCCCCGGGTGGGAGGCCGCCGCCGCCCGTGTCGGCCGGCTCGTCGCCGAGCGCGAGACGTTCTTCGCCGACAACTCGCAGTTCGCGATGGACTGGTACTACCCGGCCCTCGCCGGGGTGCTCGGACTCGACGCCGCCCGGAAGCGCCTGGCGCAACGCCGCCGGGAGTTCGTCCCGCCGACCCGCGGGGTGCTGTGCCGCTCGGACAGGCGCTGGGTGACCACGGCCGAGACCGCCGAGTGCGCCGTCGCGCTCGCCCGGGTCGGCTGGCGCGAAAAGGCCTGGGCGCTACTGGCGACGACGGACGACCTGCGCAGCGACGACGGCTCGTACCGGACGGGCCTCGTCTACCCGGAGCGGTCCGAGTTCCCCGCCGGCGAGCGCACGACGTACTCGGCGGCGGCGGTCGTGCTGGCGGCCGACGTGCTCGCCGGGGGCGCCGCCGCGGCCATCTTCACCCCCCTGGGCTGACGCGTCGGCGGGCTCTCAGCCCCACGGCAGCGATGTGCGGACGAGCACCCGCAGGCTGCCCCAACCCGCCGCGGCGTCCTCGGTGAAGCGGCCCGAGCCGAGGGCGTCGAGGTAGCACTCGTAGGGCGGTCGCCCGCCCTGGGTGGGATCGGCGAAAACGTCGTGGAAGACGAGGAAGCCCCCCACCACCACGTGGCGGGCCCAGCCCCGGTAGTCCGCCCAGCAGGGGACGGCGCCGTGGCCGCCGTCGACGAAGACGAGGGCGGCGCGAGTCGACCAGTTGGCGGCGACGCGTGCCGAGTCGCCGACCACCGCGACGACGAGATCCTCCGCCCCCGCCCGTTCGATCGCCTCGCGCCAGGCCGCCAGCGAATCCATCCGGCCGGTTCCCGGGTCGACGAGCGAGGGGTCGTGATCGGGCCAACCGGCCTGCATCTCCTCGGACCCGTGGTGGTGGTCGACGCTGTAGACGACGGGACCGGCTGTGTCGACGGCGGCGAGGGCCGCGGCGAGACAGAGCGTCGACCGGCCGAGATAGGCGCCGATCTCCACGAGGGGTCCGCAAGCGCTCGCAGCCGCACGGACCGCGACGGCGTACAAGGCCATCGCCTCGTCGTCGGGCAGGAACCCCCTCGTCGTCAGCGCCGCGCCGAGCAGCGCCGCCGACCGCTCGGCGTGCCCGTCCGGCGGCTGCCCGCCGGCGGGGAAATCGGTGGCGGTCACCCCGTGCCCGCCGCGACGGCGCTCCAGACGCCGAGGCCGACGAGCACCAGGGCGGAGAGCTTGCGGACGGCGTCGAGGGGTACCACCCGCGTGATCGTCCTTCCGGCGGCGACGCCGATGCCGCTCACGACGACGAAGGCGAGTGCCGCGCCGCAGAACACGCTGAGCGGGTCTCGCGATCTCGCCGAGAGGTTGGCGATCACGACCTGGGTGAGGTCGCCGAACTCGGCGAGGGCGACCACCACGAAGGTGATGGCGGCGATCCGCGCCCCGGAAAGACGGTGTGGCCGGACCTCCGCCTGGCTGTTGTCGTCGCCCGCCGTGAGGAGCCGTTCCTCGTCCCGGGCGATCTCGCCGCCGCGGCTCTCGACGGCGGCGCCCTTGGCGAGAAAGAGGAAGGCGGCACCGGCGAAGAACAGCCCGGCGACGATGGCGGCGACGACGCGGTGCGGTGCCAGCCCGAGGAGCCGGCCGGCGGCGACGGCGACGCCGGCCTGGGCGACGAGGCCGGTCGCCGCTCCGAGCCACACGGGGAGCGGCCGGTGCCTCGAGGAGAGCACGACAGCGGAGATGAAGGTCTTGTCCGGCAGCTCCGCCGGGATCACGACGGCGAAGGTCGCCGCCGCGAGTCCGAGATTCACCGATGCGTCACGGGCGCGACAGGAGCGCGCGCAACGTCGTGCGGGCTGTCGTCGCGAGGCGTACGTTCACCTCGAGGTGCTCGACAGTCTGGTCGAGGAGCCGCTTCTGGCCGCCGGAGAACGTCGCTTCGACGAACGAGCGCACGGCCCCGGTGTAGACGGGCCGGCCCTCGTCATCGAGCTCGGCGAGGCCCGCCATCCCCTCGAGCATCCGGTAGAGCGAGTTCTCCGGGTACCGCCCGGCGAGCTCCTCGTAGTTAGACGAGATGAACTCCCAGGTCACCGGCCCGATCGCGCGCTGGCCGAGCATGACGGAGAGCAGGTACGGCGCGTCCTGGCTGCGCATCTCCCCGCGGCACAGCTCGTGGACCTCGGAGGCGTATCCGGGATCGGTGAGGGAGGCGAGGGCGCCACGGAAGCGGCGCTCGTCGAGGGGGGACCGGGGATGGCGACTCCTGCCGACGATCCCGTCGAAGTCCTCCCGCCGGGCGTGCCAGGCGACGGTGGCGAGGACCGCGCCGGCGATGTCGGCGTCGAGCTCCCGGGTGCCGGACTGGTCGGCCGCGAAGAGCTCGCGGGCCCTTGCCAGCACGCCCTCGTCCTCGCCGAAGGTGCCGAGCGCCGAGATGAGCGTTGCCCGCAGGACCGGGGCCTTTTCGCCCTCGCCGGGGGACGGCTCCCACCCGAGGCGGGCGAGCTCCGGCGCCAGCAGCGACCTCGTGTGGCTGCCGAGGAGCGCTCGGTCCTCTTGGGGCGCGACGAGATCGATCGTCCGCAGTGCGGTCGTCAGGACCGTCCAGATGTAGGGGTCGTCCTCGCCGGCGAAGTGGGCGAGGGAGGCGAGGAACTCGCCGAGCCCCGTCACTCCGGCGAGCACGGCGGCCCACAGGTCGCCGGCTAGCCCGAGGCGTTCGATCGGGTCGAGCTGCCCGAGGTGCTCGAGCAGCAAAGCGCACAGGGCCGCGTCGTGCCCGACACGGTAAAAGCCGGTGCCGCCGGCGTTGACGAGGAGCGGCGAGGTGCCCCCCGCCAGTCGCAATGGCGTGTCGGAGAGCAGCAGGCGGGTGACCTCGCTCCGGTTGCCGACGGGCGCGGCGAGGATCGGGACGAGCCAGCGGGGCCTCGTCGCGGGGTCCGTGCCCTCCCCGGCCGGGAGGTACGAGAACCGCTCCTGGGTGAGCTCGACGGCGCCGCCCCCGGCCGAAGGCGTGGTCGCGGCGACGATCGGGTAGCCGCTCTGGAAGACCCAGGAGTCCATCACGGCGCGCAGGGGCACGTCGGGGTTCTCCGCCTCGAGGGCGTCCCACAGGTCGGTCGTCTCGGCGTTGCCGTACGCGTTCGCCGTGAGGTAGCGGCGCACACCGTCGCGGAACCGATCGTGGCCGATGTACTGCTCGATCATCCAGAGGACGGCCGGGCCCTTGATGTAGGTGATCGGTACGTCGAACATCGCCGCGGCCTCTTCGGGCGTGACGACTGGGAACTCGATCGCCCGGGTCGAGGGCAGACCGTCGACGAAACGCGCGAACTCCCGCAGGCGCGCGAAGGCGACGAAACACTCCCATTCCGGGTGGAAATCGTCCTGGCACCGCAGTGCCATGAAGGTCGCGAACGCCTCGTTCAGCCAGACGCCGTTCCACCACCGCAATGTGACGAGGTCCCCGAACCACATGTGAGCGAGTTCATGCTCGATGACCTCGGCGATCCGGTGCATCTCCGGCTTCGCCGTGTCGGCCGGGTCGGCGAGGAGCTCGGCCTCGCGGAAAGTGACGCAGCCGAGGTTCTCCATCGCGCCGCTCGCGAAGTCCGGGATCGCGACGAGGTCGAGCTTGTCTCCGGGGTACGGGATCGCGAAGTACTGGTGGTAGTAGCGCAGCGCGTGCGAGGCGACCTCGATGGCGATGGACGTGAGGTGGCCCTTGCCGGGCACGGTGACGACCCGCAGCGCAGTCCCGTCGACGTCGACCGGGGTCGTCGCCTCGAGGGGGCCGACGATGAAGGCGACGAGGTAGGTCGACATCGGGATCGTGTCGGCGAACCGGACCCGGTGGGCTCCGTCCTCGAGCGTCTCGACGGACACCTCGGGACCGTTCGAGACGGCGAGCATTCCCGGCGGGGCGACGAGCGTCACGCCGAAGACCGCCTTCAGGTCCGGCTCGTCGAAGCACGGGAAGGCCTTGCGGGCGTCCGTCTCCTCGAACTGTGTTGTGGCGATCGTGTGCTCGTGGCCCTCGTCGTCGACGAAGCGGCTGCGGTAGAAACCAGCGAGCCGGTCGTTGAGCGTGCCGGCGAACCGGCAGGCAAGGGTGTAGCGCCCGGGTGGCAGGGTGGCGGGGGGAGCGAAGCGCACGCGCTCGGTCCCGGCCTCGAGCGATAAAGCGAGCGGCGTCGGTTCGCCGGCCGCGCGAGCCGTCGCCCAACCCGGGGTGATCGTCGCCTCGCTGATCGTGAGTTCATTGGCGTTCAAGATGAGCTCGTCCGCCGCGTCGAGCACCTCAAGCTCGACGGCCTCGGTGCCCCCAAAGGTAAGGGAGGCGAAGTCCGGGACGAGTTCGAGGTCGTAGCGCCGGGGGACGACGTGGCGGGGGAGGCGGTAGTTCGCCGGGTTCATGATGGTGGTCACAGCACGTCGAGGCTACTCAACGCTCGCATGTCTTCCACGGGTGGCGGGCGAACCCGCCGGCGGTAGGGTTTGGGCGTGACAGGGGAGAGTGGCTCGCGCGGAGCACCCCTGCCCGATTCCTCCAAGCGTTTCGACGTCGTCTGTGTCGGCAACGCCCTGGTGGACCACTTCGCCTTCGCTCCCGCAGCCGTCATCGAGTCACTCGGGCTGCCGCTTGGCGCGATGACGCTCGTCGACCGGGCGACGAGCGAGAGGATCCGGGCGGTCGTCGGCGAGGGTCGGCAGGTCTCCGGCGGGACGGCCACGAACACCTCGGTCGGTGTCGCCTCCCTTGGGGGACACCCGGCTTTCATCGGCGCGGTGGCGACCGACGACCTCGGTGATCGCTTCGCGGCGGACCTCGAGGCGGCCGGGGTGCACGCCGTGCTGCAGCGCTTTCGGGCGGACACCTCAGGTGCGGGGATGGCGACGGGGCGGTGCTCCGCGATCATCACGCCGGACGCCGAGCGGACGATGGCGACCTTCCTCGGTGCCGGCGGCCGGCTCGACTCGGCCGGGATCGACCCCGAGGTCGTGGGGGACGCCCAGCTCGTCTACGTCGAGGGCTACCTTCTCGACCTCCCCGACGCGCCGGCGATCGTCGAGCGGCTCGTGACCGCAGCCCGGGGCGGGGGTGCCTCGATCGCCCTCGGGCTGTCGGACGCCCTCCTCGTCGAGCGGCACCGCCCCGTCCTCGAGCGGCTCATCGCGGGACCCGTCGACATCGTGTTCGCCAACGAAGCCGAGCTCCTCGCTTTCAGCCGCCAAAGGGCCGTTCCCCGCGCGCTCGAGGCGACCTCCCGTCCGGGGCTCACCGTGGCGGTGACCCTCGGCGAGAAGGGCGTGGCGCTCGGGCTGGCCGACGGCTCCGTCGAGGTGCCCGCCCACCCGGTCGGGCAGATCGTCGACCTGACCGGTGCCGGCGATCTCTTCGCGGCGGGATTCTGCTTCGGGGTCACCCACGGCCACGGTCCCGAGGGGGCGGCGCGTCTCGGCGTGCTGGCGGCCAGCGAGGTGATCAGCCACCTCGGTGCCCGGCCGGAGTCGTCCCTCGCCGAGCTCGCCCGGGCGCGGGGGGTCGCCTGAGGCGGGCAGGCTCTACGTGCTCGCCTCGGAGTCGTCGACCGGCGACGACGGCAGCTCGAGGTCGGCGAGGCGCACGAGAGCGGAGGCGATCCAGCGGGCGAGCGGCGCCACCTGGCCGTCCAGCCGTTCGGGCTCCTCGAGGACGGTTTCGCTCAGCCTGTACGTGCCCTGGTAGGCGATCTCGATCGCCGAGGTCGCCGTGCCCGGCTCGGCGTCGAAGGCCTGCTCGACCGTGATGCCGCTGCGCTCCAGGGGCTCGCCGGCGATCTCGGGGCGGCTCTCGCCGAGGGCGGCGAGCACAACCGCCGGTTCGGGGACGGCGGCGAGGCGCTGGAGCCGCAGGGTCAGCTCCACCACGAGCTCGGGGCGCTCCGAGGTCGGCTCCCCGATCGACCACGAGCGGTAGGCGCTCTGGCTCCAGGTCGGCCACTCGAGGCCGAGGTCGGCGCGGACCCGCGGGGGGTTCTGCTCGCCCGGGAGCGAGAACGAGGTCTCGAAGGCGACGTCGCCGAGGAAGACGTCGATCTGGAACCGCTCCTCGACGGCCTGCTGCTCCAAGAGCGCCCCCTCAAGGGCCTCGCGGATCGCCCCGATGACGTCGAGGAGGATGTGATCGATCACCAAGTCAGAGGCTATCTGCGCCAGCCGCTTTGCCGCGGGGATCCCGGGGCGGGCGGCCGATTTGTGCGTCATCTCCCCCGGTCACGGCGCCGGGGCGGTGGTAGCGTCGCCCCCGTCAAGGGGCAGAGCGGTTCGGTATCAGCGATGGGGCGACCAGCTGCGGTCCGGGTGTCACAGGGCCCCCGGGCGGGTGAACGCCCATCAGTCGCGGCCAACCGCAGCCGATGTGAACCCAGTTCAAGGAGGGCCAATGGTTTCTCATGGTCTAAGTGATCCCGTGATTCGTCAACGGCGGATGCCGGGAGTTCGGGCACTTGTCGTCCTATCGGCGCTGGCACTCGTCGCGGGCGTGGCCTCGACCGGGGCCGCCTCGGCAACCGCGACGGCGCGCCACCGTGCGGCCGCGGTGGTGAGCCACAAGGGCTCGTTCCTCGCCTGCGAGGTGACCGACACCGGTGGGATCAACGACCGTTCCTTCAACGCTTCGGCTTGGAAGGGCCTCGAGGATGCCAAGGTTGTGGACCCGTCGATGAGGATCCAGTACCTGTCGTCGACCTCGGCGAGCGACTACGAGCCGAACATCAAGACGTTCATCGGGTTGCACTGCGGCATCATCATCACGGTCGGCTTCCTGATGGGAACCGATACCGAGAACGCGGCGAAAGCCCACCCGCACCAGGACTTCGCGATCGTCGACTACAGCTACTCGCCGCCGATCAAGAACATCGACTCGCTGCTCTACGACACGAACCAGGACGCCTTCCTCGGAGGGTTCCTCGCCGCCGCGATGAGCACGACCGGCTATGTCGGCACGTTTGGTGGTGAGGACATCCCGACCGTCACGATCTACATGGACGGCTGGGTCGCCGGCGTCCGCTACTTCGACAAGGTCGACCACAAGCACGTCGTCGCCCTCGGTTGGACCCCGAAGAAGAACCGGCCCAAGGGCAGCTTCGACGGGACCGGCACGTTCACCAACTCGTTCACGAACCAGGCGGCGGGCAGAACCGACGCGTCGGCGCTCATCCAGCGCGGCGCCGACGTCATCTTCCCGGTCGCGGGCTCGGTCGGACTCGGTGCGGCGGCTGGGGTGAAGGCCTACGGCCACGGCGTCACGATGGAGTGGGTCGACACGGACGGCTGCGTCTCGGTTCCGAGCGACTGCAGCATCTTCCTCACCAGCGTGACGAAGGGGATCGTGAAATCGGTGGAGAACGCCGCGCTCTCGGCGGTGCACGGCAAGTTCCACGGCGGCAACTACTTCGGGACGCTGAAGAACGGTGGCGTCGCGCTGTCGCCGTACCACAAATTCGCCAAGGTGATCCCGAAGGCCCTGCAGAACGGGCTCAACCAGATCAAGTCGATGGTCGAGGCGGGGACGATCTCGATCGACCCGGACTCCTACCCGGCCAGCTAGCCGGCTTCCCGGGTCACGGTCCGGGTCCGGGTCCCCGGGCCCGGACCGTGACGGACCGGGAGAGTTGACGACATCTCGGACAGGCGGCCGGGCCAGGGGGGCCCGGCGGCCTGTCGCAAGGTCGAGGTAGCCGTGAAGCTTGAGTTGTCGGGGATCACGAAGACCTTCGGATCCCTCGTAGCAGACGACCACGTCGACCTCACGGTCGAACCCGGTGAGATCCACGCGCTCCTGGGTGAGAACGGCGCGGGCAAGACGACACTCATGAACGTCCTTTTCGGGCTGATGCACCCGGACTCGGGCGACATCGCGCTCGACGGCGAGGTCGTCCACTTCCCCGACCCGGGTGCCGCGGTCCGCCACGGCATCGGCATGGTTCACCAGCACTTCATGCTCGTGCCGGTGTTCACCGTGGCGGAGAACGTCGTGCTGGGCTTTGAGCCAACCCGCCATTTCGGTCTGCTCGACCGACGCCGGGCGAGGGCCGACATCCACCGGATCTCGCAGGAGTTCGGCCTCGAGGTCGACCCGGATGCGCTCGTCGAGGACCTGCCCGTCGGCGTCCAGCAGCGTGTCGAGATCCTGAAGGCGCTCTCGCGTGACGCGCAGCTTCTCATCCTCGACGAGCCCACGTCGGTGCTAACCCCCAACGAGACCGAGGCGCTCTTCGCGATCATGCGGTCGCTCGTGGTGTCGGGGCGCTCGATCCTTTTCATCACGCACAAGCTGAAGGAGGTGCTCGCCGTCGCCGATCGGATCACCGTCATGCGGGCCGGCGCGGTGATCGGCACGACGACCTCCCAGGCGACGACGGAGTCCGAGCTCGCCTCGATGATGGTCGGCCGGTCGGTCGAGCTCGTGGTTCACAAGGAGCCGGCCCGGCCCGGTGAAGTGGTCCTCGCGGTGGAGGACCTGACAGTCGAGGACGCACGTGGGCTGACCGTCGTCGACCACGTCAGTTTCGAGGTGCGCGGAGGGGAGATCCTCGCTCTCGCGGGTGTCCAGGGGAACGGGCAGACCGAGATCGAGGAGGCGCTCTGCGGCCTGATCGAGGTGGCTGCGGGCCGGATCACGCTCCTCGGTCGGGACATCACACGCGCGACCCCGAAGGCGCGGCTGCGCGCCGGGATCGCCCACGTGCCCGAGGACCGGATCCGCGACGGCCTCGTCACCTCGATGACGATCGCCGACAACCTCATCCTCGACGTCTTCGACGTCGCCCCCCACGCGCGCCTCGGCGCGCGCAACCTCCGCGAGGTCGCGTGCAGCGGGAAGGAGAGGATGAGCGACTTCGACATCCGGGCGGGCTCCGTCGACGTCCTCGTCTCCACGTTGTCGGGTGGCAACCAGCAGAAAGTGATCGTCGCCCGCGAGCTGTCGCGGCAGACGACGCTGCTTGTCGCGGCGCAGCCGACCCGCGGTCTCGACGTCGGCTCGATTGAGTACGTTCACCGACGGATCGTTGAGGTGCGAGACCGTGGCGCGGCCGTCGTCATCATCTCCTCGGAACTCGACGAGGTGCTCGCCCTCGGCGACCGGATCGCCGTCATCTACCGCGGCGCCATCATGGACGTCGTCGGCCCCTCCGTCGGGCGCGAGCGGATCGGGCTTTTGATGGCGGGTGTCACCGGTGACGGCGCGGCGTCGTCGCAGACCGGGGTGGAGACGGGGCAGTGAGCGACACCGGATTCACCGTCCCCGCGGCCGCACCCCCGGCCAGCACGTCGCCTGTCAAGGCGAACGCTCCGCGGGGTTGGAGCCGCTTCTTCCACTGGATGGTCGAGGCGAACGTCGTCATGGTGACGGCGCTCGCCATCTTCAGCGGCCTGTTTGTCGGCGCGGTCCTCATCATCGCCACCCAGGCGAACGTTCTCCACGCCTGGTCGCTTCTTTTCAGCCACCCAGGCACGACGGTGAGCGTGACGTTCTTCACGGTCGGCGATGCCTACCGCGACCTGTTCACCGGCTCGCTCGGCGACCCGTTCGTCATCGGCCACGCCATCGCGACGGGACACGGCTGGGGCCAGGCACTCACGCCGCTCAGCGAGACGCTGCTCTACGCCTCGCCGCTCTGCGTCGCGGGACTCGCCGTCGGGCTCGGCTTCCGCACCGGCATGTTCAACATCGGCGGGCAGGGTCAGCTGATCGCCGGGGCGATGGCGGCGAGCTACGTGGGCTTCGAGATTGACCCGCCGGCGATCATCCATGTGCCGCTGTGCATCCTCGCGGGGTTCGCCGGTGGCGCCGTGGCGGGGTTCATCCCGGGTTTCTTGAAGGCGCGCACCGGGGCGCACGAGGTGATCGTCACGATCATGCTCAACTACGTCTTCCTGAACCTGTTAGTCCTCGCGCTCACGACCCAGCCGTTCCAGCAGCCGCACCAGGCGAACGCGGTCGGCAGGACGATCTTCGGGTCCGCGGAGCTCCCCCACATCTTCGGCCAGAACCTGAGGGTGAACGTGGGGGTGTTCATCGCCATCGCCTGTGCGCTCGGTGTCTCCTGGTTGCTGCGGCGAGGCACCCTCGGCTTCGGCTTCCGGGTGGTCGGTGCGAACCAGGACGCGGCGAAGGTCGCGGGGATCAACGTTCGCCGGGCGACGATCCTCGTGCTCGTGATCTCGGGCGGCCTGGCGGGCCTGGCGGGGATGATCTCGCTCTGCGGGTCGGACTACTTCCTCTCCGCGGGATACGGCGGGACTGTCGGCTTCGACTGCATCACCGTCGCGCTGCTGGGCCGGAACCGCCCGATCGGCATCGTGCTCGGCTCGCTGCTGTTCGCCGCGCTGAACGTCGGTGGGCGCTACATGCAGGCGTCGACCGGGATCCCGCTCGACCTCGCCTCGGTCATCCAGGCGATCATTGTGTTCTTCGTCGCCACGCCCGGCCTCGTCAACGAGGTCTACCGGTTGCGGGGCATGAACGTCGGCCAGGGTCTTCTGACGAGGGGCTGGGCGGCGTGAGCGGGCGGCGGGCCGCTGGCCGCTGGGGCGGGCGGGGAGCACGGCCGTGACCGCCGTCGCGATTCTTGGCGGGAAGCCGGCCGTGGCCTCGGAGGCGCGCATCGTCTCCGCCGGGCGGCGCCGGGGGATGGGGATCTTCCTCGTTCTCGCCTCAGTGCTGATGCTGTTGACCTTCGGCCTGGGCGTGTCGGCCGGTGCCGAGACGACTTTCCGGCTCACCTCGCCGTTCTCGACGGCGTGGTACCTCGCGCCGCTCCACTTCCCCGTGCGCGAGACCTCGGTCGTGATGGCCGTCGTCTGCGCGGCGCTCGGCCTCCTTCTCATCGTCCGTCGTCGGACCCGGGGCACCTTCGTCATCTTCAGCCTCGGTGTCGTCCTGTTCCTCTGGTCGTTCCTCGCCTGGGCGGCGCGTAACAACCTGCTCGACCTCGCCGGCATGATCGGCGCGACGCTGATCTCGGCGATCCCGATCATCTTCGGATCGATGTCCGGGGTGATGTGCGAGCGCTCGGGCGTCATCAACGTCGCGATCGAGGGGCAGTTCCTCATGGGAGCCTTCATCGCCGAGATCATCGCCAGTGCCTCGGGGGATCTCTGGCTCGGGCTGGCCTGCGGGGCGCTCGCGGGTGGCCTGCTCGGCGGGCTGCTTGCCTTCCTGTCGCTGCGTTACTCCGCTGACCAGATCATCGTCGGCATCGTCATCAACGCCTTCGCGCTCGGGCTGACGAACTACCTCACCGACACGCTCCTCGTCCCGTACCAGAACACGCTGAACTCGGGACCGACGTTCTCGCCGATCGCGATCCCGCTCCTCGACAAGATCCCGATCATCGGCCCGGACGTCTTCGACCAGAACATCTTCGTCTACCTCGCGATCGTCCTCCTCGTCGTGCTCACGACGGGACTCTTCCGGACCCGCTGGGGCCTGCGGCTGCGGGCGGTCGGCGAGCACCCCGAGGCCGCCGAGACCGTCGGCATCCACGTGCTGACCGTGCGGTACCGCAACGTCATCTGGGGCGGCGTCATCGCCGGGATCGGCGGGGCCGCCTTCACGATCGGTTCCACCGGCGAGTTCTCGTCGGACATGACCGCGGGCCTCGGCTTCGTCGCCCTCGCGGCGATGATCTTCGGCCGCTGGCGCCCCTACGGGGGGCTGCTGGCGGCACTGCTGTTCGGGTTCGCGAACTCCCTCCAGGCGACGCTCTCGGTTCTCAACGTGCCGATCAACCCGAACATCCTGGTCATGGCGCCGTATCTCATCACGATCGCCGTCGTCTCCGGCCTCGTCGGCAGGGTCCGCCCGCCCGCCAACGACGGCAAGCCGTACCGCCCGCAGTAGGGGGCCATAGCGCCGGGTGCGGGCGCCGGGTGCCGCGACCACCTCGGCGGCGAACGGGGACCGGAGGCGAGGGCATGGGCTGGTGGTTCCCGAGGCGGAATTGGCGACCGGCCGCAACCTTCCCGCTCCCGGAGGTGTAGCGTCCGCCCCCAACGGGAGGGGGTTCCGTTGGAGGAGCGCCACAGGATGGCGAGGATCGCAATCGACTGGAACGAGCTGCGTGCCCGGGCGGTGCAGGCGGCACAGAACGCCTACGCGCCCTACTCGGGGCTGCACGTCGGTGCCGCGGGGCTCACCTCGTCCGGCAGGATCTACGTCGGCTGCAATGTGGAGAACGCCTCCTACGGCCTGACGCTCTGCGCCGAGTGCGGCCTCGTCTCGAGCGTCACCGCCGCGGGAGAGGCGGATCTCATTGCCGTGAGCGTCGTCGCCCGCGACGGCCGGCCGCTCGCGCCCTGCGGGCGCTGCCGCCAGCTCCTCGTCGAGCACGGCAGTGTCGGGCTGCTGTTCGACCAGGGCGAGGCGTCGGCGCCGATCCTGCTGCGGGACCTGCTGCCTGACGCCTGGAGGGGCCCAGAGGACGTGCCCTCGACCCACACGGCACGTGGCGACTAGGGACGACCCTGTCTTCGACGTAGTCGACCTCATCCGCGCGAAGCGCGACGGGCAGTCGCTCGCGGATGGCGAGATCGACTGGCTGATCGACGCCTACGCCCGCGGGGCACTGCCCGACGAGCAGCTCGCGGCGCTGCTCATGGCGGTGTACTTCCAGGGCCTGTCGCCTGAGGAGCTGGCGACCTGGACCGGCGCGATGATCGCCTCGGGCGGGAGGATGGACCTCGCCGGGCTCACCCGCCCGACCGTCGACAAGCACTCGACCGGTGGTGTCGGGGACAAGGTCTCGCTCGTGCTCGCGCCGCTTGTCGCAGCGTGCGGTGCCGCCGTCCCGCAGCTGTCCGGGCGGGGGCTCGGGCACACCGGCGGCACGCTCGACAAGCTCGAGGCGATCCCGGGCTGGCGCTCCGAGCTGTCGGCCGACGAGATCCGGGGCCAGCTCGAGACCGTCGGCTGCGTGATCTGCGCCGCCGGAGGGGATCTCGCGCCGGCCGACCGCAAGCTCTACGTGCTGCGCGACGTGACGGGGACGGTCGAGTCGATCCCGCTCATCGCGGCATCGATCATGTCGAAAAAGATCGCCGAGGGCACCGCCGCCCTCGTCCTCGACGTGAAGGTCGGCTCCGGCGCCTTCATGACCGGGATGGACCGGGCGACGAAGCTCGCGCGGACGATGGTCGACCTGGGCCACGACCACGGCCTCGCCGTCACCGCTCTGGTGACCGCGATGGAGGCGCCGCTCGGTCGTGCCGTCGGCAACGCCCTCGAGGTCGCCGAGTCGATCGAGGTCCTCTCCGGGGAAGGGCCGGCCGACCTCGTCGAGGTGACCCTCGCGCTCGCGCGGGAGATGCTCGATCTCGCCGGTCTCGGCGACGCCGACCCGGCGGCCGCGCTGGCGGACGGCTCGGCGCTGGCGCGGTTTCGGGCGATGGTCGAGGCCCAGGGGGGCGATCCCGATGCGCCCCTCGCGCGCTCGACGCTGACCGAGGAGATCGTCGCCGACCGGGCGGGGTTCCTCGCCCGCCTCGACGCCCGCGCCGTCGGGGTGGCGTCGTGGCGGCTCGGCGCCGGCCGCGCCCGCAAGGAGGACCCGGTCAGCGCGTCGGCGGGGGTGATCTGTCGCGCCAAGCCCGGCGAGGCGGTCACGGCCGGGCAGCCGGTCCTCGAGCTGCACGGCGACAGCGCCGAGCGGATCGGGCGGGCCCGCGAGGCGCTCGCCGGCGCCTTCGCGATTGCCGGGTCGCCGCCCGACCCCGCGCCGTTGGTGCGGGCGCGGCTTACCTGACGGCCGGCCCGCGCGGCCGTTCCCGTCGCCGCCGCGCGGCGGCCCTGAGGTGCAGAAGATCCGGAGGTCGTGACGGCCTGGTCGCCTACTAGCCTTTGGCGATGCCAGACAAGGTGCCCACGCCGGAAGAGATCCTCCAGTCCCCGAAGGTCCTGCTGCACGACCATCTCGACGGGGGGCTCCGTCCGGCGACGCTCGTCGAGCTCGCCGCGCAGTGCGGCTACCAGGGCCTGCCGACGGCCGACCCGGACGAGCTCGCCCGTTGGTTCGCTGTCACCGCCCCCCGCCGGGATCTCGTCCGTTTCCTCGAGGGCTTCACGCACACCGTGGCCGTCCTTCAGCACCCCGTGGCGCTCGAGCGGGTCGCCTTCGAGTGCGTCGAGGACCTCGCCGCCGACGGCGTCGTCTACGCCGAGGTCCGGTTCGCGCCCGAGCTGCACACCGCGGGCGGGCTTGAGCTCGTCGAGGTCGTGGAGTCCGTCCTCGCCGGTTTCCGGGCCGGCATGGCCGCCGCCGCGCAGGCGGGCCGGCCGATCGTCGTGCGGGCGCTCCTCACGGCGATGCGGACCGCGGCGCGCTCGCTTGAGATCGCCGAGCTCGCCGTGCGCTATCGCGACGCCGGCGTCGCCGGGTTCGACGTCGCGGGGGCCGAGGCGGGGTACCCGCCGACCCAACACCTCGACGCCTTCCAGCTCGTGCAGCGGGAGAACTTCCACGCGACCCTGCACGCCGGGGAGGCGTTCGGCCTGCCGTCGATCTGGCAGGCGCTCCAGTGGTGCAACGCCGAGCGCCTTGGCCACGGGGTGCGGATCGTCGACGACATCACGGTCGGCGCCGACGGGGAGGTGACGCTCGGCCGTCTCGCGAACTACATCCGCGACACCCGTGTGCCCCTGGAGCTCTGCCCGACCTCGAACGTGCACACCGGCGTCGTCGCCGAGCTCGCCGACCACCCGATCGGGTTGCTGCGCGAGCTGCGCTTCCGGGTGACGGTCAACACCGACAACCGCCTGATGAGCGGGTTGACGCTCTCCTCGGAGCTGGCGGCGTGCGCCGCCGTCTTCGGGTGGGGGTGGGACACACTCAGCTGGCTGGCGATCAACGCGATGAAGAGCGCCTTCTACCCCTTCGACGACCGGCTCGTCATCATCGAGACGATGATCAAGCCCGGCTTCGCGAAGCTGCTCGGCGAGTCCGGGGAGCCCGACGGCCGGAGCTGAACCCGGGCGGCGCTAACCCGCCAGCAGCTCGCTGACGGCCCGACGCAACTCGGCGAGCATCCTGCCGGCACGGTCTCGCGCCGTGGCGAGCGCGCTCCGGCCGGGCGGCCCGGTCACGACCTCGAGGTAGGCCTTGAGCTTCGGTTCGGTCCCGCTCGGGCGGACGACGACCCGGGCCGCCCGTCCGAGGTGCCAGGCGAGCATGTCCGCCGGCGGGAGACCACGGTCGCCCGCGAGGTAGTCGACGACCTCGGTCACGGCGAGGCCGGCGAGCTCGGCGGGCGGGCGGCGGCGCAGGCGCACCATCACCGCCGCGAACCGGGCGATCGCCCCCTCGTCCCGTCCTCGCAGCGAGAGCTGCGCGGTCAGGTGGACGCCGAGGCGCGAGGCCACGTCGTCGAGGCGATCGCCGAGGGTGCGGCCGGCCGCCTTCTCGACCGCGGCGAGCTCGGCGGCGACGAGGGCCGCCGACAGCCCGTCCTTGTCGGCGACCGCCTCGGT
This sequence comes from Acidimicrobiaceae bacterium, assembly GCA_003159795.1. GTDB lineage: Bacteria > Actinomycetota > Acidimicrobiia > Acidimicrobiales > Bog-793 > Bog-793. The sequence goes on along the minus strand of PLPK01000011.1, from coordinate 74,939 downwards.
CACGGCGTAGCCGAGGGCCTCTTCGTAGCCGATAAGGAGGTGGCGACCGGGCCGCGAGGCAGCCGCCCGGGCGATCCACTTGAAGCCGGTGAGCGTCTCCGCGTAGTCGACGCCCGCCTCGGCGGCGAGCGAGGAGAGCAGCGACGACGAGACGACCGTCGTCGCGACGAGGCGGTCGCCCCCCCCGGTCCGCGACAGCAGGTAGTCGGCGAGGAGGGCGCCGAGCTCGTCCCCGGTGAGCATCCGGAACCGCCCGGCCCCGTCGGCGAAGGCGACCGCCAGGCGGTCGGCATCGGGATCGTTCGCGAGCACCAGGTCGGCCGCGACCTGGCGCGCCTCGGCGAGGGCGAGATCGAGGGCGCCGGGCTCCTCGGGATTCGGGAAGGCGACGGTCGGGAAGTCCGGATCGGGTTCGGCCTGGTCGCGGACGGGCACGGGGGGATCGAAGCCCGCGGCCACGAGGAGGTCCGGCAGGACGGCCCCGCCGACACCGTGAAGCGGGGTGTACACGGCGCGCAGCGCGCGGGGACCGTCAGGGTCGAGGACGCGGGTCACCGACTCCGTGTAGGCCGTGAGCAGCGCGGCGTCGTCGAGGTTCTCGACTCCGGCGCGCGCGCCGGGCGGCGGTTGCGTCTCCGCCGGCGGGCCGAGTTCGGCGGCGAGCGTGGCGATCTGCCGGTCGTCGGGTGGGATGACCTGCGCCCCGTCGGCGGCGTAGGCCTTGTAGCCGTTGTCGGCTGCCGGGTTGTGGCTCGCGGTGATCATGACGCCGGCGGCCGCGCCGAGGTGGCGCACCGCGAAGGCGGTGATCGGCGTGGGGAGCGGCCGCCCGAGGAGGAAGGTCCGCACGCCGGCCCCCGCGGCGACGGCGGCCGTGTCGGCGGCGAACGTGGCCGATCCGTGGCGGGCGTCGTAGCCGACGACGAGGCCCGCCTCGCGGGCCGCGTCACCCCGCTGGGCGATCCAGGCGGCGACCCCCGCCGTCGTTTGCCGCACGACAGCCCGGTTCATCCGGCCGGGACCGGCTCCGAGCTCGCCGCGCAGGCCGGCGGTGCCGAACCCGAGAGGGTGGTCGAAGCGGGCGTGCAACTCGGCCTCGTCTCCCGCCGCGAGGAGCCCCTCGAGCTCGGCGCGCGTCGCCGGATCGGGGTCGCGGGCGATCCAGGCCCCGACCGTGGCAGCGAGGTGGGAAGGGATCGGCGGCGGCGTTCCGCCGCCGTCGGTCGGGGCGGTCACAGCCGTGCGACGAACCCGGCGATCAGGCGGGCGAGCCCCGGGGTGGCGGCGGCGCCCGCCTCGAGCACCTCGGTGTGGTCGATCGGCCCGTGGGCGACGCCAGCGGCGTGGTTCGTGACGAGCGAGACGCCGAGCACCCTGGCGCCGAGGTGCTTGGCCGCGAGCGCCTCGAGCGCCGTCGACATCCCGACGAGCTGGGCTCCGGCACGCGCGAGCATCGCGATCTCGGCAGGCGTTTCGTACTGGGGCCCGGCGAGGCCGGCGTAGACGCCCTCGGTGAGCGAGGGGTCGATCTCGCGGGCGAGGTCACGCAGTTCCGCCGGGTACAGCCCCGTGCAGTCGACGAAGCGCGGGGCGTACTGGCGGGGCGGCGGTGGCCCGGCGAGCGGCGAGGTGCCGGTCAGGTTGATCTGGTCACGGATGAGCACCGTCTGGCGCGGGCTCATCGCGGGGTCGATCCCGCCGGCTGCGTTCGTGAGGACGACGACCGGGCAGCCGGCGAGCACGGCGACGCGCACCGGGTGGACGACCTCGGCGGCGGAGCGCCCCTCGTAGAGGTGGACCCGGCCGAGCAGCACGAGGACGCGTCGCCCGCCGATGTCGACCGAGCGGATCAGGCCCTTGTGGCCGGTGACCGTCGGTTGCGAGAACGCCGGGAGCTCCTGGGTCGGCATCTCGATTTTCGTCGTCCCGAGCTCATCGGCGGCGCGCTGCCAGCCCGAGCCGAGGACCACCGCGGCAACGTGCGGCTCCCGGCCGAGCCTGTGGGTGAGCACCTCCGCCCCCCATTCGGCGAGGTCGTACGGGTCGAGCGTCATCGGGGCCCTTCCATGGCGCGCGACGCTACCGTCTCGCGAATCGTGTGGGCCGGGATTTCCAGAGGTGGCCGCGACGGGCTGTGGCGCCACCGATGAGTGCGGCGAGGACGTCGGCAGCGTCGTCACCGGCGACCCGACGGCGCAGGTGGCCCGAGATCGCGCGGTGCTGCGCGTCGTCGATCGCCTCGAACCGGGTGGTGCGCTGCGACACGTCGGGCGGATCAGGTATCGGCGACCCGCGGTGGTGCTCATCACCCACTACATGGCCGCCGGGGACCGAAACCTTCAGGAGACCGGTCGGGCGCCGGGGCCGTGAAAGGCGGTGGCCCCAGTGTGCCCCTTCGCGCCGGCCCGTCCGCTGGCCCGGCACGTCTCGCGGCCGGTCAGCTTGCCTCCCTTACGTGCCGAAGAGCCGGTCGCCGAAGTCGCCGAGGCCCGGGACGATGTACGCGTGGTCGTTCAGCCCCTCGTCGAGGGCGGCGGTGTAGATCTCGACGGAGGGGTGCGCGCTCTCGAGGTGGCGGACCCCTTCGGGAGCGGAGACGACCGAGATCAGCGACACGCTCTCGGCCCCGGCCCCGAAGAGCGCCGTGGCCGCCGCCGCCGCTGAGCCCCCGGTCGCGAGCATCGGGTCGAGCAGCAGCACGGTCCGTCCCTGCAGCGGGGGGAGCTTGGAGTAGTACAGCGACGGCTCGAAGGTCGCATGATCGCGTTCGAGCCCGATGTAGCCGACCAGGACCTCGGGGATGAGTTCGGTGATCGCCTCGAGCATGCCCAGTCCGGCGCGCAGGATGGGCACGGCGACGAAGGTCGAGGCGAGGCGCTGCCCGGCCGTCGCCCGTATCGGTGTCTCGACCTCGACGCGTTCCGTGGCGAGCGATCGCGTCGCCTCGACGCAGATCACGAGCGCGAGCCGCTTGGAAAGGACGCGGAAAAGCGGCGGGGGCGTCGATTTGTCCCGCAGCGCGGTGAGCAGCGAGTGTGCCAGCGGGTGGTCGACGACGTGCAGTGCCACAGCGTCCTCCGTTCCGAGTGCCTGAACCCGGACCCGTTCCGGTCCGGCCGGACCAGTCTCGACGAAGGACAGCATCGCGTGCGGCGCCGGATGCGCGTCGAGCCCCAGATCGTCGCGGGATGGTTCGAGGCGGATGCCGGCCGCACCGCCAGACGGCGCACCGGCTAGAACTCAGGCGTGGCGAACCCGTGGCTCGAGCGGCGCGTGCTCGCCTTCGCCCACCAGGCTGGCGAGAAGGAGGGGCCGTCCTCGACGCTCTGGGCGATCGAGCGGGCCCTTTCCCTGGGGGCGACGGGGATCGAGCTCGACGTCCACGCCACGGCCGACGGCGAGCTCGTCGTCGGCCACGATCCGACGCTCGACCGGACGACGAACGGCTCGGGGGCGATCGCCAAGACCACGCGGGAGGAGATCAGTCGCCTCGACAACGCCTACTGGTTCGTTCCCGGCGAGGCCACGGTGCGCGGCCGTCCCGCCGAGCAGTACGCCTTCCGCGGCAGGGCGCCCGCCGACCGGCGGTTCGCGGTGGCGGCGCTCGACGACGTGCTTGAGATGACCGCCGGCACCGTCGTGAACCTCGACATCAAGCAGACGGCGCCCGCCGTCGAGCCCTACGAGGAGGCGCTGGCGCGAACGCTCGCCGCGCACCACCGACGAGACGACGTCATCGTGGCGTCATTCCTTGATGCGGCGATCGAGCGGTTCTCGCAGTGCGCGCCACACGTCGCGACGTCGCTCGGTCAGAACGCCATCGTCGGCTTCGTCCAGGCCGTGGCGCGTGGTGAGCAACCGGACCCGTCGCTCGGCAGGCACGCCGCCATCCAGGTTCCACCGAGCTTCCTCGGCGTCGAGCTCGTCAGTGCGCGCTTCGTCGAGGCCGCGCACGCGCTCGGCCTCGCGGTGCACGTCTGGACGATCGACGAGCCGGGGGAGATGGAGCGGCTCTGTGGACTCGGCGTCGACGGGATCATGAGCGACCGCCCGAGCGTGCTCGTCGAGGTGCTCACCCGACTCGGTGTCGCGTGGCGCCCGCCGGGGGGATCAGCTAGGAGTCAGGGGCAGACGAACCGGGCAGAGCGGTGTCAGCCGTGACCGCAGTTCGGCTTCTTGCCGTGATTCGCTTTCTTTCTCTTCCGCAGCTTCCGCTTGTTCGTCTTCTTTGACATGGCCCCGGCAGTGTAGCTGAGGCCCGCGAGTAGCCTCGACGTCTGTGGAACGCATCGGCCTCGTCGGTTTGCCGAACTCCGGCAAGTCGTCGCTTTTCAACGCCCTGACCGGTGCGAACGTGCCCGTGGCACCCCACCCGTTCACGACGACGGAGACGGCGGTAGGCGTCGCCCACGTCGCCGACTCGCGGCTCGCCGCGCTGGCCGCGATGAGCGCCAGTCGCAAAGTCGTCGAGGCGACGGTCGAGGTGGTCGACATCGCCGGGTTGGTCGCCGGTGCCGAGCACGGCGAGGGTCTCGGGAACCGGTTCCTGGCAGGGATCCGCGAGGTCGACGCGCTCTGCTTCGTCCTGCGCAGCTTCGCCGACGACGCGGTGCCGGGCGAGAGCGACCCCCTTGCCGCGCTCGGCGTGCTCGAGCTGGAACTCGTCCTCGCCGACCTCGCCTCGCTGGAGGGCCAGCTGGTGAGGCAGCAGAAGGCGGCCCGGACGAACCCCGCCGTCGCCGGCGTGCTGCCCGCCATGGAGGCCGCACAGGCCATCCTCTCGTCGGGCGTGCCGCTGTACCGCTCGGCGCTCTCGGCCGAGCAGAAGGCCGCGCTCGTGCCGCTGTTCCTGCTCACGAACAAGCCCTTCTTCTGCGTCGTCAACCTCGGCGAGGACGAGGTCGCCGGGGCTGGGGAGGTGCTCGCGCCGGTCGCCGCCGAGCTCGGCGTGCACGCGACGGTGCTCGGCGTGAGCGTCGAGCTGGAGGCGGAGGCCCGCGCGCTTGAGCCCGAGGAGCGGACCGAGCTCCTCGTCGGCCTGGGGCTGGGCGAGGGCGCGTTGCCGCGGGTCGCGCGGGCGCTCTTCGACACGATCGGGCGCTGGACCTTCCTCACGACCGGGGACAAGGAGTCGCGGGCCTGGACGTTCCGCAAGGGCGCCCGGGCACCCGAGTGCGCCGGCGTGATCCACTCCGACCTCCAGCGCGGATTCATCCGCGCCGAGGTGATCCGCTGGGACGAGCTCCTCGAGATCGGCTCGTGGTCGGCGGCGAAGGCGGCCGGGAAGATCCGCCTCGAGGGGAAGGACTACGAGGTCCAGGACGGAGACACGCTCGAGATCCGTTTCAACGTCTGACCGCCGCTCGGGAGGGCGGAAGGGTGACCGGTGCCCGGCTACCGTTTACCAGCGCGGACCTGGATGGTGGGAGGTCGGGATGGCCTGGCTGTGGCGGCGGGATGACGTGCCCTCGTGCGTCGAGCTCGCCCGGTCACCGGTGCGTCACGGGATCGGCCTGCGCGCTCACAAGGGGCTCGACGGGGACCTCTTATCGAGCCGTGCCGGGGGGTCCACACCTTGAGGGTGCGGTTCCGGATCGGCCTTGCCCCCTTCGACCGCTCGCGGGTGGTGATCGGCATCGCGAGGCTCCGGGCCTACCGGGACGGCCGCCCCCGCTGGCGGACCCGATCCGTGCTCGAGGCCGTGCCGGGGGCGTTCGAGAGATGCCGGCTCGTGGTGGGGGACACCCTGGAGCCACGAGCGTGACGGCGTCGGCGCGCCGGGAGCCACCGGGTGCGCTCGTCGTCGTCGCGACGCCGATCGGCAACCTGGCGGACCTGTCCCCCCGCGCGACCGAGGCACTCGCGACGGCCGGCGTCATCTGCTGCGAGGACACGCGCCATACCGGGAGGCTGCTCGAGCATGCCGGCGTGCGGGCGCACCGGCTCCTTGCCCTGCACGCCCACAACGAGGTCGAACAGGTCGGCACCGTCCTCGATCTCATCGCCGCGGGGACGCAGGTCGCCCTCGTCTCCGACGCCGGGACGCCCGTCATCTCCGACCCCGGCGGGCGTCTCGTCGCCGCTGTGGTGGAGGCCGGATTCGATGTCACGGTCGTGCCGGGACCGTCGGCGGCGCTCGTCGCCCTTGCCGTGAGCGGTCTCGACGTGAGCCGCTTCCGTTTCGAGGGGTTCCTGCCGCGCAAGGGGACCGAGCGCCGCGGCCGCCTGGCGGAGGTCGCCGCCGCGCCGTGTCCCTCGGTCGTCTTCGAGGCGCCGAACCGTGTCGCCAAGACGCTCGCGGACCTCCGCGACGCCTGCGGGGGCGAGCGGCGCGTCGTCGTCGCGCGCGAGCTCACCAAGCTCCACGAGGAGGTGTGGCGCGGCCGCGTCGACGAGGCGTGCGAGAGAGCGGCCGAAAAGGAGCCGCGCGGCGAGCACGTCCTCGTCGTCGACGGGGCGCCCGCTCGCTCACGACCGACGTCCGCCGAGGCCCGCGAGGCGATCCTCCGGCTCGTCACCGCCGGCATTGACCTGCGCGACGCGACCACCGCTGTCGAGGAACTGCTCGGCATCGCCCACCGCGTCGCCTACGAGGCGGCACTCGGGCTGCGCGGGGCCGCCGGGCCAGGGCAGACGGGCGGCTGAACCCTCGCGGCCGAAGCCTTGTCTTCCGGCCGTCCCGCGCCCGGCCGGTACGCTGGCGACGTGCCCGGCCGGTTCTTCGTCACGACGCCCATCTACTACGTCACGGACCCCCCCCACCTCGGGACCGCCTACACAACGATCGTCGCCGACGCCCTCGCGCGCTGGCACCGGCTCGTCGGCGACGATGTGTTCTTCCTCACCGGCGTCGACGAGCACGGCCTGAAGATCGCCCGTGCCGCCGAGTCGCAAGGAATGGACCCGCAGGACTGGGTCGACCGGATGGCCGGTCAGTTCGAGGGGGCCTGGCGGAGCCTCGACATCTCGAACGACGACTTCATCCGCACGACCGAGCCGCGTCACACGAAGGCGGTGCAGCGCTTCGTTCAGGCGATCTACGACAACGGGTTCATCCACAAGGGCGATTACGCCGGTTGGTACTGCGTCGCCTGCGAGGCGTACTACGCCGCCGAGGAGCTCGCCCCGGGCGAGTGCTGCCCGGTCCACGAGAAGCCCGTCGAGTGGCTGACCGAGGAGAACTACTTCTTCGAGCTGTCCCGTTTCACTCAGCGGCTGCTGGACTGGTACGCGTCGGCGCCGGAGGCGGTCATCCCGGAATCGCGCCGCAACGAGGCGCTCGGCATCATCAAGGGCGGGCTCGAGGACATCTCGATCTCGAGGACGGCATTCGACTGGGGCATCCCGGTGCCTTGGGACGACGCGCACGTCATCTACGTCTGGTTCGACGCGCTCGTCAACTACGTCACGGCGATCGGCTACGGCGAGGACGAGGCGCGCTTCGCCACGTGGTGGCCAGCGGTGCACCACCTGATGGCGAAGGAGATCGTGCGGTTCCACTGCGTGTGGTGGCCGGCGATGTGCATGGCGGCCGGCATCGATCCGCCGCACCAGGTCATCGCCCACGGCTGGCTCCTCGTCGGGGGCGAGAAGATGGCGAAGTCGAGGGCGAACCAGATCGACCCGGTCGCGCTCGGTGCCGACGTCGGCGTGGATGCCCTGCGCTATCACCTGCTCCGGGACGTCGTGCTCGGCCTCGACGGCGACATCACCTACGAGGGGCTCGTCGGCCGCTACAACGCCGACCTCGCCAACAACCTGGGGAATCTCCTGCAGCGGGTGACCGCCGTCGTCGGCTCGAAGTGCGGCGGCGTCGGACCCGCCCCGCGTGCGGGCGGGGAAGGTAACCGGTTGGCGCTTCTCGCCGCGGCGACCGTCGAGGCGGCACGCGAGGCCTGGTCCCGGTCGGATCCGCACGGGGCCCTCGAGGCGGCGTGGCGGCTCATCCACGAGGCGAACGTCGAGCTCGAGCAGCGCGAGCCCTGGAAGCTGCCCCCGGGTGACGAGGTCGACGGCATCCTCGGCGACGCGCTCGAGGTGCTCCGCATCGTCGCGATCCTCGCCTCGCCGGCGATCCCGGCTGCCTCGCAGGTGATCTGGCGCCGGCTCGGCCTCGACGGTGAGGCCGCCGCGCCTGGCGTCGCCTCGGCGAGTGGCGGGGCCCTTGGTTGGGGCGGGTACCCCGGGGGCCGACCCGTCGAAAAGGCGGCGCCGCTGTTCCCGCGGCGGCCACTGGCCGGCGCGCCCGCTGGGGGCGCGGGCAGATGAGCGCCGGGTCGCCTCTCCGCTGGACCGACAGCCACTGCCACATCCAGGACGCCTACCTCGACGACCCCGGCGGCGCGGAGGCGGTGATCCGTCGCGCCGCCGCCGCTGGCGTCGACCGGCTCGTTTGCATCGGGACGGCCGAGGAGGAGTCCCGCCAGGCGGTCGAGCTCGCCCGCAGCGAGGTGGGGCCACGCGCTGGCGTCGCGGTGTGGGCGGCGGTCGGCCTACACCCGCACGAGGCGTCCCACGGCGTCGCGGCGATCACCGACCTCGTGGGACGGCTCGGGGGCGTGCCGGGACGGAAGCCACCGGGGACAGTGGTCGCAATCGGCGAGTGCGGGCTCGACTACCACTACGAACACTCGCCGCGCGATGCCCAGCGCGAGGCCTTCGCCGCGCAGATCTTGCTCGCCAAACAGCACGGCCTCGCCCTCGTCGTCCACACGCGCGACGCGTGGGACGACACATTCGAGATCCTCGGCTCGTGTGGCCCGCCGGAGCGGACGGTCATCCACTGCTTCACCGGGGGAGCGGCCGAGGCGCGTCGCTGCCTCGATCTCGGCGCCTACCTTTCGTTCAGCGGGATCGTCACATTCAAGAACGCGGACGGCATCCGGGAGGCGGCCGCCGCGTGCCCGGCGGACCGCCTGCTCGTCGAGACGGACGCACCCTTTCTCGCGCCGGCCCCGCATCGCGGCAAGCCGAACGAGCCGGCCTACGTCACGCTCGTCGGCGCCGCGCTCGCCGAGGTGCGCGGCGAACCCCCCGAGGACCTCGCGGCGGCGACGAACGCCAACGTGTCGGCTGTCTTCTTGCTCGGCGCCTGAGCCATGGCCGGGCGACGACCGCTCGGACGGCGTGAGCTGCGCGCGTTGCTCGACGCGCGGAACATCAACCCGAAGAAGGCCCTCGGACAGAACTTCGTCGTCGATCCCAACACCGTCGAGCGGATCGCGCGCCTCGCCGGGGTGGCCACGGGAGACCGGGTCGTCGAGGTGGGGGCGGGACTCGGCGCGCTGACCTGTGCCCTCGCCGGGACCGGGGCGCAGGTGACCGCCGTCGAGATCGATCACCGGCTCGTCGCCGAGCTGGGCTCGCTCGTCCCGGACACGGTCCGCGTCGTCGAGGCCGACGCGCTGTGTTGCGACTGGGACGAGATCCTGGCGACCGGCGAACGACCCGCCCCCGGCTGGGTTCTCGTCGCGAACCTGCCGTACAACGTGGCGACGCCGCTCGTCGTGGGATTGCTGAAGGACGTGCCCGCCATCGCTCGCATGCTCGTCATGGTCCAGGCCGAAGTGGGCGCGCGCTTCGCTGCCCCGCCCGGCAACCGCACCTATGGTGCCGTGACGGTCCGCGTCGCCTACTTCGCGACGGCTCGCGTCGTCGGGCGCGTGCCCCCCGCCGTCTTCCATCCGCGCCCGAGAGTCGACTCTGTCCTCGTCGCGATCGACAGGCGTCCGCAGCCCGCGGTCCCTGTGGATCTCGCGAGCTACGCCGAGATCGACGCGCTCGTGCGGGCCGGTTTCGGTGGCCGGCGGAAGATGCTCCGCCGTTCGCTCGCCGGGCTTGTCGTCCCCGCGGCGTTCGATGCCGCAGGTGTCGACGCACGACTGCGCGCCGAGCAGCTCGATGTCGTGGCGTGGGGCAAGCTGGCGGCATGCCAGAAGTCGATCGATCGCTCGCGCCCGCCAAGCTGACCCGGTCGTTTCGCGTCACCGGGCGACGCGACGACGGCTACCACCTCATCGAGGCGGAGATGGTCGCGCTTGATTTCGCCGACGAGCTCGAGTTCAGCGAGGGAGACGGTCTCGAGATCGTCGACCAGATCGGCTGGGTCGGACTGGGAGCCGCCGAGCCGGTGCTCCTTGACGTGCCCACCCGGGAGAACCTCGTCGTCCGGGCTCTCGAGCTCGCGGGACGAACGGCGCACGTGCGCCTCATGAAGCGGATTCCGCCGGGGGCGGGTCTCGGGGGCGGTTCGGCGGACGCCGCCGCGACGCTTCGCTGGGCGGGCGTCGGGGATCCCATGCTCGCGTCGCGGCTCGGTGCCGACGTCCCGTTCTGCCTGTCGGGTGGTCACGCCATCGTGCGGGGCGTCGGCGAGATCGTGCAGGCGCTCGCGCCGGTCGAGATGACGGTCCTGCTCTTCACGCCGTCGTTCGGCGTGCCGACCGCGGCCGTCTACAAGGCCTTCGACGAGGTCGGCGCGCCGGAGCGGGGGGCCTCGCGGAACGACCTTGAGAGGGCGGCGCTCGTCGTCGAGCCGCGGCTCGGCCGGTTCCGGGACCTGTTCGCGGAACTGGCCGGACGACGGCCGACGCTCGCCGGGAGCGGGGCGACGTGGTTCCTGGAGTGCGACCCACGCGGCGCCTCGGCGATGGCGAACTCACTCTCGGCCGCGATCGTCTCCGAGGGGCTGCGCGCGGTCGTCGAGGTCGCTCACGCCGCCGCCTGAAGCCACGCGACCCGAGCCGCGATGGCCGGACCGGCGGTGTATCTCGACGCGGGTGGTGAGTCTGGCTACTTGCCGCGACGCTGCCAACGCGTGCGCTTCAGCATCTTCTTGTGCTTCTTCTTGCGCATGCGCTTGCGGCGCTTCTTGATCAGAGATCCCATGGCTTCGCCGACGTTAGCTGATGGAGACCGAACAGTTTCCACGACCGGCGACAGCACCGGCCCGGAGGCCCAATGGTCACCGAAGGAGCCGGTCCGCGCGCGGCCGCGCTCGTCGCGCCCGGTCTGAGCAAGTGGGCATCCTCGCCGCACGCCGTGTGGTTCCGGCCCACCCGGGAACGGTGCGGCGGCTGGTTGTCGGCATGACCCCCTTCGCGAGGGTTATGTCGCTTTCCAGGTATCCGTGAAGTTCTCGCCGGTGGGATCGAGCGATCCTGGCAGCGCGAGCACGGCCGAACCGGCCTCCATCTCGATCGCCGAAGCGGAGAACGCGGCGAGCGGCCCGCGAGGCGGGCCCTCGGTCGGCATCGCGTCGGTGAAGGTCACCGTCCCGAAATCCGCGAGCGAGGCGAGTGAGCATCTCACCTGGCAGATCTCGGGCCGCTCGACGATCCGTTCGGCGGACGACTGCGCCGGGGGCGGCGACGGCGAGGCGATGTTGATGGAGAAGTTCCACTTCCTTCCGTCGGTCGCTCAGTTGAAATTGCTCGCGTAGGTGATCGTCTGCGCGAGGCTGGAGACCCGCTGACGCGCGGATCAGGTGTGCTCAGCGTGGTTACCAGCGTCGGAGTTACGTGGTTCGGTGGCGGGTAGTTCAAGAGGCAGAACGCCTGACTTTGGATCAGGAGGTTGGAGGTTCGAGTCCTCCCCCGCCAGCCATTGTCCTGTCGCGAGACATCGGAGACGATGTCGCGAGACATAGTAGACACCTGGTTCAGCTCATCGGCTGGTAGTCCCGCGAGGGTCCAGCTCGAATTGGCGGATCAGTTCGCCTTCTTCGCTGACAATTCGCACCTCGCGCCCGGAAACGAAGATGGCGACGGCCTCGCCGGCATCGTCCCGCCCGACCCCAATGTGGTGGAGCCGCCCGTTGTGGCGCAGGGTGAGCTTGCCCCCCGGATCGACCCGGTCGTGACGGAGGCGGTGGTCGCCCGGCCCCGGGGGCAGCCGGGGATGGGCCTTGGCCCGGGCGGAGAACACCTCAGCGGGGGTGCGTCGCCCCAGCGAGCGGTGCGGGCGGGTGGTGTTGTAGTACTCGACAAACCGGTCGATCTGGGCTTGGAGGGTGCGCAGCGATCCCGGAGCGGCCTGGCGGTGCAGGTACTTCTTCATGGTCTGGTGGAACCGCTCGACCTTCCCGCAGGTCTGGGGGTGATAGGGCCGGGAGTGTTTGAAGTCGACGCCCAACGAGGCGAGCTCGGCCTCCAGGGCTCCCACCCCGAAGCGGTAGGCGGCGGTGAAGATGGCCCCGTTGTCCGAGAGGACGGCCGCCGGGGCGCCGAATCGGCCGATCGAGTGCGAGAACACCGCCACCACCTCGGCCGCGGTGTAGACGCTGCGGGCCCGGGCCCCGACGCAGAGGCGGGAGTGGTCGTCGATCACGTTGAGGATCTCGACGTCGCTCCCGTCGGCCAGGCGGACGTGGGTGGTGTCAATCTGCCAGCACTCATTGGGGAGCTCGGCGGCGAAGCGGACGTAGGAGTTCCGGGGGCGCTTGTGGGGCTGGGGGGTGACAAAGCCCCGGGCCCGGAGTACCCGCCAGATGGTGGAAACCGACGGGACCTGGCAGTGGCGCTGGGCCAGGTGCTCGTGGATCGTCTCGGCGCCGGCGTCCCACCCGGCGTCCGCGAGGGACTTTCTCAGCCGCACGATCTCGTCTTCGAACAGGTCGGAGATCCGAGCAGGCGAGCGGTGCGGGCGGCGCGAGCGGGGGACGAGCCCGGGCTCACCTTCGGCCTCGTAGCGGGCGAGGAGCTTGTAGAGCCAGCTCCGGTGCATGCCGTTGGCCGCCGCCAGCTCGGCGATCGGCGTCCCCTCCTTCAGGTGGCGCTCGATGAGGAAACGTCCCTTGTCCACCGGAGACCCCCTTCGTCACTGTCTCCGATGTCTTGACACATCAGCGGCGTCGTTGTCGCTTATGTCCTGAAATCACGCACTCCCCCGCCAGCCAGATAAGACCAGCTCAAGTGGCATCGGCCTTGTCACCCGCCTGGAGAACCTCGCCGGCGACCTCGGCCCCCATGCTCTCCACGAAGACAACGAAGACGAACGCGCAGCACAGGCCCGCCCTGATAGACGCCACGTACCCCGCCGGGACCGCGACTGCCGCCCGACCGGCCGGGCCGCCGGAGCGCCGCCCGGACGTGGCGTACGACCACGGGCGGCAGGGCCAGTACGAGAGGTAAAGACAGCCGGAGGGGGAGGGCGGCCCCAAAGCCAAAGGCTTCTGCTGAGTGGTTGACCTGCCTCGCGGCGCCGGACAGAAACTGCACAGCGCCGCGAACGCGTCCTCCAAGTAGTGATTAGGGAAACCTGACCTCGCGCTAGCCATGGCCTAAGTAACGCTGATTTCACATTTCAGATATGGCGGGGAAACGCGGCAGGTTTACCTTCACTTCAAGCGCAACGGGTGCCCACATGGGCCTGGGGCACCACTGACGACCGATAATGAGAGGAGCACAGTGCATGGCTGATACCAGCGCGGGCGAAATGCGACGAAGTCTGACGTTGACGGGGGTAACCGTCAACGCCATGGCATTGATCGCGCCGGGCGCCTTCTTGTGGACGACGTTCCAGACCCAGGCCGCGTTGTCGCGACATGGCTCGTCAACGGCGGACGGGATGTGGGCCGGCCTATTTCTTGCCTTGATCTTGGCCATGCTGACGGCCTACAGCTACGCGGAACTGGCCAGGATCTACCCTGACGCTGGCACCGGCTCCAGCTACTACTTCGCAGAGGCCGCTTTTTTGGACAAGGAGCGCCCGGAGCACCAGCGGTACGCTCGCTTGGCCAAGATGAGCGTGGGCTGGATAAGCCACCTTTACTACTGGATCTATCCCGGGATCATGGTGGCATACACGGCGACGCTGTTCGGCTACCTGTACTCTGCCATCTTTCACCACACGTTGACCTACGTCCCCCTCGCCATCGTGGCCATCCTGTTTGCCGCGTTGGTGGGCTATATCTCCTACCGGGGCATCAACGGGTCGACCATGACTTCCATCGCGATCAACGTGATCCAGATCACCTGTTTGTTGCTCGTAAGCGTGCTGTTCATCTGGTTCCGGATAGCCCACGGCCAGGCAGTCGGCGGCTTCGAGCGAGCCAGTGCGGTACACGTCATCATCCCCCACAGCGTCATCGACATGCTGTACCAGTCGACCATTGCCATCTTGTTGCTGGTCGGGTTCGAATCGGTCACTGCGCTCGGGTCGGAGGCCGTCAACCCGCACCGGGACATCAAGCGCGGCGTGCTGATCAGCCTCCTGATTCAGGGTGGGGTGTGCTACCTGTTCGAGTACTTCTCGGCCAACCTTGCCATCGGCGGCGCCTCCCTTACTACCGCAGCGGGCAACGGGTACGCGGCGGCCGGTCAGGACGCGGCGCCCATAGGCGACATGATCAAGACCGTCGGCAACCACTACCTAGGCAACACGGGGCAGACGCTCGCCATCCTGGTTGCCTTCACGGTCCTGCTGGCGCTGGTCGGCACCGCCCTTGCCAGTCTCAACACCGCTGTTCGCATCACCTACGCCATGTCGAAGGACAAGGAGATGCCCGCCGTGCTGGGCCTGCTCCACGGCCGCTTCGCCAGCCCGTACGGCGGCGTGCTCGTGCTCACAATCGTGTCGGCTGCCTTCGGGGTCTTCGGGTGCAACCCCTACCAGGTCGACAACCTGACCCAGATCACGCTGGCTTCCAACCTCGGGACGTTCATCGTCTATGGGGCGACTTGCGGCATTGCCCTGGTGGCCTTTGCCAGCCGTCACGATCGGCACCTGGTCAAGCACATCGCGATCCCGGGGCTAGGGCTGGTCTTGAACGTGTTCGAGATGCTTGGCGTCCTGTACATAGCCGTCACCGGGTCCGGCACGACGCCGGGCGACGCCTACAAGGCCATCGGGGTCGTTGTCCTCTGGGCCATCATCGGGGTCATCTGGGTCGTCGCCAACCCCCACAAGCGGCATGCCCAGACGATCGTCAGGGAGCGGGCACGGCGTTCGCTCGCCGCAAGCTGAGCTGTCGACGTGAAGGGGCGTCAGGGCCAGCAGGTTCAGTGTTGCGAGCGACGCTCGCGGCGCAGGATCGTGGCGCTGGCGCCCCGCACGAAGTACAGCCCAACCCCCGCAAAGGCAACCGCTGGGACGAACCTCCAGTTGGCCGTCATCAAGAACAGCGCGATGACCCCGGCAGCGACCCACATCAACCCGACCACCATGAGCAGCGGAGGAGAAGAGGGCCTGCGGCCCACTTGGAACGGCTGCTCGGGGTCGAAGCCTCGTTTCCGGGGACTGTTCGAAGGCGTTGCCTCTGCCCCCCGGCCTGAAGTGGCGGGTTGGCGACCGCCCGGGCGGCGCTGTCTCTGGCGACGCTTCGTCACGCCTCGGCAGGCTACCCGCCCCCGGACGCCCCTCGAGTGCAACAGCCACCGGGCCCGGGCCTCTCGATGAGCGAAAGTGAGCTCCCGCTCGCTCCCGAGGCCGGGCAGTCGTCGGGCAACGGCCCGCTTCGAGGACATGGGCTGCTGGGCAAGTTCGGGTGGGCACTGTGCTCCGAGCCCGGCGACGTGAGGCCCCACAACGAGGACTTTGCCGGGGTGTTCGCGCCGACTACGCCAGACGACGCGTGGGACCGCGGGCCGCTGTTCGTCGTGTGCGACGGGCTCGGGGGCCATGCAGCAGGGGAGGTGGCAAGCCGCTCCGCCGTCGAAGCAGCGTTGACCAGCTGGACGGCGCCCAACCCAGCTCCGCCGCCCCAGGCGATGAGGGCGGCCGCAAGGGCGGCGAATCTGGCTGTCTTCGATGCCGCTCTCGAACGGAAGCAGCGAGGCATGGCTGCGACCCTCACCGCACTGACGTTGGCCGGGCGCGAAGCCGTCATCGCCCACGTGGGCGACAGCCGCTGCTACCTGGTGAGGCGTGGTTCTTGCACGCAGCTGACAGCGGACCACTCGAGGGTGGGTGAGATGCTACGGATGGGCCTGCTCAGCCCGGAGCAGGCCGCCAAACACCCCGGTCGTTCGCAGCTGATGCGGGTGGTCGGCACCGAACCGACGGTGCAGGTCGACATCGTCAAGGCGGGCACCGAAGCGGGTGACGTGTTCGTGCTGTGCTCTGACGGGCTGTGGGATCTCGTAGCCAGCCATGAGATCGCCGCACGTGCCAGCGCGGTGGGGACGCCGCGTGTTCCGACGGTCGTAGACGCCGCCGAGCAGCTGGTCGACCTGGCGATCGTTGCCGGGGCACCTGATAACGTCACCGTCATCGTTGTCAAGGTGACGACGGACCGCACGGTCCCGGCCGCTGGCGCCCGCCGGTCGCTCTTCCGGCGAGGTTGACGATGGCCCGCTTCCAACCCGGTCAGGTCGTGGACCGCTACGAGATCGTAGAGCTGCTGGGGATTGGCGCCTACGCCGAGACATACAAGGCTACCGATACCCGTACCGGCGCCACGGTGGTGCTCAAGATGCCCACCCCCGGGCTGTTCGCCGATCCAAGCCTGTTCAGCCGCTACCAGAGAGAGGCTCAAGTCGCGAGGCGCCTCGACCACCCCGGGGTGCAGCGCGGTGTCGACGCCGGTGAGAGCCGCACGGAGCCGTACCTCGTCCTCGAGTACTTCGAAGGCGAGTCCCTGCGCACGCGGGCTCATGGCCAGCGTGTCGACGTAGACCAGGCCGTTGACTGGGGCCGCCAACTGGTCGAAGCGCTGACCTATCTCCACAGCCAGGGGATCGTGCACCGAGACCTCAAACCGGAGAACGTGCTTGTCGGCACGAACGGGCGCCTCAAGATCTCGGACTTCGGCACGGCACGCCTCGACGGCGCCAGGCGGCTGACCTGGAAGCACCTCTCGGAGAGCCTCGGTACGCCGGACTATATGAGCCCGGAACAGGTCCAAGGAGAGCGGGGCGACGCCCGGAGCGACATATATTCCTGGGGAGTTATCATGTACGAAATCCTGACCGGGGAGACGCCTTTCCGCGGGGACAATGCGATGGCCGTGATGGCCGGGCACCTGCAGGGCAAGCCCAAACCGGTCCGCAAGACCCGTCATGACGTGCCTCCTGCGCTGGAAGCCGTCGTATTGCACGCCATGCGCCGAATGCCAGGGAGCCGTTACCAGTTGACAACTGAAATATTGGACGACCTCGACCATTTGGACTCGCTCGACCCACAGCGTTATGACTTGTCGCCCGAGCCGGCCATCGGAGGCATGGCAGCCGCCGGCTCGACCAAGCGGTTGTGGGCTTACGCGGGGCTGATAGCGCTGGGGTTCATCGCAGTCGTTGCCTTGGTACTGATCGTGTCGGCCGTCCTGTGATGGCCAAGCCCGATCTACCCGAGCCGGTGAGAATGCCTGCATCGGGATGGGCCCGCCTCATCTTCGTCGATGTCTTCGGCGGTTCGCACGCAGTGCTGTTGCCGGCCAACCGTCTCCAGGAAGCCATCGGTTCCGGTGTCCCCTTCGACGGGTCGGCGATCGAAGGCCGCAGCCGCCACATCGAGATCGACATGCTCCTCAAGCCAGACCCCTCCACCTTCGTGACGGTCGGCGGCGAGGTCCGGGCTGTATGCACGGTCACGACGCGGGATGGCTCGCCGTGGCTGGCCGACCCGAGGGCTGCGCTTGCGGAGATCATCTCCCAGACCGGCGAGCTCGCCGAGCGCTTCGAAGTCGCCGCCGAGCTTGAGTTCTACCTGCTCGACCGCACCGGCGCTCCGATCGACAGCGGGGGGTACTTTGGCGACCTGGCGGGGACGGGGACCGAGGTGACGACAGCGACGGCCGACCTGCTCAGCGAGTTCGGCGTCAAGGTCGTCAGTGCCCACCTCGAGGCGGGGCCGGGACAGTACGAGATAGACCTCGGGGCCATGCCTCCTGTGGCGCTGGCTGACGCATTGGTGCTCGCAAAGGGCCTCCTGCGCCAGGTCGCTGAGGAACGAGGCGTGGTCGTCACCTTCATGGCCAGGCCCCTCGCCGGCCAGCCCGGGTCGGGCCTTCACCTCCACCAGCACGTGACCGGCCAGCTGTTCGACGACGCTTGGCAACTCGACGCGGACGGGAAGGCCTTCGTCGGCGGTCAGCTTTTCCATGCCCGCGCTCTCACCGCCTTGGCCGCCCCGAACGTCAACTCGTACCAGCGTTTGCACGACGGCCCCGAGGCACCGGGCGCAGTTGTCTGGGGCCACCAGAGCCGCAACGCCGTGGTACGGGTGGGTTCTTCCGTGGAGCAACGGCCGAGCATCGAGTTCCGTCTGGCTGACCCAGCCGCCAACCCCTACTTGCTGCTCGGTGGCCTCCTGGTCACGGCGGCGGACGGGCTGGCCCGGGGGCTCGACCCAGGCCCGGCTTTCGATGAGGACATGGGGGGGTACGACCCCACGACTGTGGCCAAGATCCCGACCCAACTGCTTCCCCGCGTCCTGGACCAGGCCTTGGACGCGCTCCTCGACGACGACATCCTGGTCGACGCGTTCGACGCCCAGTTGCTGACGAGGATGGTCGATGGGAGACGGGCCGAGGCCCAGGCCTACCGCTCTCAGGTGACGGCCTGGGAGCTAGAGCGGTACCTCAACGAGGCCTAGAGCACCGATGTGCCTCGGGTATGGTTCTCGCCCGAGGTCACGGCGTGCCGCAGTGCTCCCTGGCGACGCCCTCCCTCCGGGTGGCACCACCCGACGTCGGCCTGGTCCGACATTCTCCGGTCGCCCACCATCGGGGCCGGCTCGCATGACCACCGGATTCGCCGCGAGAAACCGTCGGACTTAGCGGTGCGAGACTTGATCCCTGCATGATAGTTGACAAGGGAGTTAGTGATCATGGCCACAGTGCTGGTGACCCGGCGCCTGCCCGCTGGCGCGCTCGACCCTCTCGCGGCGCACATCGTCAGGACCTGGGACGACGATTCGCCGCACAGTCACCCGGAACTGGTTCAAGCTGTCGCTGATGTCGACGGCATCGTTTGCGTGCTGAGCGATCGCATCGACGCCGAAGTGATCGCCGCGGCACCGCGACTGCGGGTCATCGGCAACGTGGCAGTCGGTCTCGACAACATCGACACCGACGCGGCTCGCGGCGCGGGGGTGCAGGTGATCAACACACCGGGTGCCCTCGACGAAACCACCGCGGACCTCGCTTTCGCCCTGATCCTCACGGCGAGCAGGCGCTGTGCGGACGCCGAGCGTGACTTGCGGGCGGGAAACTGGCGGGGCTGGGGCCTGCTCGACTATCTGGGTCGCGACGTTTACGGCGCGACGCTCGGACTCGTGGGCTACGGACAGATCGCCCGGGCCGTCGCCCGGCGCGCCGGCGGGTTCGACATGACCGTATTGCACTGGTCACACCGTGACACAGGCGAGCCCGGCTTCGTGAAGAGCCTTGACGACCTGCTCGTGCGCAGCGACATCGTGAGCCTGCACGTCCCACTCACGGACTCGACCCGTCACCTGATCGGGGCACGGGAGCTGGCGTTGCTCCGTCCGGACTCCGTGCTCGTGAACACGGCCCGGGGCGCCATCGTCGACGAGGCCGCTCTGGCCGACGCGCTCGAGCGTGGACAGATCTTCGCGGCCGGCATCGACGTGTACTCGGACGAGCCGCGGGTGTCGGCGGCCCTTCTGCGCGCGCCGTTCGCCGTGCTCCTCCCGCACATCGGCAGCGCCACGCTCGCGACGAGGCGCCGCATCGCCCTGATGGCGACGAGCGGCGTGGCCGCCGCGCTCGCGGGAGCCTGACCGGCGTGCGCGTGCTGTGCGCGCCCGACAAGCTGCGCGGCACGCTTAGCGCGAAGGCCGCGGCCCGGGCTCTGGCGGACGGGCTTGTCGCGGCCGGCGCGCAGGTGGTCTGTCTGCCGCTCTCGGATGGAGGCGAGGGGTTCCTCGATGCGCTGGGAGGTGCGAACCGGGCGAGCAACGTGCGGAATGCCTACGGCGCGCCGGTGGTGGCACCGTGGCACCTGGAGGCCGGACGGGCGGTCATCGAATCGGCACTCGTGATCGGCCACCTGCCCGGTCTCGACCTGGATCCCGCGCGGGCGGAGTCGGCGACGACCTTCGGGGTCGGCGAGCTGGTCGCCGAGGCCCTGCTCGACGGCGCCGGTCACGTCAGTGTCGGACTGGGGGGTTCGGTGACCACCGACGGCGGGGCCGGCGCCCTCGAGGCGCTCGACGGGTTCGTCCCGTTCCAACCGGATTGCGAGATCGTGGCCGCCACCGACGTGAGCGTCGGCTTCCTCGATGCCGCCCGCGTCTTCGCGCCGCAGAAGGGTGCCGACGCGGTGACGGTGGCACGGCTCGAGCGACGTCTGGCGGCGCAGGCCGAGGTGCTGCGGGAGAGGTTCGGGGCCGACGTCTCGACGGTCGTCGGCACCGGGGCGGCCGGCGGCCTGGCCGGCGGTCTGTGGGCAGCGGGGGCGCGCCTCACGCCCGGCTTCGAGTTCGTGGCCGGGCACGTCGATCTGCCGTCGCGGGTCGCAGCGGTGGACCTCGTCGTCACGGCGGAGGGTCGCCTCGACCGCACCTCGTTCGCGGGCAAGGTTGTCGGCGGGGTCCTTGCCGAGGCGGCGCGGGCCGGTGTCCGCGCCGTCGTGGTTGCCGGTCAGGCGGACCCGGAGGCCGTCCGTCTCTCACCGGTGCCGGTCATCGACCTTTTCGAGCGGTTCGGGGAGGAGCGGTCGATGCGCGCCACGGCCGACTGCCTGCGTGCGGCCGCGGCGCTCATCCTCGCGGCCGGCGCCTGAACCGCCCCTACGGGGCGACGCGCGGGCCGTCGTTCCAGCGCTGGCCGCACAGGCGTGCCGTCCCAGGGTGGTGTCGCGCCCGGGTCTCCAGGCAACGATGTGGTCAACGCTCCTCTGGCCTACCCGGGCTCGGTTTCGTAGAGGTGGCAGGCGACCTCGACCCGCGGGTCGTCGTCGCCGACGGGGTGGAGTCTCGGATCGGTGGCGGCATGGAAACGGATGTCGACGCCGCCCGGGCGCTCCTCGGTCGCGGCGATGCCGCGCCAGAACGGTTCGTCGGGACTCGCCTGCCGGTGCTCCTCGAGGAGGGCGGCGACCCCGGCCGCGTTGCTCCCCGGAGCGCAGGGCAGGAACGCCTCCGAACTCGGCACGTCGAGCCCGTCGAGACTCCCGATGATCGCCCGCTCGCGCGCGAACTCGGCGGGGCCGAGCTTCGCCCAGCGATCCTCGAGCAGGGCGCGCAGGTCGCGGCTCTCCCAGCCGCACGCGGCGAAGGCCCGCGGGCAGCGCGGGTGGAACGAGCAGCCAAGTGGCGGGACGGCGGCGTCGGGCACCTCGCCCCGGGGGAGATCGCGTGGCACGTGGTGGCGGGGGTCCGGCTCCGGGATCGCCTCGAGGAGTGCCTTCGTGTAGGGGTGGCGCGGATGGGCATAGACGTCGGCGGCCGAGCCGATCTCGACAATCCGCCCGAGGTACATGATCGCGATGCGGTCGCAGAAGTAGCGCGCCGTCGCGAGGTCGTGGGTCACGTAGAGATAGGTGAGTCCGAGGTCGCTCTTCAGGCCGTCCATGAGCTGGAGGACCTTGGCCCGCACGCTCATGTCGAGCATCGAGACCGGCTCGTCGGCGATGACGAGCTCGGGGCCGAGGATGATCGCCCGGGCGAGGACGGCGCGCTGCTTCTGGCCGCCGGAGAGGTCGGACGGGTACTTGCGCAGGAAGCGGTCGACCGGCACGAGGCCGACGCGTTCGAGCGCCTCGCCGACGAGCTTTTTCACCTGGCGGTCGTCGCGAGCGATGCCGTGGATGCGAAGGGGGTGCCCGACCGCGTCGAGAATGGTCATCGCCGGGTTGAGCGACGCGTGCGGGTCCTGGAAGATGAGCTGCATCCGCTTGCGTAACGGACGGAAGTGCCGCTCTGACAGTCCGGAGATCTTCTCGCCGTCGAGCGAGATCGACCCGTCGGTGACGTTCACCAGCGAGAGCACCGCCCGCGACAGCGTCGTCTTGCCGCTGCCGGACTCGCCGACGAGCCCGAGAACCTCGCCGCGGTGCAGCTGGAAGCTGACGCCGTCGACGGCCTTGACCGAACCGGTGTCGTGACCGAGCATCCGCTGGAGGAAGTTGCCGCGCAGCGGGAAGTGGACCTTCACGTCGGCGACTTCGAGAAGGACCGGGGCGTGCGAGAGGTCAGGCTTCGTCGGCAACGCCGATCTCCTCTCGTTCCAGCGGCACTCGTCCCTCGTCTGGCACGGCTCCGGACGGTGCGCGGAGCCAGCACTCGGCGAGGTGGCCCGGGCGCACCTCCGTGCCGAACGGCTCAGAATCGCGGCAGATCTGCATCGCCGAGGGGCAGCGCGGGTGGAAGCGGCAACCCGACGGCGGCTCGACGAGGTCGGGCGGCGCGCCGGGGATGAAGTGGAGCTCACGGGTCGACAGTGAGATCGTCGACCGCATCAGCTCCTGGGTGTACGGGTGTTCCGGGCGGCTGAAGATGTCCTCGACCGCCCCCTGTTCGACGATGCGGCCCGCGTACATCACCGCGACGCGGTCGCACGACTCGGCGACGATGCCGAGGTTGTGCGTGATGAGGAGCAGGGAGGTGTCGAAGTTCTGCTTCAGGTCGGCGATGATCGACAGGATCTGTGCCTCGACGAGCACGTCGAGGGCGGTCGTCGGCTCGTCGGCGATCACGAACTTCGGGCGGAACACGAGGGCGAGCGCGATCATGATCCGCTGCCGCATGCCGCCCGAGAACTCGTAGGGGTAGTTGCGGAAGCGCGTCGGGGGTATGCCGACGCCTCCCAGGGCCTCGAGGGAGCGGCGCCGCACCTCCTCGTCGGAGATGTTCGGCTCGTGCGTGCGCAGCGCCTCGGCGAAGTGGTCCGAGATCCGCATGAGCGGGTCGAGGCGGGTCATCGGTTCCTGGAAGACGAGCCCGATTTGGGGACCCCGGAGCTTGCGCATCTCGGCCTGGGATGTCTCGACGAGGTTGCGCCCCGCGAAGTCGACGACACCGTCCCGCGTCGCACCCGACGGGAGCAGTCCGAGGATCCCGCGTCCGAGTGTCGACTTGCCGCACCCGGACTCGCCGACGAGGCCGAGTGTCTCCCGCTCAGCGATTTCGAAGCTCACGCCGTCGACGGCGCGCACGGGGCCGCGGTCGGTCCCGTACCAAACGCGCAGGTCGCGGACCCGCACGACCGGGTTGGCGGCGACGACCGCGGTCGTCGTCGCCGCGCGCTGCCCGCCGGGCATCGCGTAGCTGCGGTGGTTCCGCCGTCGCATCAGCGGGTTGTAGTTGTCGTTCAGCCCCTCGCCGACGAGGGTCAGGCCCGTGACCAGCAGGATGATGGCGAGCCCCGGGAACAGCCCGGTCCACCAGAAGCCGGCCTGGGCGTCCGCGATGCCGCGCGAGATGTCGTAGCCCCATTCGGCGGCGGCCGAGGGGTCCATGCCGATGCCGAGGAACGAGAGCCCGGCGAGCGTGAGGATCGCGTCGGCGGCGTTGAGCGAGGCGACGACCGGGACCGACTGGATGACGTTGGCGAACACGTACCGTCGGATGACCGTGCGCGGCCGGGCGCCGAGGGCGCGGCCCGCCTCCACGTACGACTCCTCGCGCACCGAGAGCACGCTGTTGCGGACGACGCGGAAGTACTGCGGGATGTAGACGACCGTGATCGCGATCGCAGCGGTGAAGACGCCCCCCCCGACGGAGTTCTGCAGGAGGAACGCGATGACGATCGCGAGGAGCAGGTACGGGAAGGCGAAGATGGAGTCGTTGAACAGGACGAGGACTCGGTCCAGCCATCCCCCGAAGTAGCCGGAGACGAGCCCCATCGGCACGCCGATCGCGACGCTGAACACGAGGGCGAGCATGACGACCTCGATCGAGGTGCGCGCCCCCCAGATGACGCGGGAGTAGACGTCCTCGGAGACGACCGTCGTGCCCATCCAGTGCGTCGCCGACGGCGCGGCCTGCTGGGGGAAGCGGACCCCGTGCGCCACGAACTGGTTGAACCCGTAGGGAGCGATCTGCGGCGCGAAGACGGCGAGCACCACGAAGAGCAGCGTGATGGCGGCGCCCGACAAAAAGATCCAGCGTGGCAGGCCCCGGCTGGCGAGCAACGGGGCGATCGCGTGGTGGATCCCGCGCATCCGCCCGGCGCTGTTTTCGCGTGGCTCGTCCACGATCGGCCGTGTGGTCACGGTGCCCGGCGTCGTCATCGCCATCAGTAGCGCACCCGCGGGTCGATCCACGCGTTCAAGAGGTCGATGATCAGGCTGATCGCGACCACCGCGAGAGCGAAGACCGTGATGATCCCCTGGACCGCGATGTAGTCGCGGGCGTCGAGGTAGTAGATGAGCTCGCTGCCGATGCCCGGCCAGTTGAAAGTCTCCTCGGTGAGGACCGCTCCCGAGAGCAGGAGCGCCGCCTGGAGGCCCGTCACCGTGATAATGGGCACGAGCGCGTTGCGGAAGGCGTGGCGTACGACGACCGAGCGCTCCTTCAGCCCGCGGGCGCGGGCGGCTTCGATGTAGTCGCCCTTCATCGTCTGGATGACGTTGACGCGCACGAGCCGGAGCACGACTCCCGAGATCACGAGTCCGAGCGTGCAGGCCGGCAGGATGAGGTGGGCGAAGAGGTCAGGCAGGTCCCCCCACTGCCCGTCGATCATCGCGTCGATGATCGGGATGTTCGTGTGCGGCGTGAGCGTTGCCTGGACGATGACGCTCGCCTCGCTCGAGGTCGGCAGCCAGTTCAGGATGTGACCGAAGAGCAGCTGCGCGAGCAGCCCGAGGAAGAAGACCGGCGCGGCGTAGATCACGATGCCGAAGATCCTCGCCGAGGCGTCGACCCAGGTGTCGCGCATCCGGCCGGCGAGCATGCCGAGGGGGATGCCGACGACGATGGCGACGACCATCGCCGCCGAGGTGAGCTCGAGGGTGGCGGCGCCGTTCTGGGCGATGATCTGCGTGACCGCCCGGTGGTCGGTGATCGTCGTTCCGAGGTTGCCCGTGAACACCTGTCGCAGGTACTCGAAGTACTGGACGATGAGGGGTTTGTCGTAGCCGGCGGCGCGTTCCCGCGCGGCGAGCTGGGCCGGGGAGAGGTGGCCGCCGAGCGCCGCGAGGATCGGGTTCCCCGGAGCGACTCTCATCAGCATGAAGACGAGTGTCAACAGGATGAGGACCATCGGTAGTACGAGCACGAGCCGCGTGAGGATGTAGCGGCGCAGCGAGCCCGTCGACGATGACAACCTGGGAGTTCCTTTCGGATCCGAGTCCCAAAGGAGGCCGGGCGTCGCGCCCGGCCTCCTTTGGGTTATCCGGTTTCTACTTCTAGGACTTCATGCCGATCAGCCAGAAGCGGAACGTGTACGACGCGTCGAGCGTCGACTTGACGCCGGTCACGCCGTTGATCTCCCCGGCGACCTGGCCGCCCTGCCAGAGCGGGATGAGGGGCGCGTCCTTGGCCGTCAGCGTCTGGAGCTTGCCAAACGCCGTGTCCCGGACGGACTGGACCGTGGAGGCCTCTTCCTGCTTGATGTCAGTGTTGACCTTCGTGTTGCAGTAGTGGTTGACCATCCACTCGGCGTCGCACAGGTAGAACGGGCCCGTGTAGTCGTCGGCGTCCGGGTAGTCCGGGAACCATCCGAACAAGGACACCCCGTACTGGTTGGTCGTCCCCGCCGCGACGTACGTCGCCCACGCGGCCGTGTTCAGCGACACCTTGAACAGGCCGCCGGTGTCGATCTGGCGCTGGAGCTCGGTCGCGAGGTCCTGGTCCCCGTAGTGGTCAGTGCCGTCGTACCAGAGCGTGAACGGCACCGGGGTCTTCACACTCGCCGCCTTGAGGACGGCCTTGGCCTTCGCGACGTTCGGGGAAGAGCCGTACACGCTCTTGAACGAGTTGATGTGGCCCGGGAGCGCGTCAGGGATGATCGAGTACAGCGGCTTGACCGTCCCCTTGTAGATGTTCTTCGCGATGTCCACGCGGTTGATGAGGTACGAGACCGCCTGGCGGATGGCCGTCTTCTGTTTGACGGTCGTGCCTGGCTGCGACTTCAGGTTGAAGACGATGTACCTGATCTCGATCCCCTTGCCCTGGATGACCGTGATGCTCTTGGAATTCTCGAGGGCGACGATCTCCGTCGGGCTCAGCTCCCGGTAGGCGATGTCGACTGCCTTGGACTGGAGGTCCGAGACGAGCGTCGTACCGGTCTCTTCGTAGCGGACGATGAACTCGCTGTTATGCAGGACGTCGTTCCCGCCGTAGTGCGAGTTCGGCTTGAACACGGCGTACTGGTTCGGCGTGTAGGACGCGAGGTAGTACGGGCCGGATCCGATGATGTTCCCCGCCGCCGAAGGTTGCAGCGACTTGAACGGGTAGACCTTCTTATCGACGATGGCTCCGGCACCCGTCGTGAGCACGTCTGGCCAGGTCGCGTCGGCGCTCTTGAGCTTGAACGTGACCTTGCTGCCCGCGTAGCTCACGCTCTTCATCGGGGCGATGAGGCTCTCGGGACCGGTCGAGGCCGCGATCTTGTTGATCCGGTCAAACGAATACGCCACGTCGGCAGCCGTCACCTTGTCGCCATTCGAGAAGAACTGGCCCGGTTTCATGGTGCAGACGTAGGTGGTGGCACCCGTTCCCTTCCAGGCGCAGCTCCCGGCGTCAGAGACGATCGTCGTCGTGCCCGGGATGTACTTGAGGAGCGTCTGGTAGACGTTGTAGATGACCGTCCACGATGGCAGGTCGTAGGAGCCGGCCGGGTCCAAGGACACGATGCGGTCGGTCGTTCCCAGGGTCACCGTCACGTTCGGAGGAGCCTTGTGCCCAGCCCGTGTCGTGGCCCCGCTCGTGTTCGCCCAGGCCATGGCCGGAACGATCAGCGCAACGCCGATCGCCACGCCCGCCAAGCGGCCGAGGGTGGATCGGGTCAGTCGTCTGTCTCGTTGCATCAATCCCCCTTCATATGAGATATGGCCAACCCCGACGGAAATCGAGGCTCGTTGGCGTGCTGAAGATCCTCACGGTGTGACCTGCAGATACGCAACGTGTGAATGTTCGCACACGTTTTCAATTCGGGCCAAACGAGATCCCGGCGCGTCCCCGACCCGTCGGACCACGCCCAGGCGCGACCCGCCGGCGTCCAGCAAAGAGGCGAGAGCGATCCGGACCGGACCGCGAGGGAGGCGACGACCGGCGTCGCTTCCAGCCCGCTCGGTGGAGGACGCGGCAGCCCCACCCGCCTCGGGACCCGTGGGCGAAGGGTACCGCCTCCTCAGCAGACTGCCAAGGAAGGGTTCAGCCGACGTGCCCCGCAGCCGACTTCGAGGCTTCCTTCGACTTCTTCGCGGCGCGCTTCTCCTTCACGCTCCGTCCCGGTTTTTTCGAGCTCGGCTTCTTCGGTGACTTGTCCGCCATGGTCGGGTCCTTTCAAGTCGGCCGGTCAATACCGATTCTCGCGTGCCGCTCCAGATCTCGCATCGCGCGCTCGCAACCGATGATATGGCCCTGCGGGGCCGAACCGTCAATTTGTCTCGGGGCGGCGTGACTTGCCCCGTCGTGGGTGACAAGCGAGGATCACCGTGTTCAGACACCACCACACCGCCGATCATCACTGGGCCTTCTGGCGCTCGCCGTCGCGACAGCCGCGGGGCTCGTGGCGATCGGGTTTCCGTCCGCGGCTCAGGGTGCCGCCCCGGCCGGGTCGGGAAGGCGGTTCCCTCGGTCGTGTTCGAACGCGAACAAGCTCGCCACCTGGAGCACCTCCCGCCTCGCGGCCCAGACGCTGGCCGTGGCGACCGAGGAGGACGACGTCTCTTCGGTCACGCACGAGGTCTCGATCGGCATCGGCGGGGTCATCCTGTTCGGGTCCGTCGCGCCGTTTGACTTCGGCAGCCAGCTCGCCACGCTCGAGCTGCGCGCCCCCAGAGGCGTGAAGCCGCTCGTCATGACCGACGAGGAAGGCGGTCTGGTGCAGCGGATGGCGAACCTCGTCGGGCGGATCCCCGCACCGCGCACGATGGGCGCGACGATGACCCCCGCCCAGATCGAGGCGCTGGCGACGCAGGTCGGCCGGCGCATGCTCGCCGCGGGCGTGACGATGGACCTCGCACCCGTCCTCGACGTCGATGGGGGAGTCGGGCCGAACGACCGGGACCCCGACGGGACCCGGTCGTTCAGCGCGAACGTCGCCGTCGCGGCCAGAGACGGTCTCGCCTTCGCGGCGGGGTTAGAGCACGCCGGGGTGATCGCGGTGGTGAAGCACTTCCCCGGCCTCGGCGGCGTGAGCCAGAACACCGATGTCGGCCCGGCCACGACGATCGCCTGGGGCCGCCTCGAGAAGACCGGGCTCGTCCCGTTCGTCGACGCGATCAACTCGGGGTTCGGCGCCGTGATGGTCGCCAACGCGAGCATCCCAGGTCTCACGGCGCAGCCGGCGAGCCTTTCGTCGGTCGTCGAGACGTCGTTGCTGCGGGGACGCCTCCATTTCAGGGGGCTGATCGTCACCGATTCGCTCACCGCCGGGGCGATCGCCGCGACCGGGCTGACGCTGCCCCAAGCCGCTGTGGCGGCACTCCGTGCCGGGGCCGACCTGCTTCTCTACCAGGCGTCCGGCGGGAGCATCGACGCGACGACCAATGGGGTCGTGCACGGCATCGTCGAGGCCGTCGCCGGTGGCGAACTATCGAAATCGCAGCTCGTCGCGGCCGTCAGTTACGTGCTTGCCGCGAAGAAGGTCGGCCTCTGCACGCGGGCCTGAACATGACACCGGGCGGGAGCCCGTCTGCGGTGGCACCAGCGCGACCCGGGGCGCGCCGTCGTCCCGTGGGGCGACCCGCGACAACCGGGATCGCCCCCGGGGGTTCGATCCCGGGGCGGCGGTGTGCTCAGTAGACCTTGGCGTAGACGAGGATCGCGCCGACGACAATGACGAGTCCGACGATGGGCACGATGATCGCGCGCGAGGTGCGCATCGCGACACGGATGCCGCCGACGATCACCAGCAGCGCGCCGATGATGATGCCGACGATCCCGGCTAGGTGGTGCTTGCTGAGCGTTGCAAGGACTGCAGCGAACATTCCGACGGCGTGCATCGGTCTCTCCCTCGATGATCTGCTTGGACCGCGTGACTGTAGCTATCGGGCGTGGGCCTCGCGCTGGACCCGACCGCTGTTCCCGGGCGCCGCCGGTCGCATCGCCGGGTGACCTGCCCGCCCGCAGGGCCTTCTCTTCCCTCCCGAGCCGTCGGACGCACCGCTCGGACCCGACGGGTTTTGGAGCGGGGAGCGCCTGATCGCCGTCGCCCTCGTCGCACTCGTCTGGGGCAGGCTCGTCCGCATGGCGCTCTGCACCACGTCACCTGGAGAGCCAACTCGTTGTGTCATGCCTTCGGCAGGAGACCGTTCGACACGGGAGACGAGAGCCGCAACCAGCGCGTGTTTGCGTTGGTGTCGTTCGGGGACTCGTGGCACAACACGCGTCACGCGCATCTGGCGTGGGTGCGCTACGGCGCTCCCCGGGGACAGATCGACTTGTCGGCGCGGTTCATCCGCGCGCTCGAACAGCTCGGATGGGCCACGAACGCGCGCTGGTCCCCGCGGGTCGTGCCCATCGTGCCGCGCGCCACGTGATGACGGACGGTGCCGCGTTACCCCAGGTGGAGGTGCACATCGTCACTTTGCCAGGGAGGCGACGATTCTCCCGTAGGCTGGTACCAGCACGAGGTCAGAAGGACCGCGCGCGCTGTTGAGAGAGAGAATCCGAATTGGCAACTGGAACCGTTAAGTTCTTCAACTCCGAAAAGGGATATGGCTTCATCTCGCGTGAGCAGGGTGACGACGTGTTCGTTCACTACTCAAGCATCCAGGGATCCGGCTACAAGTCCCTCGAGGAGGGCCAGCGCGTCGAGTTCGACGTCGTTCCGGGCCGCAAAGGTGAGGAAGCCCAGAACGTACGGGTGGTCTAGACCTTTCAGAAGTCGCGTTAAGGAGCCCGCCGGCTTAGCCGGCGGGCTCTTTGGTTTCTCCGGCGCGGTCCGTGCTCCCGGCGCGGGCGGGCCGCGACGTCGTAGCATCCGTCGGGCCGACGAACGAAGGAGAGGGAAGTGGGAGGATCGCCAGCGCGGGCGATCGGTCACGCAGGAGCCCGGCGGGGACCAGGCGCCCGGTGGAGTGCTGTGGGGCCGGGTGAAGGTGGCGGGCACGGCCGAGGGACCGCGCCTCGCGACAGCGTGAGCGGGACGGCGCGATGAACGTCCGGGCGGTGTCGGTCGTGAGTCCGTGGCTGTCCACGGCGGCCCACGTCTCCCATTCGCACGCCGGGCAGATGCACTACTGGCAGGCGATAATCCTCGGGGTCCTGCAGGGCGTCAGTGAGCTCTTCCCGGTCTCGAGTCTCGGGCACACCGTCATCTTCCCGGCGCTGTTCGGCTGGCACAACGTCGTCGCGGCCCAGTCGGCCTCGGAGTCGTTCTGGCTGGCCTTCCTCGTCGGCCTCCACGTCGGCACGGCGATTGGTCTCGTCGTGTACTTCCGCAGGGACTGGGTGAAGATCGTCGGCGCGCTCGTCGGTTCGACGCGGCGCCGGACGATCACGACGCCGACGGAGCGTCTCGGCTGGTTGCTCGTGGTCGCGACGATTCCGGCCGGGATCACCGGGATCGTGCTCGAACATCCGCTGCGGGTGCTGTTCTCCAAGCCCATCCCGGCGTCGGCATTCCTCGTCGTGAACGGCTTCCTCCTCGCGACGGGCGAGCTGCTGCGGCGGAGACGCACCGTGCCGACGTCGGCGCCCGCCGTCGCCGCCGGGGCGGAACCCGGCCCGCGTCGGCCCGATCGCGCGCTCGCGACGCTCAACATGAAAGAGGGCTTCGTCGTCGGAGTCGCGCAGGTGTGTGCACTCGTGGCCGGGATCAGCCGCTCCGGGATCACGATGGTGGCCGGACTCGCGCGCGGTCTCAACCACGAGGACGCGGCGCGCTTCTCGTTCCTGCTCGCCACGCCGATCATCCTCGCCGCGGGCGTATACAAGCTGCCGGACCTGCTCGGGGCGACGGGCGACGGGGTCCGGGGCCAGACGCTCGCGGCGGCGGCCTGTGCGGGCGTCGCCGCCTGGATCTCGGTGCGCTTCCTCACGCGCTGGTTCACGACCCGGACGCTCACGCCGTTCGCCGTGTACTGCGTGGTCTTCGGCTCGGCGATGCTCATCCACTTCAACTAGCGCGGGGCCGGCGAACCGGTCGCGTGGACCGGATCGCTCGCCTGGGGCCCGCCGGCCGGGACACCGCGTACGGCGGCACGACCCCGGTCTCACTCGCCCGGGAGGGTCGTCGTGGCCGGTCGCGGCTCGCTCAGGGAGCGGTGACGACCCGGAAGAGTTCCGCCAGGTGCCCCGGTGGGAGCCCGGCGCGGCGGGCCCCCGCGTCGAGCCAGCTCCCGACGCGGTCGGCGAGCCACTCGCCCTGGCCGACCTGGCTCACGTGGCTGCGCAACGCCGCGATCTTGCGGTCAAAGGAGCCGGTGACGTCCACGGCGCGGTTCGGTTCCGGATGGGCGCAGATCCAGAGCTCCCGGACGGTGTGCGGTTCGAGCCCCTCGGCGAGGAGCTCGGGATGCGCGAAGGGGTTGCGTGCGTCGGGATAAAAGGCGCAGACGGTGGCCTCGCCCGCCGCGAGGTGGTCCGGGTGGGACGCACCGATCGCGTCCCAGTTCCGCTCCGGGGACTGGCAGACGACGCGATCGGGGCGGAGGGAGCGCACGGCACGGCAGATGTCGCGTCGCAGTTCACCCGATGCGACGAGGGCGCCGTCGGGGTAGCCGAGGAAGCGCACGTCGTGGACGCCGACGACGGCGGCGGCGGCACGCTGCTCGTCTCGGCGAATCCCGGCCAGCGCGGAACGCGGGATCGAACGGTCCGACCCTCCTGCGTCCCCGTCGGTGACGATGCAGTACGAAACATCGATGCCGGCGTCGGTCCAGAGCGCGACGGACCCCGCGGAGCCGAAGTCGGCATCGTCCGGGTGCGCGGCGACGACGAGCACGCGGGCGATCCCCGGCTCGATGCCGTCGGCGACGAACGGGGGCGCGCTAGTGGTCATCGGCCGCGCGATTGGTCATCCGGGAAGGCTACCGGCGCTGGCTCGCGATCGGCGGCGCTGAGCCGCCGCACGCCGCGGGTGCGGCGAGCCCGCTGGCAGGTCGCCCTCTCCCGACCGGGTGGTCCGCTACGCTCCGGCCATGCACGGGCAGCGGGCGCGCGCGGACGTGGCGAGCAGCGGGCGCTAGATGGCGTCGAAGGCCGGGCCGTCGGGGGCTGTGGTGGCGGGGGAGACCTCGTCGGCCTCGCCAGACGCGGCCCTCGACGAGGTGCGCTCCCTTCTGGCCAGGGCCGAGGACGAGCTGCACGCGATCGAGCGGGCGATCGAGCGCCTCGAGGACGGCACGTACTCGACCTGTGAGCTCTGCGGTTCACCGATCGCGCCGGAATGGCTGGCGGCCATGCCGACGGAGCGGAGCTGCGGGGCGCACGGCGCGCCGGACTGAGCGCGCCCCCGCCAGGGGCTCAGGCCTTCTTCGTCTCCTTGAAGATCCGGTCGATCTCGGCGATGCCCGCGAGCAGCTTGTCGGCGACAGCGACGTCGCACGTCTTTTTCGACTCGCCGGCGGCCTTGGTCGTCGTCCAGACCAGCTCGTGCAGCTCGGGGAAGCGTTCGGCGTGCTCGGGCTTGAAGTAGTCGGTCCACAGCACCCAGAGGTGGTGCTTCACGAGCTCGGCCCGCTCTTCTTTGATCATGATGGCGCGCTGGCGGAACACGGGGTCGTCGGAGGCGTTGAACTTCTCCATGCAGGCCTTCACCGACTCGGCCTCGATGCGGGCCTGCGCGGGGTCGTAGATGCCGCAGGGCAGGTCGCAGTGGGCATGCGCCGTGCGCGGTGGCGCAATCCGGTCGGCGAGCGAGAACAGTACTGAGGTGAGCGACATGCCACGACTCCTTCGATCGAGGTCCAATTCCCGCCGCAAAGGCAGAAGCCGGCGCCGCCGGCGCGAACAACACTAACGAGGTGGGCACGCTGCGTCGTCGTCGTCGGGCGCTCCTCGCCGCGGGCGCGCGCCTTGCCCACGTCCCGGCCCGCGTCGTCGTCGCCGGCCCGAGCATGCTGCCAACCCTCGCCGACGGCGACCGCTGCCGGGTCAGCCGGACGCGTCGGGCCGCGCCCGGGGACCTTGTTGTGCTGGTCGATCCCGAGGATCCGGGCCAGTTCATCGTGAAACGCGTCGTCGAGGTCGTGCCGGACGGGATCGTCGTCGCCGGCGACAACCCCGGCGCCAGCCGGGACAGCCGGCACTTCGGGGCGGTGCCCCGCGAGCTCCTCGTCGGCGTGGTGCGCCACCGGTACGCGCCCCGCGACCGGGCCGGCCCCGTCGGCTGAGGGGGTGGTGCGACCGGCGGGGACCGTACCGTTACGCTGGGCATGAATGCACAAGCTCGCCATGCTCTCGATGCACACCTCGCCCCTCGCCCAACCCGGCAGCGGCGACGGCGGTGGGATGAACGTCTACGTGCGCGAGCTGTCCGCGTCGCTCGCCCGGGCGGGTGTCGAGTGCGACGTCTACACGCGGGCCTGGTCCGATGACCTGCCGTCCCTCGTCGAGGTCGAACCGGGGTTGACCGTGCATCACGTCGAGGCGGGTCCGCGCCGGCCGGTGGCCAAGGGACTGCTGTACGGGCTCGTCGGCGAGTTCACCGAGGCGGTCGCCGACCGGATGGCCCGGTCCGAGCTCCTCGGCGCGCCCCGGACCGACGCGATCCACGCCAACTACTGGCTGTCGGGGATCGCGGGCCATGCCCTGAAGCACCGGCTCGGCATCCCCCTCGTCTCGACGTTCCACACGCTCGACCGGGTGAAGGCCGAGGCGAGCCCCGAGGAACTCGACGAGACCGATCCCGGCCGGCGGGCCCGCGCCGAGGCGGAGGTCATCGGGTGCTCCGACGCGATCCTCGCCTCCTGCTCGGTGGAGCTCGACCAGCTTGTCGAGCTCTACGGGGCGGATGCGTCCCGTGTCGAGATCGTCGCCCCCGGCGTCGATCACGCCTTCTTCGCTCCCGGCGACAAGTGGCTGGCCCGCCGGGCGCTCGGGATCATCGGCCGCGACCCGTTGCTCTTGTTTGTCGGCCGCATCCAGCCGCTCAAGGGGTGCGACGTCGCGGTCCGTGTGCTGGCGTCCCTCGACCGCCTCGGCGTCGAGGGCGCGCGTCTCGCAGTCGTCGGCGGTCCGAGCGGCGTCGCCGGTGACGACGAGGTCGCGAAGCTGCGGGCGCTCGTCGCCGAGCTCGGCCTGGAGGAGAGGGTCGCCTTCGTCCCACCGCAGCCGCACGAGCGGCTCTCGACGTACTACCGGGCGGCGGACGTCTGTCTCGTGCCGAGCCGGTCGGAGTCCTTCGGCCTCGTCGCGCTCGAGGCCGCTGCTTGCGGCACGCCCGTCGTCGCCTCCGCCGTCGGGGGCCTCACCACCCTTGTCGGTCACGGCGAGACGGGTTTTCTCGTCGAGAGCGGCGGCGTCGAGGTCTTCGCCGGCCACGTCGCCGCCATCGTCTCCTCGCTGGAGCTCGGCCGGCGCCTCGGCGAGGCGGCGGTGCGCCGCGCGCAGGCCTACACCTGGTCGACCGCCGCGGCCCGCCTGCGCCGCCTCTACAACGACCTGACGGCGCGCACCCTCGTCGAGTGCGGTTGAGGTCGGGCCACCGTGAGCGTCCGGCTGTGTGTCGTGGGGGGAGGTCGGATGGGCTCGGCCCTCCTCGCCGGTCTGGTCGCCGGCGGGTGGGCTGAGCCGGACGAGATCGCCGTGGCCGAGCGTGTCGCGGCGGCGCGTGACGCCCTGCGAGCGCGCTTCGCGGGGGTGGTCGTCGCCGAGGAGCCGGTTGCAGCCGACGGGGTGCTACTGGCGGTGAAGCCGTACGACACCGAGGCGGTCTGCCGCCGCCTCGCTGGTCTCGGCTTCCGGCACGCCCTGTCGATCGCCGCCGGGATCACGACCGGAAGCCTCGACGAGTGGCTCGGCGGGGAGGTCGCCGTGGTACGGGCGATGCCGAACACCCCGGTGCAGCTCGGCGCAGGCGTCTCGGTCATCGCCGGGGGTCCGCGCACGACCGAGGCTGATCTCGTCTGGGCTGAGGGGATCCTGGCGGCCGTCGGCACCGTCGTCCGGCTGCCCGAGGCGCTGGTCGACGCCGCCACGGGCGTCTGCGGGTGCGGCCCCGCCTACCTCTACTACCTCGCCGAGGCGCTCATCGCGGCCGGTGCCGCCGCCGGGCTCGACTCCGGCACCGCGCGGCTCCTCGTCGACCAGACGCTGTACGGGGCGGCGCGGATGATCCTCGAGACTGGGCGACCGGCCGACGTGCTGCGTGCCGAGGTCACCTCCCCCGGGGGATCGACCGAGGCGGCGATCAACGTGCTCGAGGCGCGCGGGGTCAGGCGCACGATCGTCGAGGCCGTCGCCGCGGCGGTCGTCCGGGCAGGTGAGCTCGGGGGTGCGCAACCCGGGGCGCGATAAAAGCCCAGGTGAGGGTGGGGCACGACGAAATCCATTTCCCCTCTTTCCACAGGAGCCCCGCTGGCCTACAGTCGTGTCGGCGGAGAGGGGTGATTGAGCTGTCCATCCAATACACGAGGTCACAATTCCTCACGGTCGGTGAGGTCGCGCAGATGCTGCGCATCTCGAACATGACTGTCTACCGGCTCATTAGTTCCGGGCAGCTGCCCGCAGTGCGCGTCGGCAAGTCCTACCGGTTGCGGGAAGAGGACGTCGACGGCTACCTCGCCGCACGGTTCACCGAGGCGGGCTAGGCGCGATCTGCACGCAGTGCTGACCGGGCGGCGATTCCGCCCGGCTCGGCGAGCAACCTGATGAGATCGGAACCTGGTGGCAGGCGCGTGAGCGTTGGCACACCGGTCCGCCCCGCCCGCCTCACCAGGCGGCGCGCCGACCATGCGCCCGGGGACGGACGCGGGCCGGGCCGGGTCGCCGAGCGTTGTCGAGGGCGCGACTCGTCGTTAGCGTGCATCAGGTGCTGAGGGACGAAAGCGCGCGCTCGCGCAGGCGGATTCCCGGGCCGACCGTCGCGCGCCTGCCGCTCTACCACCGGGCGCTCTCGGTGATGGTCGAGCGCGGCATCACGCACGTGTCGTCGTCCGAGCTCGCCGGGGTCGTCGGTGTGAACCCGGCGACGCTGCGCCGTGACCTGTCGCGTTTCGGGACCTACGGGACGCGCGGGACCGGCTACGAGGTGCCCCACCTGCTCGCCCGGGTCGACGGGGCCTTGGCGCTCGACCTGGACTGGCCGGTTGCGATCGTCGGCATCGGCAATCTCGGGCAGGCGCTCATCCATTCGCGCGGCTTCCGTTCGGGCGGGTTCCGGGTCGCCGTGCTCGCCGACGTCGACCCGGCGGTGGTCGGCACGATGCGCGACGGGATCGTCGTTGAGCACGCGGAACGGCTTCCCGAAGCGTGTGTGCGCGAGAAGGTGCGGATCGGCGTGATCACGACCCCCGCGAGTGCGAGCCAGTCGGTCGCAGAGAACCTCGTTGC
This sequence comes from Acidimicrobiaceae bacterium, assembly GCA_003159795.1. Taxonomy (GTDB): domain Bacteria; phylum Actinomycetota; class Acidimicrobiia; order Acidimicrobiales; family Bog-793; genus Bog-793. Next base: position 38,429 of record PLPK01000011.1, on the reverse strand, counting down.
CGCCGGGGTGCACTCGATCCTCAACTTCGCACCGGTCGTGCTGGCGCTCCCGGCGGGCGTGACCGTCCGTCAGGTCGACCTCGCCGCCGAGCTCCAGGTGCTCGCCTTCTACCATTCCCGCCCCGCCGGCGGCGCCGTGGTTCCCGAGGCCAAGGGCGAGGCCGGGACCGCCACCATCGAAATCAGCTCGTAGAGTCGGGGCGACAACCGGGCGGAGCGTGCCAGAGCCACGGGCCGGCCGCCGCGGTCGCCCCGGGACGGGGCCCTTGGACGAGGAGGTGAGTGTGCCGGTCGTCGTGGTCGGTCTCCACGAGCGGGACGCGCCACTCGAGGTGCTGGAACGCCTGGCGTTCTCCGCCGAGGAGCTGCCCAAGGCGCTCGCCGGGCTGGGCGACAGCCCGCACCTGTCCGAGGCGGTCGTCCTGTCGACGTGCATGCGCACCGAGGTCTATGCCGTCGCCGAGCGGTTCCACGATGGCGTCGCCGACATCCACCGCTTCCTGGGCGAACGGCTCGACGACCCGGCGGGCCTCGCCGGGTCGCTCGTCGTCAGCCACGATGGGTCCGCCGTGCGGCACGTGTTCGAGGTGGCGTCGGGAATCGACTCGCCCGTCCTCGGCGAGGGCGAGATCCTCCGGCAGGTGCGCGCCGCCCACGAGGTCGCCCACCACGCGGGGGCCGCGGGCCCCGTGCTCGACGGTCTGTTCCGCCACGCCGTCGGGGTCGGCAGGCGGGCCCGGGCCGAGACGGGGATCGCCCGAGGCGTCACCTCGCTCGCCCACGTCGCCGTGGCGCTCGCTACCGGCCAGCTCGGGGGGTCGCTCGCCGGCCGCAATGTCGTCGTCGTCGGGGCGGGCGAGGTGGGCGAGGAGATCGTCGACGCCCTCGCGGGGGCGGGCGACTTAGCTGATCTGGTCGTCGTGAGCCGCGACCGCCGCAAGGCGGGGGCACTGGCAGGCGCGCACCACGGACGCGGCGCCGCGCTCAGCGAGCTGAATTCGATGCTCGCCGACGCCGACGTGCTGTTCTCGGCGACGGCCGCGCCCGGGATCCTGCTCGGGCCGGAGGACCTCGACCGGGCTCGCGCGAAGTCCCCGCCCCGGCCCCTCCTCATCGTCGATGTCGCCGTGCCCCGCGACGTGGATCCCGCCGTGGCGTCGTTGCCCGACGTCACGCTGCGCGACGTCGACGACCTGCGCGCCCTCGCCGAGCGCTCGATGGCGACGAGGCGGGCCGAGATCGACCGCGTCCGGGGGATTATCGACGAGGAGCTCGGCCGTTACTTCCTCGCCGCCCGGGGCCGGGCGGCGGCCCCGGTCATCGCCGCGCTGCACAGTCACGCCGAGCAGATCCGCGCCGGTGAGCTGGCGCGCATCGGCTCCGTGCTGGCACGCCTCGGCGAGGACGAACGGGCCGCAGTCGAGTCGGCGACGCGCCGGATCGTCGCCAAGCTCGTCCACGAGCCGACCGTCCAGGTGAAGCGGGCGGCCGGTTCTCCCCGCGGCGAACGTCTCGCCGAGGCGCTGCGCGCGCTGTTCGGCCTGTAGTGACCGTGCGTCAGGGCTCCGCGGGTTCGCGGGTGCCCGCCGGGGGCCTGTCGTGAGGGTGCTGCGGCTTGCCACGCGGGGCAGCCCGCTCGCCCTCGAGCAGGCTCGCCGGGTCCAGGCCCGCCTGGCGGCGGTGCACGCCGGCCTGCCGACGGAGCTCGTCGTTGTCGAGTCCGGCGGCGACCTGCGCCCGGACGCCGCCATCCACTCGCTCGGGGGATCGGGGGCGTTCGTCGCCGAGATCGAGCAGGCGGTGCTCGCCGGCCGCGCCGACGTCGCCGTCCATTCCCTGAAGGACCTCCCGTCGTCTGCCCCGCCGGCGGGGCTCGTGCTCGTCGCGACACCGGAGCGTCTCGACGTGCGCGACGCCCTCGTCGGCCGGACGCTGGCGCGGCTCGCTCCCGGGGCGGTCGTCGCGACGGGCGCCGCCCGGCGGCGTGCCCAGCTGGCCTGGTTGCGCCCGGACCTGTGCTTCGCCGAGCTGCGCGGCTCGATCGCGACGCGCCTTGGCCGGGTGCCGCCGGGCGGGGCCGTCGTCGTCGCCGTGGCGGCGCTCGAACGCCTGGGGCTCCTCGGCCGGGCGGCCGAGATCCTGCCGACGGCGGTGATGCTCCCCCAGGTCGGCCAGGGCGCGATCGGCCTGCGCTGCCGGGAGGATGATGCCGCGACGATCGGGCTCGTCTCGGTGATCGACGACGCGCTGGTCGCCCGGGCGGTCGCCGCCGAGCGCGCCTTTCTCGCCCGCCTCGGCGTCGGCTGCGACGCGCCGGTGGGTGCCCACGCGACCTGCGATTCGGTCACGGGGCCCGTGACGCTCGACGGGTTCCTCGCCCGCGAGGACGGCCACGTGCTCGTCCGCCGGGCGCTGACCGGCGACGATCCCGTCGAGGTTGGCACCGCGCTCGCCGATCACCTTCTCGACGACGAAGGGGGCCGGTCCCTCGGTGCGCCGTTCGACGGCGGATTGGCCACGGCCCCCAAGCCGGGCCTGCCGCTGTCGGGCTGGCGCGTGGTCGTCACCCGGCCCGCCGCCCAGGCGCCTCCCCTGGTGGCGGCGCTCGCCGCCCAGGGGGCCGAGGTCGTGGAGCTGGCGACGATCAGCATCGAGGATCCGTCCGACGGGGGTGAGGCGCTACGCGCCGCGGCGCGCGAGGTCGCCGGTTTCGACTGGGTGGTGTTCACCTCGGCCAACGCGGTCGCGCGCCTCGTGGCCGAGATCCCCGATCCGGGGGCCCTCGGGGCCGTGAGTGTCGCGGCGATCGGTGCCGGCACGGCGGAGGCCCTGCGCGACCGGGGGTTCGATGTCGATCTCGTGCCCGACTGTTATGTCGCCGAGGCGCTCGTCGCCCGGTTCCCGCCGGCACCCGCCGGCGGGCGGGTGCTGCTGCCCCGGGCGGCGGTGGCGCGCGAGATCCTGCCCGAGGGGCTGCGCGGACTCGGCTGGGAGGTCGAGGTCGTCGAGGCGTACCGGACGGTCCCGGCGGTGCCGCCCCCGGCGGCGCTCGAGGCGTCCCGGGGGGCCGACGCGGTGGTGTTCACCTCGTCGTCGACGGTTGACGGCTACCGGCGCCTCGTCGCCCCGGGCGACATCCCGCCGGTCGTCGTGTCGATCGGGCCGGTGACCTCGGCGACGCTTGGTGCCGCGGGCATGGCGCTCACGGTCGAGGCCGGTGTCCACTCGCTCGGCGGGCTCGTCGACGCCCTCGTCGGGTGGGCCGTCGCGCACCCGCGGCCCGAGGCCGGCGGCCGGGCGGCGTCGTAGGCTCGCCGTGATGCCGGAGCGCCACGAGGTGTTCGCGACGGCGGGGTTCCCGGACCGCCGGCTCCGCCGGCTCCGGCGGACGCCGGCGCTACGCCGGCTCGTCGCCGAGACCCACGTCGTCGTCGACGACCTCGTCGCGCCCGTGTTCGTCCGGGAGGGCATCGACGCCCCCGTGGCGATCGCCTCCCTCCCAGGCGTCGTCCAGCACACGGTGGGATCGCTCGTCGCCGAGGCCCGGGAGCTTTCCGGGCTCGGTGTCCCGGCGCTCGTCCTGTTCGGGGTCCCGCTGGCGAAGGACGCCGTCGGCACGGGTGCCTCCGACCCCGCCGGGATCGTCCAGGTCGCCCTGCGGGCGGTGCGGGACGCCGTCGGGGACGATCTCGTCCTCATCGCCGACTGCTGCCTCGACGAGTACACCGATCACGGCCACTGCGGCGTCCTCGACTCCCGTGGCCGGGTCGACAACGACGCGACGATCGCGCGCTACGGGGAGGTGGCCGTGGCCCAGGCCGAGGCCGGCGCCGACCTCGTCGCGCCGTCCGGGATGATGGACGGGCAAGTCGCGGCCATCCGCGCGGCCCTCGATGGGGCGGGGTACCCCGACACGGCGATCCTCGCCTACGCGGCGAAATACGCCTCCGCCTTCTACGGGCCGTTCCGTGAGGCGGTCGACGTGGAGATCGCCGGCGGCGGGAACCGCCGCGACTACCAGCAGGATCCCGCTAACGGCCGGGAGGCGCTCGCCGAGGTGCGCCTGGACCTTGGCGAGGGGGCCGACATCGTGATGGTGAAGCCCGCCCTGCACTACCTCGACGTGCTGGCCGCGGTGAAGCGCTCGGTCGACGTGCCGGTGGCGGCGTACCACGTGAGCGGGGAGTACGCGATGCTCGCCGCCGCGGCCGCCCTCGGCGTGGTCGACCGGGACGCGGCGACCATCGAGACGCTCACCGCCATCAAGCGGGCGGGCGCCGATTTCATTCTCACCTACCTCGCCCGGTCGGCCGCCGAGCTGCTCGGCGGGAGGTAGCCGATGTGCGCGCAGCAGAACTCGGCGCTCTGGGCCCGGGCGACCGCCGTGATCCCCGGGGGGGTCAACTCGCCGGTGCGGGCGTTCGGCTCGGTGGGCGGCGAGCCGTACTTCGTCGCCGAGGCGGACGGTGCCTACCTGACCGACGTCGACGGAAACCGCTACGTCGACTACGTGCAGTCCTGGGGTGCCTCGATCCTCGGCCACGCCCACCCCGCCGTCGTGGATGCCGTGGCGTCGGCGGCCGCACGGGGCACGACATACGGCGCGCCCACCGAGTCCGAGGTGGCGCTGGCCGAGATGATCGCCGCGGCCATCCCCGGTTGCGAGATGGTGCGGCTCGTCTCGTCGGGCACCGAGGCCGCGATGACGGCGGTCCGGATCGCGCGCGGCGCGACGGGGCGCGACCGCGTCGTGAAGTTCGCCGGCTGCTACCACGGGCACAGCGACGCGCTGCTCGCCAGCTCCGGGAGCGGGGTCGCGACGCTCGGTCGCGTGGACTCGGCGGGCGTGCCCGCCGGCGCCGTCGAGGCGACCGTCGTCGCGCCCTACAACGCCGTGCCGGTGCTCGACGAGCGGGTCGCCTGCGTCATCGTCGAGCCCGTGGCGGCGAACATGGGACTCATCCCACCCGCGCCGGGCTTCCTTCAGGGCCTGCGCCGGGCCTGCGACGAGGTGGGAGCGCTGCTCATCTTCGACGAGGTGATCACGGGGTTCCGGATCGCGCCGGGCTGCGCCGCGGCGCGCTTCGGGGTGCAACCGGACCTGTACTGCCTCGGCAAGGTCGTCGGCGGGGGTCTGCCGCTCGCCGCCGTCGCCGGTGCCGCCGCCGCGATGGAGCTCCTCGCGCCGGTCGGTCCCGTCTACCAGGCCGGCACGCTGGCGGGGAACCCGCTCGCCACGGCGGCCGGCCTCGCCGTCCTGGAGCTCCTCGGGCCCTCGGTCTACGACGAGCTGGAGCGCACGGTCGCCACGCTCGCGGCCGGGATCGGCGGCGCGCTGGCCGACGCCGGCCTCGCGGCCCAGGTGCCGGTCTGTTCCACGCTGTGCGGTGTCTTCTTCGGCGCGGCGCCGGTCACCGACTACGAGGGGGCCCGGCACGCCGCCGCCGGCGGGGACTACGCGCGCTTCTTCCGGGCCATGCTCGCCAGGGGGGTCGCCCTTGCGCCGAGCCCGTACGAGGTGATGTTCTGCTCGCTCGCCCACGGCGAACGCGAGGTCGAGGCGACGGTGGCGGCGGCCACCGCCGCGGCCCGGGAGGTCGCCGCGGCCCGCTGACGGGTCAGCCTGCGGACCGGACGAGACGCGAGATCGCGCCGTAGGCGAGCTCGGCCGGGCCGATCTCGTCGGTGCGGAGCAGGTTCGACATGATCCGCAGCAGCCACTCCATGAGCGTGCGGGAGTACATCCCGGTCGAGACGAGCGCCCTCATGACGTCGGGGCGGCCCATCACTCCCATGAAGGCGGAGGCCGTCTTGAAGTACAGGCCGTAGTTCTCGGCGAGCTTGGCGTCGTAGCCGGCGAGCACCCGGTTGTCGTTCGCGAGGACCGCCTCGGCGGCGAAGGACGCCGCGATGCGACCGGTCTCGTAGCCGTAGGCGATCCCCTCGCCGTTGAACGGGTTGATCGAGCCGCCCGCGTCGCCCACGAGGAGGTAGTCGGGGCCCTGGCGCGGGCCGACCGAGAGCCCCATCGGGAGCCGGCCCCCCGTCGGCTCGCCGAGGGCGCTCTCGGGCCCGAGGCACCACGACGACGGCGCGCGCTCGACGAAGCACTGCAACAGGCGCGTCGTGTTCATCTCCTTCCAGCGCTCGAAGGTCGACAGAATCCCGATGCCGACGTTCACTCGGCCGTCGCCGAGCGGGAAGACCCAGCCGTAGCCGGGGATCACCGATCCGGACTCGTCGCGCAGGTCGAGGTGCGACTCGATCCACGACTCGTTGTGGCGGGGCGAGGAGTAGTAGCCGCGGATCGCCAGGCCCTGGGGCACGGCGCGGTCCCGCGTCGCGCCGAGCGCACGGCCGAAGCGCGAGTTCGAGCCGTCGGCGACGATGACGACGCGGGCCGCGATCTCATGGCTCACCTCGCTGCCGTGCTCCGTGACGACTGCCCCCTCCGCCCGCCCGCCCGCCCGGGCCTCGGCGCCGAGTGGGCCGATCGCCTCGCAGCCCTCCAGCAGCGTCGCGCCCACCTTCTCGGCGCGGCGCGCGACGAGCGCGTCGAGGTCGGCCCGGGTGATGATGTAGCCGTAGTCCCCGAAGTCGGGGTGCCTGGGCCAGCGGAGGAGCAGCTCGCGGCCGTAGGCGAGGGCGCGCAGGCCCTCGAAGCGGTGGTAGCGCGACAGGTCGTCGGCGAGCCCCATGTCCTCGAGCTGGCGCACCGAACGCGGCGTCAACCCGTCACCGCAGGTCTTGGCCCGCGGGAAGTGCTTCTTCTCGACGACGACGACGTCGAACCCCGCCTCGGCCAGCCAGTAGGCGGCGGCCGACCCCGAGGGCCCGGCGCCGATGACGAGCACCTCGCACGAGCGCGGGATCACCCGCGCGGGCGCGATGACATGGTCGTCGGCGAAAACCGGCACGGACCGAGCGTACCGGTCGCCCCGCACCCCGTCGCGACGGGGCTGGGCGCTGCTTCGGATGTACCCGACCCGGCCCGCGTGGTAGAACCGCAGGGCGCCATGGGAAGCCTCGACAGTTACCTGCCGATCTTTGTGCTGCTCGTCCTCGGGGTCCTCTTCGCGGCCCTGTCGATCGGCGTGTCGCGCCTGCTCGGCCCCCGCCGCCCGCACGCCGCGAAAGGGGCCCCCTACGAGTGCGGCATCGTGCCCACCAACGAGCTCCCGCGGCGCTTCCCCGTTCGCTTCTACCTCATCGCGATGATCTTTGTCATCTTCGACATCGAGATCATCTTCCTGTTCCCGTGGGCGGTGATCTACGACCAGCTCGGGCGGTTCGGCCTCGTCGAGGTGATCGTGTTCGCGGGGGCGGTCTTCGTCTCGTTCATCTACCTCGTCGCCGACGGTGCCCTCGACTGGGGCCCCGCACGGCGGGCGCGGTCTTTCGGGAGCGAGCCGGGGCGTACGACCGAGTCGGCGGTCCGTCGAGTCGGTGCGGCAGGCGGGAGGGCTGAGTAGGTGCCGTTCGCGGAGCCCTGGAACGGCCTCGAGTCGCTCAGTCACAACCTCCTCACTGGCAAGCTCGAGGACTTCGTGCGGTGGTCGCGGCGCCGGTCGATGTGGCCGGCGACGTTCGGACTGGCATGCTGCGCGATCGAGATGATGGCGACCGGGGGCGCCGAGTACGACATCTCCCGGTTCGGCATGGAGGTGTTCCGCGCCTCGCCGCGCCAGTCGGACCTGATGATCGTGGCGGGGCGGGTCTCCCAGAAGATGGCGCCCGTCCTGCGCCAGGTCTACGACCAGATGGCCGAGCCGAAGTGGGTGATCTCGATGGGGGTGTGCGCCTCGTCGGGGGGCATGTTCAACAACTACGCGATCGTCCAGGGTGTCGACGAGATCGTCCCGGTCGACGTCTATGCGCCCGGGTGCCCGCCGAGCCCGAACACGCTGCTGCACGCCATCCTCACCCTGCACGAGAAGGTCCGGACGGGGGAGATCCTGCGGCGGCGCGCCGCCTCCGGCACCGGCGCCGGGGTCGACCTCGCCGCCGAGGTGCCGGGCTGGACCCAGCCGCTCGCCACCCCGGTCCACCTGGGGACGCCGAGCTGATGGCGTCGTCGACACCGCTCGCCTGGCGGGTGCCGGAGCTCGACGGGGTGCCGTCGGCCGTTTCGTGTGGCGACGAGGTGTTCTTCCCGACCCGTGAGCGCTACGTCGAGGTCGCCACGGCGCTGCGGCGAGCGGGCTTTGTCACGGTGAGCGACCTCTGCGCCGTCGACTACCTGACGCACCTCGACCGCGCCTTGCCCGCCGAGGTGCCGAAAACGCGCTTCGAGGTCGTCGTCAACCTGCTCTCGCACGCGGAGGCCCGTCGCGCCCGTCTCCGGGTGATGGTCCCCGAGGACGACCCAGTCTGTCCGACGCTCTTTTTCGTGTACCCGGGGACCGAGAACATGGAGCGCGAGGCCTACGACCTGATGGGGATCCGCTTCGCGGGGCACCCCGACCCGAGCCGGATCCTGCTGCCCCAGGATTGGGAGGGGCACCCGCTGCGCCGGGACTACGGCTCGGGCCGCGTCCCGGTCCAGTTCAAGAAGGCGCCAGGCCCGCGGTGAGCGAAGACCAGCCCACCACCGGCCAAGTCCCCGACCAGGTGAGGGAGGGCTCCTACGACGCCGCCGCGAGGGCGCGGCTCGTCGCCGTGACCGACGAAGGAACCCAGCAGCTCGCGCCGGTCGGCGTGACCGGGGCCACCGAGCTCGCGATCGAAAAGGGCGGCGTGCTGCGCATCCCGGAGAGCGACGCCCTCGACCCGGACGCCGCCGACGCGACCTTCGGCACCGGCGAGACGATGATCCTGAACGTCGGGCCGCAGCACCCCTCGACCCACGGCGTGCTGCGGATGATGGTCGAGCTCCAGGGCGAGACGATCCTGCGCTCGAAGCCCGTGATCGGCTACCTCCACACCGGGATGGAGAAGACGGGCGAGGAGCTCTCCTACGTCCAGGGCGCGACGAACGTCACTCGCATGGACTACCTCGCGCCGCTGCACAACGAGCTCGTCTACGCGCTCGCCGTCGAGAAGCTCCTCGCCGTCGAGATCCCGCCGAGAGCCACCTGGATCCGCATGCTGATGTGCGAGCTGAACCGGATCTCCTCCCACGCCATCTGGGCCGCGACGAACGGGATGGACCTCGCCTCGACGTCGATGATGATCTTCGGGCTGCGCGAACGCGACCTCGTGCTGCAGTTCTTCGAGAAGGTCACCGGGCTGCGGATGAACCACAACTACATCAGGCCCGGCGGCGTGGCGGCGGACCTGCCGGAAGGGTGGGAGGACGACGTCGAGGCGGTCGTCGACACGGTCGGCGCGCGCCTCGTGGACTACGACCACCTCCTGACGGGCCAGCCGATCTTCCGCGAGCGCACCGAGGGCGTCGGGGTCGTCCCGGCGGAGCTGCTGCTCGCTCTCTCGGCGACGGGGCCGCTCCTGAGAGCGGCGGGGGTCCCCTGGGACCTGCGGCGGCAGATGCCCTATCTCGCCTACGACGAGGTCGATTTCGACGTCATCGTCGGCACGGCTGGCGACTGCTTCAGCCGCTACGCCGTGCGCCTTGCCGAGGTGCGGGAGTCGATCCGGATCGTCCGCCAGATCCTCGAGAAGATGCCGTCGGGCGACTACCGGACCCAGGACAAGAAGGTCACACCCCCGCCGCGCGCCCGGATCGACGAGTCGATGGAGGCGCTCATCCACCACTTCAAGCTGTTCACCAGCGGCATCGAGCCGCCGGCGGGTGAGGTCTACGTCGCCGTGGAGTCGCCGCGGGGCGAGCTCGGCTGCTACCTCGTCGCGGACGGGTCGAACCGCCCGATGCGGATGCACATCCGCACCCCCAGCTTCGTCAACCTCCAGTCGGTGCCGGCGCTGCTGCGTGGCGGCCTGATCGCCGACATGATCGCCATCCTTTCCTCGGTTGACCCGGTCCTCGGGGACGTCGACCGGTGACCGCCCACTTCTCGGCGGAGAACCGGGCCCGGGCCGAGGCGCTCGTCGCGCTCTACCCGCAATCCCGCTCGGCACTCGTGCCGTTGTGCCACCTCGCCCAGGCACAGGACGGCTGGCTCTGCGCCGAGGCGATGGAGGAAATCGCCGAGCTCTGCGGCACGACCCCGGCCGAGGTCTACGGGACGGCGACGTTCTACGACATGCTGCACACCGAGCGGGTCGGCCGACACGTCATCGCGATCTGCACGAACATCGCCTGCCTGCTCGCCGGCGCCTACGAGCTCGTCGAGCACGCCGAGCGCCGGCTCGGCGTCCGTTGCGGGCAGACGACCGAGGACGGCGAGTTCACCCTCGAGGAGGCCGAGTGCCTCGCCGGCTGTGACGCCGCCCCGTGCGTGCAGGTGAACCACCGCTTCGTCGCGGCCGGCGACGCCGCGTCGTTCGACGCGCTCGTCGACGAGCTCGCCAAGGGCCGGCGGCGCCAGGAGGTCCCGCGCCACGGCGTGCTCTGCCGGATCGAGCGCACCGTCGGCCTACCGGGTTCGGAGGCATCCCCCCGCCGGCAGGCGAGGAGCTGAGCCGATGCTGACCAGTGCCCCGCGCATCGTGACTTCCCGCCTCGACCACGAGGACTCCTACACGCTCGAGCGGTACCTCGCGACCGGCGGCTACAAGGCGCTGCACAAGGCGTTGCGGATGAAGCCTGAGGCGGTGGCAGCCGAGGTGAACCGGGCGAACCTTCTGGGCCGCGGCGGGGCCGGCTTTCCGGCGGGGCGCAAGTGGTCGATGCTGCGCGCCGCCGAGACGACCTACCTCGTAGTGAACGGCGACGAGAGCGAGCCGGCGACGTTCAAGGATCACCTGCTCATCGAGCGCGACCCGCACCAGATCATCGAGGGGGCCGCCATCGCCGCCTACGCGGTCGGCGCCCGACTGGCCTTCATCTTCTGCCGCGGGGAGTTCGCCCTCGGGCTCGAGCGCCTGACGGCGGCCTGCAACGAGGCCTACGAGCACGGCGCGCTCGGGGGGCGGATCTTCGGTTCGACGTTCTCGCTCGACATCGTCGTCCACCCCGGGGCGGGTGCCTACATCTGCGGCGAGGAGACCGCGCTGCTCGAGAGCCTGGAGGGCAAGCGCGGCTTCCCGCGGATCAAGCCGCCGAACTTCCCCGCCGCGATCGGCCTCTACGGGGAGCCGACGGTCGTGAACAACGTCGAGACGATCTCGGCCCTGCCCTGGATCATCCAGAACGGCGGGGACGCCTTCGCCGCGCTGGGCGCCGGCACGTCGACCGGCACGCGCCTGTTCGCCCTGTCAGGCCGGGTCGCCCGGCCCGGCTGGTACGAGCTCGAGATGTCGAAGACGACCTTCCGCGACCTCATCTTCGATCCCGCCCTCGGCGGGGGCATCGCGGATGGGGGCGAGCTGAAGGCGTTCATCCCCGGTGGGGTCTCGGCGCCCTGGCTCGGCCCGGACTCGCTCGAGATCGGCCTCGACCAGGAGGCCGTCGGAAGAGCGGGGTCGATGCTCGGCTCGGGCTCCGTCGTGGTGCTCGACCAGACGAGCTGCGCCGTGCGCGCCGCCTGGCGTATCACGCGCTTTTTCTGGCGGGAATCCTGCGGGCAATGCACGCCCTGCCGAGAGGGCGGCCACTGGCTCGAGAAGATACTGCGACGCATCGAGGAGGGGGACGGCCGCTTCAGCGACCTCGACCTATTGATGGACGTGTGCGACAACCTCGCCCCCGGGGTGAGCTGGCCGCCCGAGCAGACGACGATCTGCGTGCTCGGCTCGTCGATCCCGTCGTCGGTCGCCTCGGCCCTGCGGATGTTCCGCGAGGAGTTCGCGACCCACATCCGGACCGAGGAATGCCCGTTCGCCGGGGCACCGCACGAGATGGCGGGTGGCCGATGAGTGCCGTGCGGAACCGTGCCGGGGACGCGGTCGTCCATCTGACGATCGACGGGACCGCCGTCGAGGCGACGCCCGGCGAGCTCCTGATCGACGCCGCCGAGCGGGCCGGGGTCTTCCTCCCGCGCTTTTGCTACCACCCGCGCCTCGACCCGGTGGGCATGTGCCGGATGTGCCTCGTCGAGGTCTCGGGTCCCCGCGGCTTCACCTTGCAGCCCGCCTGCATGCTCAGCGTCGCCGAAGGGCTGGAGGTGCGCACGGCGTCCGACAAGGCCCGCAAGGCCCAGCAGGGCGTCCTCGAGTTCCTGCTCATCAACCACCCGCTCGACTGCCCGGTCTGTGACAAGGGGGGCGAGTGCCCCCTGCAGGACCAGGCGTTTTCGCACGGGCCGGGGGAGAGCCGTTTCACGGAGGAGAAGCGTCACTGGGCGAAGCCGATCGAGATCGGCCCGCGGGTCCTCCTCGACCGGGAGCGCTGCATCCAGTGCGGCCGCTGCACCCGCTTCGCCGCCGAGGTCGCCGGTGAGGCGATGATCGACCTCGCCTTCCGCAGCGACGGCATCGAGGTCGCGCCGTTCCCCGGGAAGCCGTTCGACTCGTACTTCTCGGGCAACACGATCCAGATCTGCCCCGTCGGCGCGCTCACGTCTCCCGCCTACCGCTTCAAGTCGCGCCCGTGGGACCTCGAGCAGGTCGAGACGACGTGCACGACGTGCGCCGTCGGCTGCCGCGTCGTGGCGCAGTCGTCGGCGGGGAGGCTCGTGCGCTATCTCGGCGTCGACTCCGACCCGGTGAACCAGAGCTGGCTGTGCGACAAGGGCCGCTACGGCTTCGAGGCGGTCCACTCGGCTCACCGCCTGACGACGCCGACCGTCGAGAAGGGCGAGGTCCACCAGCCGGTGACCTGGCACGAGGCGCTCGACGCTGCCGCCGCGGCGCTCCGCGACGCCCGGGAACGAGGCGGACCGGATGCCGTCGGGATCCTCGGGGGGGCGCGCCTATCCAACGAGGACGCCTATGCCTGGGCCAAGCTCGCCAAGTCCGTCCTCGGCACGGACTCCGTCGACGCGCAGCTTGACGACGGGCTCCCGGCCGCGGCGGTGCTCGGCCTGCCGCACGCGACGATCGACCAGGCGGCGGCCGCCAGCGTCGTCGTCACGCTGACGGGCGACCTGCGAGAGGAGCTGCCCGTGCTCTTCCTGCGCCTGCGCCGCGCCGCCCTCGACGGCGTGAGGATCGTCGAGTGCTCGACGGCCGCGACGGCGCTTACGCCGTACGCGGCACACCGGCTCGCCTACCTGCCGGGGGAGATCGCCCGGCTCGCGGGGGCGCTCGTCGGTGCGACCCGCGCCCATCCGACCGGTGTCGACGACGAGGCGCTCGCGGCGGCGCGAACGCTGATGCACTCGCTCGACGGCGGCGGCGAGGGTCTCGTCGTCGTCGTGGGCCGGCCGTCGCTCGCGGAGTCGGGGGAGACCGTCGCCGAGGCGGCGCACGCGATCTGGCGCGCCTACCCGAACGCCCGCTTCCTGCCGGCGCTGCGCCGGGCGAACGTGCACGGCGCCCTCGACATGGGCCTCGCGCCGGGGCTGCTGCCGGGCCGCGTGACGCTCGAGGCGGGCCGGGATGCGCTCTCGGCCGCTTGGGGGGAGCTGCCGGCAAAGCCGGGCCGGGACGGGCGCGCCATCCTCCAGGCGACGGTCGACAACGAGATCTCCACCCTCATCCTCCTCGGCTGCGACCCGCTTGGCGACTGCCCGGACCGCGAGCTCGCGCGCGCCGCGATCGAGCAGGCGCGCTTCGTCATCTTCGTCGGGACGCACCACACGGGGGCGAGCGCACTGTCACAGGTCGTCCTGCCCGTGGCGGGTGACGGCGAGCGCGGGGGGACGACGACGAACTGCGAGGGCCGGGTGTCGAGGCTCGCCGCCAAGGTGCTCCCCCCCGGGATCGCCTGGCCGGCGTGGACGGTCGCGGGCGAGCTCGCGAAGCGGTTTGGCGCGTCGCTCGGGTTCGAGGGCGTCGATCAGATCTCCTCCGAGATCGCGCGCCTCGCCCCGGCGTATCGGGGTGTCGACACGGCCCTGCTCGGGCACCCGGAACACCGCGACGGTGTCGTGGTGCCGCTAGCCGCCGTGCCGGTCGATATCGGAGGCCGCCGGCCGCGGCCGATCGATCCCATCGCGACCCCCGGGATCCTCTCGGTCGAGGACCAGGGGTCCCCGCTCGAGCTCGGCGCCGCCCAGCCGGCCGGTGCGGCCGGCGACGTGGCACCCGGGTGGCCGCCCGCGACGGCGGTGCCGCTCGTCACGTTCTCCCCCCCGGATGGGGCCGCTCCGGCCGACGAGCCCGCGGCGGGCGCCTACCGTCTCGTCGTGCGCCGCACGCTCTACGAACGGGGAACGCTCGTCGCCGAGAGCCCCTCGCTCGCGCAGCTGGTGCCCGAGCCGGCGGTGTTCGTCCACCCCGCCGCGCTGAAGGAGCTGCGTGTGGCGCCGGGGTCGACCGTCACGGTCCGCTCGGCGCGGGACTCGCTGCAACTGCCCATCGCCCTTGACGACTCGCTGCCGGCCGGCGTCGCACTGCTCGTCGCCAACCTTGTCCCCTCTGAGGGGCGGGGAGCGAGCGCGCTCGTCGACGCCTCGCGGCCCGCCACGGACGTCTGGCTGGAGAAAGTGTGATGGGCGACCCCCTCTTCGCCCACGGCGTCGGGCTCAGCGTCGTCGTCATCGTGCTGGTGCGGGCCCTCGTCGCCTTCGGCTTCCTGCTCGTCGCCGTGATGCTGATGATCTGGTTCGAGCGCAAGGTCATCTCGGACATGCAGAACCGGATCGGGCCGAACCGGACGGGGAAGTTCGGGATCCTGCAGACGCTCGCCGACGGGGCGAAGCTGATGTTCAAAGAGGACCTGCTGCCCGAGCGGGCAGACCGCGTGGTCTTCCGCCTCGCGCCGTTCCTCTCGGTCGTGCCGGCCTTCCTCATCTTCGCGATCGTGCCGGTCGGTGGGGTCGTGACGATCGCCCACCACGTCGTCGAGCTCCAGGTCGCGGACCCGCCGGTCGGCATCCTTCTCGTGCTGGCGCTGTCTTCGGTCGCCGTCTACGGCGTCATGCTCGCCGGGTGGTCGTCCGGCTCGAAGTACCCGCTGCTCGGCTCGGTGCGCGCCTCGGCCCAGATGATCTCCTACGAGGCCGCCCTCGGGCTCACCGTCGTCACGGTCATCCTCGAGTCGCACGGGCTGTCGACGCGGGCGATCGTCGACAGCCAGGCGCGGTACTTCTGGCACTGGAACGCGCTGCGGCTCTGGTTCGTTCCGTTCGTGATCTTCTTCATCGCCGGGACGGCCGAGCTCAACCGGCCCCCGTTCGACCTCGCGGAGGGCGAATCCGAGCTCGGTGGCGGGTTCCACACCGAGTACTCGTCGATGCGGTTCGCGATGTTCTACCTCGCCGAGTACATGAACACGATCACGATGTCGGCAGTCGTCGTGACGCTGTTCTTCGGTGGACCAGACGGCCCCGGGTTCCACGTCGTGCGCTGGCTCTGGCCGATCCTGTGGTTCCTCGCGAAGCTCGTCGTGTTCTTGTACGTCCAGGTCTGGATCCGCGCGGCGCTCCCGAGGCTGCGCTACGACCAGCTGATGAACCTCGGCTGGAAGTGGCTCATTCCGATCTCGCTCGGCTGGCTCCTCCTCGTCGCCGCCGACCAGATCTCGCGGGACTGGGGCTTCGGCGTCTTCGGCGGGATCATCCTCGCCGGGATCGCTCTCGCCCGGGCCCGCACGACGGCGCGCCACCGCCGGGAGAACCTCGGCGGGGAGGCGGCGCCCGGCGGCGACGGCGGACCCGTCGTGCTCGAGCTCACCGACCACTCGGCTGGGGGGGGCTGAAAGATGGGTCTTTTCGGCGAGACGAACTTCTTCGGCGGGTTCTGGGTGGCGGCGAAGCAGGTCGTGCGACCGCGCATCACGACCCAGTACCCGGCCGAGAAGAGGCCGAAGCCGCCCCGCCTGCACGGCCGTCACGTCCTCAACCGATACGAGGACGGGACGGAGAAGTGCATCGGCTGCGAGCTGTGCGCCGCGGTCTGCCCCGCCGACTGCATCTACGTGCGCGGCGCCGACAACCCGGCCGACGCGCCCGTCTCGCCCGGTGAGCGCTACGGCTACGTCTTCGAGATCAACTACCTGCGCTGCATCCACTGCGACCTGTGCGTCGAGGCGTGCCCGACCGAGGCGATCACCGAGTCCAAGATGTTCGAGTTCTCGTTCACGAGCCGCGCCGAAGCGATCTACACGAAGGCCGAACTCGTCGTGGCCGACGACGGCACGGCACAGCGGCTGCCGTGGGAGGACTGGCGCGAGGGCGAGGACCTCCACACCTCCGGCTGGATGCGGGCGACATCGTCGTCCGGCGCCGCCGCCTACGAGGGCCGCGTGCAGTGGTCGGGTGAGCTCGGCTACGGCGTGCGGGCGCCCGAGGCGGGCCAGCGCGGTGTGCGTGACGACGAGGCGACCGGCAACATCTCGATCCGGGAGACGCAGCGCAAGAAGATCCCCCGGCGCTTCGGCGGGAGGAGGAAGTGATGGGGGGGCTCGTCGCCACCGTGTCGCTCCCGGACCTCGCGACCTTCCTCGTCGCGGCGGTGATCCTCGTCGGGGGGGCGCTCGGCGTCGTGCTCGGCCGCAACCCCGTGCACGCCGCGCTCAGCCTCGTGGCGACGCTGCTCGCGGTCGCCGTGCTCTTCGTGGAGGAGAACGCGCAGTTTCTCGCCGCGGTGCAGATCATCGTCTACACGGGCGCGATCGTCGTGCTGTTCCTGTTCGTCATCATGCTGCTCGGCATCGACCGCCGAGAGCGCGCGCTCGTCGACCAGTTCCGTGGCCAACGGTTCGTCGCGCTCGGTCTCGGGGCGCTCGTACTCGCCGAGGTGCTGCTGCTCGGCACCGGTCACTGGACGACGGGCGCCCACGCGACGACCGGCGCTCTCAACCGCCCGCTATCCAACGTCGCCCAGCTCGGCCGGGCGATCTTCACGACGTACCTGCTTCCCTTCGAGATCACCTCGGCGCTGCTCGTCGTGGCGGTCGTCGCGGCGGTCGTGCTCGCCCGGCGCTTCGACGCGCCCCATGACGACGAGCGAACCCTAGAGGGCGACCCCGCGGGGGACGCCGGAGACGAGAGCGAGGTGGCGGGCCGATGACGATCGACGGCTCCTGGTACCTCGCGCTGGCGGCGGTGCTGTTCACGATCGGCGCCGTCGGCGTGCTCGTGCGGCGCAACGTGCTCGTGATGTTCATGTGCATCGAGCTGATGCTGAACGCGGCGAACCTCACCTTCGTCACGTTCTCCCGTGAGCTCAATGACATCGGTGGCCAGGTGGCCGTGTTCTTCGTGCTCGTCGTGGCGGCGGCCGAGGTCGTCGTCGGCCTCGGCATCATCGTCGCCATCTACCGGCACCGGGTCGGTGCGACGGCGGACGACCCCCACGAGTTGAGGGGCTGAGACGACCGTGCTGCACTTCGCCTACCTCATCCCGCTTCTGCCCCTCGCCGGGTTCGCGCTCCTCAGCCTGGCGGGAAAGCGGATCGGCAACCCCGTAGCAGGCTGGATCGCCACCCTGGTCGTCGCGGCCGCCTTCGCCATGTCGGTCGTCGTCCTCGTGTCGCTCTTCGCCCACGCGCCCGAACAGCGTCTTTTCACCCAGCACTGGTTCACGTGGTTCCGGGTCGACCGGCTCAGCGTCGACGTCGGGCTGCGGATCGACCCGCTCTCGGTGACGATGGCGCTGTTCGTCACCGGGGTGAGCGCGCTCATCCACCTTTACTCGATCGGCTACATGGAGCACGACGAGGACTTCGCCAAGTTCTTCTGCTACCTCAACCTCTTCGTCTTCTCGATGCTCATGCTCGTGCTCTCGAGCAACCTGCTCGTCACGTTCTTCGGCTGGGAAGGCGTCGGCGTCTGCTCGTACCTGCTCATCGCCTTCTGGTTCCACCGCCCCTCGGCGGCGAGCGCCGGCAAGAAGGCGATGATCTACAACCGCATCGGCGACGCGGGGTTCCTGGTCGCCCTCTTCCTCATCTTCGAGCGCACGGGGAGCCTCGACTACTCGACGGTGTTCGCCCGGCTCGGGCGGATCTCGCCGACGGACCTCGTCGCGATCGCCCTGCTGCTGTTCCTCGGCGCCGTCGGCAAGTCGGCACAGATCCCGCTGTTCCCGTGGCTCGCCGACGCGATGGAGGGCCCGACCCCCGTCTCGGCTCTTATCCACGCCGCGACGATGGTGACGGCGGGCGTCTACCTCATGTGCCGGATCAACCCGATCCTGCACGCCGCCCCAGACGCAGCCCACGTCGTGGCGTGGGTCGGTGTCGTGACCGCCTTCGTCGCGGCGACGATCGGCTGCGCCCAGACCGACATCAAGAAGGTCCTCGCCTACTCGACGGTCTCCCAGCTCGGCTACATGTTCCTCGCCGCGGGCACCGGTGCCTACGTGGCGGCGATCTTCCTCATGCTCGCCCACGCCTTCTACAAGGCGCTGCTCTTCCTGTCCGCCGGCTCGGTCGTCCACGCGATGGACGGGGAGCAGGACCTGAAAAGGATGGGGGCGCTGCGCGCCTTCATGCCGGTGACGGCGGTCACTTTCTTTGTGGGCTGGCTCTCGATCGCCGGCGTGCCGCCGTTCAGCGGCTTCTGGGCGAAGAGCGACGTGCTGGAGAACGCCTGGGCCGTCAGCCCCGCGCTCTGGGCGATCGGCGCCGTGACGGCGGTGCTGACCGCCTACTACATGGGCCGCGAGTTCTTCTTGGTGTTCATGGGCGATCCCCGCTGGCAGGGCGCGCGGCCCGGCGGCGAGGAACCCCGCGACCCGGGCTGGGTGATGCGAGTGCCGCTCATCGTGCTCGCGGCGTGCTCGTTCCTCGGGCTGTTCATCGACCTGCCGTTCCACCCGACCTGGACGTTCCTCGAGCGCTGGTTGCAACCGGTCGTCGGGGCCTCCCTCGCCGTCCACCACTACGGCCTCGCCGAGCTCTGGGGCTTCGGTCTCGCCGACGTGGCGTTCGCCGTCCTCGGGATCGCGATGGCGGCGGCAGTGTGGCGCGCGGCCGTCAATCGGCCGCGCCTCGAGCCGCGCTTTCTGTTCATGGCGTGGTTCATCGACTGGAGCTACGGCCGCTTCGTCGCCCGCCCGGGCGCCCTGGTCTCCTCGTTCGCCTCGTCGGTCGTGGAGGCCCGCGTCATCGACGGGGCCGTCGAGGGGGCGGCGCGGCTCGTGCGCGGCGGCGGTGAGCGGCTGCGGCGCGTGCAGACGGGGTACGTGCGGACCTACGCCGCTGTGTTCGTCGGCGGGATCGTCATCCTGGTCGCCTACCTGGTGACGAGGGCCGGGTCATGAGCGCCCACGCCGTCGCTGTTGGCCTGGGCGCCGTCGCCGGCCAGCGCGCCTTCCCGTTCCTCACGGCGCTCGTCCTCACGCCGGTCGGCGCGGCGCTCGTCGCCCTCGTGCTCCCGAGGCGGGCGGTCTGGGCGATCCGCGCCGTGGGCGTGGCGGGGGCGCTCGCCGTGCTGGGGATCGCGGCGGCGGTCCTCGACGAGTTCCGGGCGGGATTCGGCGGCTACCAGATGGTCTCGGTGCACCCCTGGGTCGGTTCGCTCGGCATCTCGTGGAGCCTCGGTATCGACGGGATCTCGCTCTTTTTGGTCCTGCTCTCGGCGCTGCTCTTCCTGCTCGCGCTGGCGGGCGCGGGGGAGCGCACGAACGTGAAGTCGTTCACCATCTGGATCCTGCTCCTCGAGGCGGCGTGCCTCGGGAGCTTCTGCTCGCTCGACGTCTTGCTGTTCTTCTTGTTCTTCGAGACGACCCTCGTGCCCGTGTACTTCATCATCGTCGGCTGGGGCCACGAGAAGCGGAACCACGCCGCGATGAAGTTCTTCATCTACACCTTCACCGGCTCGGCGATGATGCTCGTCGGCATCGTGGCGCTCGTCTCGATCCACGCGGGCCAGACCGGCGTGACGACGTTCGACATCCGCCAGCTCGTCCAGACCCACCTCTCCGGTACGGCGGGGGTCCTGCTGTTGCTCGCCTTCACCGCGGCCTTCGCCGTGAAGGCGCCGATCTTCCCGTTCCACACCTGGTCGCCGGACGCCTACCGCGAGGCACCGGTCGCCGGCTCCGTGTTGATGGCGGGCGTCACCGCCAAGCTCGGCACCTACGGCATCGTCCGGTTCGATCTCGGCCTCTTCCCGCACGCGACGGTCGTGCTGGCCCCCGTCTTTTTGACGCTCGGGGTCGCCGGCATCGTCTACGGGGCGATCGTCGCCGCCGTGCAGAAGGACCTGAAGCGGCTCGTCGCCTACTCGTCGCTCGCGCACATCGGCTTCATCGTCATCGGCGCCTTCGCTCTCACCGGCGAGTCGGTCTCCGGCGCGGTGCTGCAGATGGTGAACCACGGCCTCATCACGGCGGCGCTTTTCCTCCTCGTCGCGATGATCTACCGCCGGCGCCAGACGATGAACGTCGCCCACCTCGGCGGGCTCCAGCGGCGCGCGCCGGTGATGGCGGCGACGTTCGCCGTCGTCGTGCTGGCGTCGATCGGCGTGCCGGGGCTCAACGGCTTCGTGGGCGAGTTCCTCATCCTCGCCGGGACCTTCCTCACCCACCGCTGGTGGGCCGTCGTCGCCGTCGCCGGGGTGGTGCTCGCCGCCGTCTACCTGCTCTGGGCCTACCAGCAGATCTTCCACGGCCCGGAGCGGGAGTCCGAGCGCGACAAGCCGTTCCGTGATCTCACCTGGCGTGAGGGCGCCGTGTTGGCGCCGCTCATCGTGCTCATCGTGGCGATGGGTGTCTACCCGAGGCCCGTGCTCGACCGGATCACGCCCTCGGTCGACCAGCTCATCACCCACGTCGAGCAGGTCGCCCACCCGAACATCCCCCGGGTCGGCCAGCCCGAGCCGACGACGCACACCGAGGTGGCGAAGTGACGCCCTTCGCCGCGCTGGCCCCGGCGGGGCTCGCGATCCCGCACATCGACTACACGGCGCTACTGCCGGAGCTGATCCTGCTCGGCGGGGTGCTCGTGCTCATCGGGGTCTCGGCGATGACGCCGCGCCGCCTCCCCACGGGTGTCTACGCCACGATGACCGTCGCGATCGCCGCGGCCGCCCTCGTCGCGTCGCTCCGCCTGTGGCGGGACGTGCAGAACCACGGCGCCTTCACGACCGTCGCCCACTCGGTCGACGTCGACGGCTTCGCCGTCTACTTCCTCGTGCTCGTTTCGTGCATCCTCATCGTGGCGGCGATCATCGGCTCGGGATACCTGCGGCGTGAGGGGATCGCCGGCTGCGAGTACTACGCCCTCGCCCTCATCTCGGGGTCGGGGGCGATGCTGATGGCCTCGGCGAACGACCTGATCTTCATCTTCTTGGCCCTCGAGGTGCTGTCGATCCCGCTCTACGTGATGGCGGGGTTCGACCGCCGCCGGCCCACCTCCCAGGAGGCGGCGATCAAGTACTTCGTCCTGGGGGCGTTCTCCTCGGCGGTCTTCGTCTACGGCATTGCCTTGGTCTACGGCGCGACGGGGTCGACGAACCTGCCGGAGATCGGCGCCTTCCTCGCCCACAACGTCATCACCGCCAACGGGGTGCTGCTCGCCGGGATCGCCCTGTTGATCGTCGGCTTCTCGTTCAAGGTCGCGGCGGTGCCGTTCCACATGTGGACCCCCGACGTCTACCAGGGCGCGCCGACCCCGGTGACAGGATTCATGGCGGCGCTCGCCAAGGCCGGTGGGTTCGCGGCTTTCCTGCGGGTCTTCGTCGCGACGTTCCCGACGTTGCGCGGTGACTGGCAGCCAGTCATCTGGGCGCTCGCCGCCCTCACGCTGGTCGGCGGTGCGATCGTCGCCCTCGCCCAGCGTGACGTGAAGCGCATGCTCGCCTACTCCTCGATCAACCACGCCGGGTTCGTCCTCATCGGGCTGCAGGCGGTGACGACGAAGGGGGTGGCGGCGAGCGCCTACTACCTGTTCGCCTACGCCTTCATGGTCCTCGGCAGCTTCGCGGTCGTCGGCGTCGTGGGAGCGAAGGGCGACAGGCGGCACGACCTCGAGGCCTACCGGGGGCTCGCGGCCCGCAACCCGGTGCTGGCGACCGTCTTCTCGGTGCTGCTGCTCGCCCAGGCGGGGGTGCCCTTCACGACGGGGTTCTTCGCCAAGTTCTACGTCATCGCGGCGTCGGTCGGCGCGCACAGCTATGCCCTCGCGGTCGTCGCCATGGCCTCGGCCGCGATCGCGGTCTTCTTCTACCTGCGTGTCGTGCTGCTCATGTACTCGACCCAGCCCGCCGATCCGGGCGACGAGGCGACGACGCCCGGCCCGGCGGGCGGGGGAGTCGCGACCCTGGTGCGCATCCCGGTTGGGCGACTGGTCGTCCAGCCCTCGATCGCCCTCGGGCTGGCCGTGAGCGTCGGCGTGACCGTCGTCTTCGGGGTCTGGCCCCAGCCGCTCATCGACTTCACGCGCGCCGCGACGTTCATCTTCCACTAGAAGGCGGGTTCCGGCCGGTCCCGCCGACCGGGCTCCCGGCCCTGATCCCGCGAGGCTTGGGCCGCGCCGCGCGGGCTCGCGCCAGCCTCAGTCGCGGAAGTTGCCGAACTGGATCGGGATGCCGAGATCCTCCGCCTTCAGCCTGGCGATCACCGCCTGGAGGTCGTCGCGTTTCTTGCCGAAGACGCGCACCTGTTCCCCCTGGGACTGGGAGGTGACGCCGCGCAGGTTGAGCTCCTTCACGATCTTGTTGATGCGCCGGGCGTGGTCGGCCGAGATCCCCGCCTGGAGGGTGACGTGCTGGCGGACGGTGCCCTTGGAGGCCTCCTCGACCTTGCCGTAAGAGAGGGCCTTCAGCGACACCTGACGGCGCACGAGCTTCTCCTCGAGGACCTGGGTGAGCGCGCGTAGGCGGTCGTCGGTGGGCGCGTTCAGCTCGATCTCGTGCGGGGTGAGCTCGAGCGACGAGCCGGTGTTCTTGAAGTCGAACCGGGTCGCGACCTCGCGCGAGGCCTGGTCGACCGCGTTGCGCACTTCCTGGAAGTCGATCTCGGAGGTGACGTCGAAGCTCGGCATGCCCACCACGCTACCGGCGGAGCCCGCCGCGCTCCGGCCGGCTCACCTCGGGTCCGCTGGCATCGGATATCCTCGTCGTCTCGCGGGTCGGTACCCAAGCGGACAACGGGAGCAGACTGTAAATCTGCTGGCAATGCCTACGTAGGTTCAAATCCTACCCGGCCCACTTATCCCAACCGAGAAGCCGGTTTCGCGACGGCCGGTCGTGTTGCCCCCCTGATCACCCCGTGCCGCGCGCCGCCCGCGCCAGCGGGCGCGTCGCCCTCTCGCCGGGGACGGTGTGGCCGGCGGGACCTTGTTCTCTTGCCGGGCGGGCCGTGTTGGACGAACCTGGTCGCGATGGCACCCACCTCGACCGGCCACGACTCGGGTGCCACCCTGACAGCGCCCGCCTCCAGCCGGTCCGCCCGGCCGCAGCGCCGCGGCGTCATCCTCGCGGTGCTCTGTGTGAGCCTCCTCGTCGTCAGCCTCGACAGCACGATCCTCAACGTCGCGCTCCCGTCGATCGTGCGAGCGATGCAGGCCACCTCGAGCCAGCTGCAGTGGATGGTGGACGCCTACGTCGTCGTCTTCGCCGGGCTGCTGCTCGTGCTCGGCAGCCTCGGCGACCGGGTGGGGCGCAAGTGGGTCTTCATGGGTGGCCTCGTGTTGTTCGCCGCCGGATCCACCACCTCCGCCTTCGCGACGTCACCGGACGGGCTCATCGCGGCCCGCGCCTTCATGGGGATCGGCGGCGCGGCGATCATGCCCTCGACGCTGTCGATCCTCGCCAGCGTCTTCACCGGTGACGACGAGCGACTCCAGGCGATCGGCATCTGGTCGGGAACGACCGGGATCGGCGTCGCCATCGGGCCCGTAGCCGGCGGCTGGCTGCTCGCCCACTACTGGTGGGGATCGGTCTTTCTCGTCAACGTGCCGATCGCGCTCGTCGGGTTCTGCGCCGCGGCCTGGTTCGTGCCGAACTCCCGCAGCCCGGCGAGCAAGCGCCCCGACATCGTCGGCGCGGTGCTCTCGATCGTGGGCATGGGGCTTCTCCTCTGGGGGATCATCGAGGCGCCGAGCCGCTCGTGGAGCTCGCCCGTGATCATCGGGGCGATCGTCGCCGCGGCGGTCGTCCTCGCCGGGTTCGGCTGGTGGGAGCGGCACTCGACGCACCCGATGCTCGAGCTGTCGTTCTTCCGCTCGCGGCGTTTCTCGGCGGCGATCGGGGCGATGGGCCTCGTGATCTTCGCCCTCATGGGGGCGCTCTTCTTGCTGACCCAGTACCTGCAGTTTGAGCTCGGCTACAGCCCGCTGCAGACGGGCCTGCGGCTCGCGCCCATCGCGGCGGTGCTGCTGGTCGTGGCACCGGCCTCGACCCTCGCCGTCCGCTACGTCGGCACGAAGCCCATCGTGTTCGGGGGCCTCGCGTGCATCGCCGCCGGCTTCGTGCTGTTGTCGCGGATCACCGTGCACGGCACCTACCTCGAGGCGCTGCCGGCGCTCTTCCTCATCGGCACCGGGGTCGGCCTCGCGCTTGCGCCGTGCACGGAGTCGGTGATGGGGTCGCTGCCGCTCGCCGAGCTCGGCGTCGGCGCGGCCACGAACTCGACCGTCCTGCAGCTCGGGGGGGCGCTCGGGGTCGGCGTGCTGGGGAGCCTTCTCAACACCCGCTACGCCGACCGGCTGACCCCCGTGCTCTCGGCCTCCAAGGTCCTCAAGATGCATCCATCGATCCTCCACGACATCACGGGGTCGCTCGGAGGTGCCCTCGCCGTCGCCCAGCGGGCCGGGGCGTACGGCGCCGTGCTCGTCCACTTCGCCAAGGCCGCCTTCGTGAGCGGCATGGACCTCGCCCTGCTCGTCGGGGCGATCGTCGTCGCCGTGGCGACGTTCCTCGTGCTCGTCGTGCTGCCGACCAGGGGTGCGCCGTCGGCGGGAGGTGCCCCCGCCGCGCCCCCCGAGGCGAACGCCGCCCGATAGCGTTCGGGCCGATCGCCCACACCGGCGCCCAGAATGCCGTTCCCACGTCCGGGGTTGTCCCCGGGGGTGGCGCGGGCCTAGCGTCACCCGGGAGGTGGTTGGCTTGGAGAATGACCGGTTGCTCGCGGAGGCAGTTCGTGCGTGGGTCACCGAGGAGCGGCCGGGCGATGGTGCCGCGGCCAGCCGGGCCGCCGCCGTGGCGCAGAACTCCTACACGAACGGCGCCTCGGTGTCCGAGGCGTGCCATCAGGCCTATGTCTTCGTGAACAGCTGGACCCGGCACCCGGCGCACAAGCAGCCGCGGGGTCGCCGGACGGTCCCGCCCCGCTTCTAGGTCTACCCGGCCAGGACACTGTTGACGGGTTGATCTGAACAGACCTCCGGTGCAGTGGAGACAGCCGTCTTCACCACGCCGAGGTCTTCGTGTCGCACCGTAACGCTCGGTTGACGCTTCATGGCCGGTGCCTCGGGTGCATCGGGTTCGTGTTCTCGAGATGCCCGTGTCGCAGGTGCCAAGTCCAGGGATCTCCCGGCAGTGGGCGCATCTTGGATCGCCCGGCCCGACAGCGAGGGCGTAGCCGGCCTTTCCGAGGGGTCCTCGCGCCAGCACCACTCACCCACCCGGACGATTCCGAGGTCGAGGCCGAGCTGTTCGCCGCTCGCCAAGAGCACCGACGGGGCCAGGACTGGCTCGTCCCCGGGCCCGGGGTGCCGACCCGGCCGGGCGATCGCGGCAGGATAGGGGGGTGTTCGCCGTCGTCTCGCCGACCGCCTACTGGACGGCGGTCAGCCTCGGGGCGGTGACCTGCGCGGTGCTGTGCTACACGGCCCGGCGCCGGCCCGGTCCCTGGCGGGTCGTCGTCGCCCGTCTCGTCGGGTTGGCGCTCGCGGCGGACATCGTCGCCTACACCGTGGGTCTGGTCGTGGCGAGGACGTGGACGGCGGAGACCTCCCTGCCGCTCGCGCTCTGCAATGCCGGGGTCGTCGTGGCCGCCATCGCCTGCTGGTGGCGGGTGCCGCTCCTCGTCGAGCTGACCTACTTCATCGGGCTCGCCGGGACGCTGCAGGCGGTGCTCACCCCGGACCTCGCTGTCGGCTTCCCGCACCTCGTGTTCTTCGAGTACGTCGTCGGTCACGTCGGGATTGTGCTCGCGGCCCTCTTCCTCGTCGTGGGGATGCGCCTCGCGCCCCGGCCCGGGGCGGTCCTGCGGGTCTTCGCGATCACCGCCGCCTACACGGCGTTCGTCGGGCTGATCGACGGCGTGACGGGTGCCAACTACATGTTCCTGCGGCGTCCCCCCGGCGAGTGGACGCTGCTGCGGCTGCTCGGGCCGTGGCCGTGGTACGTGGTGAGTGCGGCCGGGGTCGCGCTCGTGCTGCTGACCGTGCTCGACCTGCCGTTCCGGCGCGGCCGCTCCGCCGGGCGACACGCCCCGGTCGCCCCGGGCTGAGCCGCGCCCCACGCCGCCGTCGGGACGTCGGCCTCCGGGGAGCGGTCAGGCGGGCGCCCTGCGGCGGCGGGCGCGGGCGAGGTCGAAAGCCACGAGTCCGGCGAGGAGCGCGCACCCGGCGGCGGCGAGGAGCAGCCCGGCCCGCAGCCCGGGCGGGTCGTAGCGGAACGTGACGAGCGAACGCCCCGCCGGCAGCTCGACCGCCTGAACGACGCCACGCTGCTCGAGGCTCGCGGGCTGCTGCCGGCCCCCGGCGACGACGGTCACGTGCCAGCCCGGGAGGTCGGCGACGCCGCGCACGAGGAGCACCGGCCGGGGGGCGTCGACCGCGACCGTCTCGGTCGGTGTCCACGGCGAGGACGAGACGACCCGGATGGTGGCGGTGGCGCGCCCCCGCCCCGACGGGGCAAACGCCGTCAACAGGCCGTAGGCGCGGGTGTTGCGGAGCAGCAGGTAGGTCCCGATCGATCCGGTGGCGATCCAGTGCGGTGGTCTGACGTATGCGGCGAGCAATCCGGTCGGCGAGAACGGGGCATGCCCGACGGGTGAAACGGCGACGGCGAACGCACCGGGCCCGCCGTCGCGGCGGGGCAGGACGATCCCGGTGCGGCCCCGCGCCGCCCGGAAGAAGGCGGTCGCGCTGTCCGCAGTGGCGACGACGCGGGTGGGCACCACCTGCGATCGCATCCCGACCAGGCGGATCCGGCGCGCGTCGGCGACGAGCCCATCGGCCTCGACGCCCCGTCGTGGGGTGATCTCGACCGAGGCGACGTCGACGGCGCCGCCGAAGTATCGGGTCGTCGGGGCGGACCCAGAGAGCGCGATGAGACTCGGGTGCCCCGGCCTGAGCGGGGACTGGAACTCCCAGGGCAGCACGAGCAACGCCCGCACGTCGAGGGAGTCGAACACCCCGGTCCGGAACGCCCCAGGCGTGGCCCTGTTCTGCCCGTGCGTCCCGGTCGCGTCCTGGTAGGCGTCCCACGTGAGCGAGCCGTAACCCTGGGCGCTCGAGATCCGGGTGAAGACGTTGAGGTTCGCGGAGCCGAGCTCGTTCAGGACGGCACCGCCGATGCGGAAGTGGTCGACGACGAGGAAGCGCCCGCTCGTCCCGACGGCGGCGGCGAGCTCGCGCTCGTAGCGGTTCGCCCCGCCGAGCTCGTTCGACCGGATCGGCGCGAGCGAGCTCTGGTTGGCGAGGAACACGACGAGGTCCACGACCGCGATCGCCACGAGGGCGCCGACCCGCCTCCGGCGGGCGAGGCCGGGGCCGGCGACGAGGAACCACGCCGTGGCGGCGGCGATCGCGGCGGCGACCGCGAGGTAGGGCGCGACCCGGGCCACCGTCCACGGCCCGAGCCCACCCTGGGCGAGCGCGCGCGCGACGGTCTTCCCGCCGATGGCGACGGTGGCGAGCAGGGCGAGGATCGCCCCCGGGATGGCGAGCGGCGTGTAGCGCTCCAGGCGGTCCCGCCGCCCGCCGGGCTGTGCCGACCGCGCCGGCGGGAGCACGCTCCCGGGGTCGATGACCTCCGCCGCCCAGTAGGCGTAGAGGACGGAGCAGGCCAGCGCGACGAGCAGCAGGGCGCGGCTCGGCAGCCGGCTGTTGCTCATGACGGGCAGCCGTGCCAGCAGGTGCGGCAGCGGCGTGACCGGGCCGACGGCGAGCACGAGCCCGACGGCGCCGATCAGGTACCAGACGCGGATGGCCGATGCCTGTGGCGACCGCCAGCGCCAGGCCAGGGCGACCACGGCGACGAGGGCGAGCACGCCGGGGTAGGCGTCGATCTCACCGAGGTTGTAGCTCCCGACGTACTTGGCGAGCCCGATCGGGCCGCCGCCGAGGATGTGGGGCGCGAGCAGCAGCGGGAGCTGGGCGAGGCGCAGGGCACCCGAGGTGAGGAAGGAATAGGCGACATGAGCGCGCTGCGAGATGGCGACGAAACGCGCCGTCGGCAGCAGCTGCACCGCGCCGACGAGCGCGCCGGCGACGGCGCCGAGGGCGAGCCACGCCGCGGTCGCGGCCCGCCTGGGGGAGTGGATGAGAAGCGAGCAGACGTAGATCGCGACGCCGAGGGCGGCGTAGACGGCGAGCTCCGGACTCCCCGCCATCAGGGTCGCGGCGGTGGCGGCGCCGAGCAGGGCCGTCCAGGCCGGCCGGTGCGCGGCCGGTCCGTGGGCGATCCGCTCGGCCGCGACGAGCACCCAGGTGATTGAGGCCGCCGTTTCGACGGCATCGAGGTGGACGGCCTGGGAGGTGACGTAGCCGGCAAGGCCGAAGGTCGCGCCACCGAGCGCCGCGCACAGCGGTCGCAGGCCGCCAAAGCGCAGGAACGTGTAGAGCCCGACCGCCGCGGCGGCGAAGGCGACGATCTCGGCGGCGACCCAGGCGACGAGCGGGGGGAAGATCGCGAAAAAGACGATGTCGGGGAAGGCGGAACCGGAGTTGGACGAGGCGAGCAGGGGCGTTCCGCCCCAGGCGTACGCGTTGTAGACGGGGAGGTGGCCGTGGCGGATGATCTCGCCGGCGAGCACCCGGAGCGGGTAGTTCTGGATGATGGAGTCGCCGGTGAGCAGCGGGTAGCCGAGCGCGGCAGGGATCGAGAAGGCGAGGAGTGGCAGCCCGACCAGGAGGCCAAGGGCGATCAGATCGCCACGGGTCAGCCGCGCGGCTCGCACGGGTGGCTTAGTTCGCGCCGCTCGGGAGATCTTCCGCCGACCACGCCCAGCGGGCACCTGGCCGGGGGGCTCGCGACGTCACGTGCGAACCGTATCCCAGCGCGTCCGGTTCGGGCGACCATCGGTGGAGCTCCGGCCCCACATCCGGCCGGCCCGAGTCGGTAGGCTCCTGGCGTGTCGACGGGTCAACTCGGCCGGCAAGCCGCGCCCTCCCGACGGGGCGGGCCCAGCGGCCTCCACCCGCATTTCCCCCGGCACGGCAGCGGCGCGACGGCCCTCGAGGGCCTGCGGACGGCCTGGGGATGGGTCGACTCCCAGTTCGGCCGGTGGCGCCATCCCGCCCAGCCGATCGTGCCCTACGAACCGGGCGTCACGAAGCTGAGCTGGTTGCTCCTCCGCCCGGCGCTGATGGGTTTCGTCGCCACGACGGCGATCTTCCTCGGCGCGACGCAGCAGAACTCCCCGTTCACGTCGAAGATCGCCGGCTCGTGGTACTTCGGCATCCCCGCGCCCGCCCTCGTGCAGGGCTACACCCCCGCGCCCGGGCAGTGGCTGTTCCTCGGCGTCGTCGCCGTCTACGGCGGCATGGTGCTGCTGCTGCGCGCCTGGTGGGACATCATCAAGCTGACCTCGGGCCGGCCGGGCATCCCCGTCGCGCGGCTCTGGCCGGTCTTCGCCGCTTGGGTGCTGCCGCTCCTGTTTGTCGCGCCGCTGTTCAGCAAGGACGTCTACGACTACGCCGCACAGGGCGAGATGATGTCGCACGGTCTCAACCCGTACCAGTTCGGCACGGGCGTGCTCGGGGCGACGCCCTTCACGCGCCTCGTCGATCACCTCTGGATAAACAACTCCTCGCCGTATGGCCCGCTCTTCCTAGTCATCGACGGCTGGATCGTCCTCGTCGCGCACCACAACCTGTTGTTGTCGGTCATTGGCCTGCGTTTCCTCGCCCTCGCCGGAGTGGTCCTCTTCGCCGTCGCCATCCCGTCGATCGCGCGCTCGTTCCACCGGGACCCCGCGGTGGCGTTCGTGCTCGCGGCGCTCAACCCGCTTGTGCTGCTCCACCTCATCGGGGGGGCGCACAACGACGCGCTCATGCTCGGCTTCCTTGCCGCGGGGTACGCCCTCGCCCGGCGGGGCCGACCCGTCGTCGGCATCGTGGTGTGCGGGTTCGCCGCCGCCGTGAAGATTCCGGCCCTCATCGGTGCCGTCTACATCGGGTGGGAGTGGCTGGGGACCGGGCGCAGCGTGCGTGAACGCGTGCGGCCCGTGGCGACGGCGCTGCTGATCGCGCTGGCGACGATGATCTGCATCTCCGAGGCCGCGCGTCTCGGATGGGGGTGGATAGGCGGCCTGACGAACCCGGACACCGTGCGGTCCTGGCTCGACCCGGCGACCGGGGTCGCTCTCGTGGCTGCCCACCTTGTGACGGCGTTCGGCTTCGGCAACCACGTCCACGTGATCCTCACCGTCGTGCGGGGTTCGGCGGCGTGCCTCGCCGGGCTGATCGGGCTCTGGCTGCTCCTGCACTCGGAGCGGATCGGGTCCCTGCAGGCGCTCGGCTGGAGCCTGTTCGCCGTCGTCGTCCTCGGGCCGGTCGTCCAGCTCTGGTACCTGTCGTGGGCCTTCGTCTTCCTCGCGCCGGTCGCCGTGGGGCTTGCCCGCAAGGTGCTCATCGGGGTGTCGGGGATCGCCTGCTTCCTCGGCCTCACCGGCGGGCGGGACTTCATCAACGAGATCAGCTCCGCCAACAGCGTGCTCGTCGCATTCACCTGTGCGGCGCTCGTCGGGATCGGCGTGTTCCTCCTGCGCCCGAAGTACCCGCGGTCCCACCCGACGCCCCGGGAGCTGGTGCGCTCGCCGTAATGGCTCAGAGGAGCAGCTGCATGAGGTCGACGTCGAGCCACCGGCCGAACTTGCGCCCGATCTCGCGCTCGGTGCCGACGAGTGCGAACCCGCACGATCGATGGAGGGCGATCGAGGCGTCGTGGTCGCCGACGATCCGCGCGATCACCGAGTGGAAGCCGTGCATCCGGGCCCGGTCGACGAGCCCGGTGAGCAGCGCCTTGCCGACCCCGTGGCCCCGGTGGGCCGGCGCGACGTAGACGGAGTCCTCGACCGTCGTGGAGTAGGCGGGACGCGGCCGGTACGGCGAGACAGAGGCGAAGCCGATGACCTCGCCGCCTTCCTCGGCGACGACGAGCGCGTAGACACCCGAGTGCTGCGCCATCCACTCGTCGTGCTCAGCCGGGGACCGTTCCACGAGATCGAAGGTGACCGTCGACCCGACCACCTCGGCGTTGTAGATCGCGCGGATCGCCTCGGCGTCCTCGGAGCGCGCGGTGCGGATCTCCACGCCGGTGACACTACCGAGCGACGCGCGCCAGCCGAGGTTCGCCGACGGCGCACGGTTGCTCGCGGGTAATATGCGACCCGTCAGGGCCAGCACAGGGCCCGTCGCCCCCTTAGCTCAGTCGGTAGAGCACAGCCATGGTAAGGCTGTTGTCGTCGGTTCGATTCCGACAGGGGGCTCGCAGTCGATGGCGGCGTAGCTCAGTTGGTAAGAGCACACGGCTCATAATCGTGGGGTCGCCGGTTCGAGTCCGGCCGCCGCTACCAAACCCCGCCCGGTGACGGGCGGTCGACAAAGGTCCTAGGGTGTACGGCGCACTGGTGACAGCGACGCCGCCAGGCAAGGCGAGGAGTGTCCGGTGGCGAAGAACGAGAAGCGGATCAAGGTCACCCTCGAGTGCGAGGTGTGCAAGCGCCGCAACTACATCACGACGAAGAACAAGCAGAACGACCGCGAGCGCATCGAGATGCGCAAGTACTGTCGCTTCGACAAGCAGCACACCCTGCACAAAGAGACCCGGTAGGGGCGGGCGGCCGACTGGCGGCCGCCACATCGTCGTCGTCACGAGGCCGGCTGTGTGCTGTCTGGCGCGCCGCGTGGTGCTCTTCGATGGAAGCCCAGCTTCGGCCCGGTGCTAACGTCATACGGCCCAAGGCGGTGCCGAACGTGCGCGCCGGTATGGAAGTGCGCGTCGCTTCTAGGGCAGTAGCTCAATTGGCAGAGCACCGGTCTCCAAAACCGGCGGTTGGGGGTTCGAGTCCCTCCTGCCCTGCTCACCAGCCCGACTGAAGGACATGAAGTGAACAGACAGACGAGGCGGCTCCTCCAGAGACAAGGTCAGCTCGGAGCCGATGGGACGCCCGCGGCGCGGCGCGCCCCACCGACGGCGACACGCCGGCCGGCCGAACGCGAGAAGGTCGGGATCGGTCGCCGGGTCGGCACCTTCCTGAGGGAGGTCCGCTCCGAGCTGTCGAAGGTCCTCTGGCCGCGGCGGGACGAGGTCGTGACGTACTCGACGGTCGTGTTGACGACGCTCGTTTTCATCGCGCTGCTGATCTTCGGGCTGAACTACGTGTTCGCGCGGGGTGTGATCCACCTGTTTCCCAGGTGAGGGACCGTCACGCGGAAGGTTGCCGGAGACGGAGAGGACCGGGTCCGGTGATCGGAGACAACGAGATGGCGAGGACCGGGTGCCGGTGAGGCAAGCGAACGACAGGCGACGAGGGCGATGACGACCGACGCACACGACGACGAGACAGCTGAAGTGCTCGCCTCGACCGGGTTCGGCGAGGTGGAGTGGTTCGACGCCGCCCCGGTCCCGCCGGCCGGCGAGGTGCCCGAGGCCGAGGCCGACGCTGCCCCGGTCGAGGAGCCCGAGGCCGACGCCGCCCCGGTCGAGGTGCCCGGGGTCGACGTGGCCGTGGCCGCAGTGCCCCACGTCGAGGAGCCCACGGGCGCGACTCCCGACGACGCGACACCGCCCGTGCCCGACGAAGCCGGTGCCGAACCCTCCGTGGGCGAGTTCGACGAGATCGTCGAGTTCGAGCCGCCGCGGCCACCGAGTCCCTACGACCGTCCGGGCGAGTGGTTCGTCGTCCACACCTACGCCGGCTACGAGAACAAGGTGAAGTCGAACGTCGAGAGCCGGATCGCCTCCATGAACATGGAGGAGCGCATCTACGAGGTCGTCATCCCGATGGAGGAGGTCGTCGAGTTCAAGGGCGGCAAGAAGGTCACCGTGCAGCGGAAGGTCTTCCCGGGTTACCTGCTGTGCCGGTGCGAGCTCGACGACGACTCCTGGTCGGTGATCCGCCAGACCCCGGGGGTGACGAGCTTCGTCGGCCCCGGCACGAAGCCGACGCCACTTTCGCGGGCCGAGGTCGAAGGCATCCTCCAGGTCCAGGAGGATGGCGCTGAGAGCCCGCGGGCGCGGCGTCCCCGCCTCGAGCACGAGGTCGGCGAGACGGTGCGCGTCAAGGAGGGGCCGTTCGCCGACTTCACCGGCGAGGTCGCCGAGATCAACGAGGACCAGCTGAAGCTGAAGGTCCTCGTCAACATCTTCGGGCGGGAGACGCCCGTCGAGCTGGAATTCAGTCAGGTCGCGAAGCTCTAGGTTCGCAGCGAGAGGAAAGAACGTTCCATGGCCCGTAGGCGAGTCACAGCCGTCGTCAAGATCCAGCTCCCCGCGGGGGCGGCGACACCCGCGCCCCCGGTCGGGACGGCCCTCGGACCCTACGGCGTCCAGACGATGGAGTTCTGCAAGCAGTACAACGCGGCGACCGAGTCGAAGCGGGGCACGATCATCCCGGTCGAGATAACGATCTTTGAGGACCGCACGTTCAGCTTCATCCTGAAGACCCCGCCGACGACCGTGCTCTTGCGCGAGGCGGCCGGGCTCGAGAAGGGGACCGGTCTCGCGGGGCGCGAGCAGGTCGGGACGATCACCGACGAGCAGCTTGCCGAGATCGCGAAGACCAAGCTCCCCGATCTCAACGCCAACGATATTGAAGCCGCGAAACTCCAGGTCGAAGGCACGGCGCGGTCGATGGGCATCACCGTCTCGCGCTGAGCGGACGGCGGCGACAAGGAAAGACAGAGGACGGAAGCGATGTCGAAGAAGGGCAAGCGGTATCTCGACGCACTGAAGCGGCTGCACCGCGAGCAGCTCTACTCGCCTGCGGAGGCGGTTGACCTCGTGAAGAGTCTCGCGAAGGCGAAGTTCGACGAGACGATCGAGCTCGCGGTGCGCCTCGGCGTTGACCCGCGTCGCGCCGAGCAGATCGTGCGCGGATCGCTGAGCCTGCCCGCCGGGACCGGCCGCACCGTCCGGGTCGCCGTGTTCGCGGCAGGTGAGCCCGCCGCCGCGGCGAGGGCAGCCGGGGCCGATGTCGTCGGGGCCGACGACCTGGTCGCCCGGGTTGAGAAGGAGGGCTTCCTGGACTTCGACGTGGCGATAGCGACCCCCGACCTGATGTCCCAGGTCGGGCGGCTCGGCCGCATCCTCGGGCCGCGCGGCCTGATGCCGAACCCGAAGACCGGGACGGTGACGTCCGACGTCGCGGCGGCGGTGGCCGAGTTCCGCGGCGGTCGCGTCGAGTACCGGACCGATCGGACCGGGAACATCAACCTCCGGGTCGGCAAGGCATCCTTCGACCGTCTCCAGCTGCTCGAGAACGTCCGAGCGGTGCTCGACGAGCTGCAGCGGGTCAAGCCGGCGACCGCCAAGGGCAAGTACGTGCGCTCGGTGACGCTGGCGTCGACGATGGGACCCGGCGTGCCGATCGACACGACCCGGATCCGGATCACGGACGAGGACCTCGTCGCGACGGCGTAGTGCGTCCCGCGCCGCGCCGTGTAACCTGTCTGCCGACAAGCGGGTGAGAGCCCGCACGAGCCTGAGACATCCGGTGCGCTGTGAAGCGCGCAAAGGGCAAGAGCCCGCCTGACGAGGCAAGCAGCACCACCGCTTCCCCGTCTCGCCGTGCGCCACGCGCCGGACAGCCGGCCAGTCCGGAGGGAGCGAACGTGGAGACTGAAGTGCGCACGCCACGGCCGGAGAAGGTCGCGGTCGTCGACGACGTGCGAGCCCGGCTGAGTTCCGCCAGCGCGACGATCGTCACCGAGTACCGGGGCCTCTCCGTCGCCCAGCTCCAGGTCCTGCGCCGGTCGCTCGCCGCCGCCGGGGGCGACTACAGGGTCTACAAGAACACGCTGGCCCGCCGGGCCGCGCACGAGAGCGGTCTCGGCTCGTTCGAAGAACTGCTCGACGGCCCCACCGCCCTCGCTTTCGTCACCGGTGACGTCTCCTCGGTCGCCAAGGCGCTGAAGGAGTTCGCCCGGACGAACCCGAAGCTCGTCGTGAAGGGCGCGCTCGTTGGGAGCGGGATGTTCGACGCGGCCCAGACCTCGGCGCTCGCCGACCTGCCCTCGCGCGACATCCTGCTCGCCCAGATCGCCGGTGCGCTCGCCGCGCCAATGCAGGCCTTCGCCGGGCTGCTCACGGCGCTGCCGCGCAAGTTCGCCTACGGGCTGGCGGCACTGATCGAGCAGCGGGGCGGCGTTGGCGTGGCAGACGAGCCGGTTGCCGATGAGGCCCCCGCCGGGCCCGCGGCCGAGGTCACGCCGGCGATGGAGCCCGAAGAGGCGGCCGCGCCGGTTGCGTCCGATGCGGTTGCAGAGCCCGACACGGCCGAGGCCGAGGTCGCCGCGGCCGTCGTCGCGGAGTCCGAGCCCGCCGGGGAGCCGACCGGGACGGAGAAGTCCGGCGCTACCGGCGACTGAAGCCGGTTCAACCAGGTCATCCAGATCGAATACAGGAAGGGAACCACGATGGCGACGAAACAGAGCATCCTCGACGAGATCGCGAACATGACGGTCCTCGAGCTTGCTGACCTTTTGAAGGAGTTCGAGGAGCGGTTCGGCGTGACTGCGGCGGCGCCCGTCGCCGTGGCGGCGGCGACGGCCGGTGCGGCCGGCGGAGCTGAGGCCGAGGTCGAGGAACAGGACGAGTTCGACGTCATCCTCGCGGCTGCCGGTGAGAAGAAGATCCAGGTCATCAAGGAGGTGCGCGCGCTCACGAACCTCGGCCTCAAGGAGGCGAAGGACCTCGTCGACGCGGCCCCCAAGCCGGTCCTGGAAAAGGTCTCGAAGGACGACGCCGAGAAGGCGAAGGCGCAGCTCGAGGGGGCTGGCGCGACGGTCCAGCTGAAGTAGGTGCTGGTGGGGAGGGCCGGTGGCGTCGCCACCGGTCGTTCCCGGCGGGGAGACCTTGACCCCGCCCCCCGCGTCCCGTACCCTGCCGCGCGGGCACGCGCGCGTGCGTTTGCTTCTGTTCGGCGCGCGCCTATGCTGTGTGCTGTCGTGCTCGTTCGTCGCGCTTCAGATTCAGCCGTGCGGTGACGCGCGCCTGCGGCGCAGCCACCGTTCGTCGTCCAGCTTGACCTGCCTTCGCGAGGAGTAATCCGTTGTCGTCACGTTTCCGCACCCCGGAGCGTTTTTCTTTCGCGAATCTCGACGAAGTCCTGAAGCTGCCCGATCTCGTCGCCGTCCAGCGCGACTCGTTCGAGTGGTTCCTGCACCGGGGCCTCGCCGAAACCTTCGCCGACATCAGCCCGATCGAGGACTTCACTGGCCAGCTCCAGCTGAAGCTGGATTTCGACCCCGAGGACATCGACCTGCGGCCCGTGCCGAAGTTCGACATCGACGAGTGCAAGTCGAAGGACATGACGTACGCCGCGCCGATCTTCGTCCGGGCGCAGTTCATGAACGCCTCGACCGGGGAGATCAAAGAGCAGACCGTCTTCATGGGCGACTTCCCGATGATGACCCCGAAGGGCACGTTCATCATCAACGGGACCGAGCGGGTCGTCGTCAGCCAGCTCGTCCGGTCGCCGGGTGTCATCTTCCAGCCGGGCCGCGACGCCAAGACGATCGTCACCGGGACTGTCCACCCCTACCGGGGCGAGTGGATCGAGTTCGACGTCGAGGCGAAACCGGGTCGTGACGTGACGGCGGGGACCCGCGTCGCCCGCAAGCGCCGGCTGTCGCTCTTCGTCCTTTTGCGCGCCCTCGGCTACGAGGACGAGGCGTTCCTCGGGCGCTTCGTCCGCCGCTTCGACTTCCTCGCGAGCCAGTGGGAAAAAGAGCGCGAGCTCTTCCCGACCCGCGAGGACGCGCTCCTCGAGATCTACAAGCGGGCGAGGCCGGGCGAGCCGCTCTCGCTCGAGTCCGCGCGGGCGTACTTCGAGAACGCCTTCTTCAACCCGCGCCGCTACGACCTCACCAGGGTCGGCCGCTACAAGCTCAACCGCAAGCTCGGGCCCGAGATCGAGAAGATCTCCGAGCTCCTCGACATCGACCTTCAGCGCCCCGCGCCCGACCAGGGGGTGCTGAGCCCCTCCGAGATCCTCGCGGCGTCGACCTACATGCTCCACCTCGCCAACGGCGAGCCCGGTTACCGCCTCGACGACCAGGACCACTTCGCCAACCGGCGCATCCGGTCTGTCGGCGAGCTCATCCAGAACCAGGTGCGGATCGGGCTGTCGCGCATGGAACGCGTGGTCAGGGAACGGATGACGACCCAGGACGTCGAGGCGATCACGCCGCAGACGCTCATCAACATCCGGCCGGTCGTCGCCGCCATCAAGGAGTTCTTCGGCACGAGCCAGCTGTCGCAGTTCATGGACCAGCACAACCCGCTGTCGGGCCTCGCCCACAAGCGGCGCCTCTCGGCCCTCGGGCCGGGCGGGCTGTCGCGCGAGCGCGCCGGCTTCGAGGTGCGCGACGTGCACACCTCCCACTACGGCCGGATGTGCCCGATCGAGACGCCCGAGGGCCCGAACATCGGCCTCATCGGCCACCTCGCGACGTACGCGCGCGTGAACGAGCACGGCTTCATCGAGACCCCGTACCGCAAGGTCACCAACGGCCGGGTCACCGAGGAGATCGTCTACCTCGCGGCCGACGAGGAGGAGGAGTACGTCATCGCCCAGGCCTCGGCGACGCTCGACCGCAACGGCCACTTCACCGGTGAGCGCGTGCTCGTCCGGCGCGGGCCGCAGGGCGCCGGGGTGCGCGTCGGCGCCACGACGACGTCGTACGGCACGACGAGCGAGGTCGACTACGTGCTGCCGGCCGAGGTCGACCTGATGGACGTCTCGCCGAAGCAGATCGTCTCGGTCTCTACGGCGCTCATCCCCTTCGTCGAGCACGACGACGCCAACCGGGCGCTCATGGGCGCCAACATGCAGAAGCAGGCGGTGCCGCTGCTCGTCTCGGAGGCGCCGTTCATCGGCACGGGCGTCGAGGCCCGCGCCGCCCAGGACGCCGGCGAGGTAATCGTCGCCGCCGGGGCCGGCCGCATCGTCGAGATCTCCGGCGACCAGGTCGTCGTCGAGTACCGCGCCGGCGAGAAGGACCGCTTCGGCGCCGAGCTCGGCAAGAAGATCTACCCGCTCGCCAAGTTCCGCCGCTCGAACCAGAACACCTGCAT
>PLPK01000074.1 GCA_003159795.1 Acidimicrobiaceae bacterium | reverse complement strand
AAGCGCTCGCCTCGAAAACCCTAGACGTCTAGGCAATCGCCGAAGGTGGGCCAGACGGAGCAAGTAGGGCCGCACTCCCATACCTCGGCGGTCGTTTGCGGCCGTCCTGGGGCAACGTAGGGGGAGGTGCTGGTCAGGGCTGGCGCGTTCGAGCTGCCAGGATGCGCGTGCTGAGTCTCAGGGCTACGTCAGGTGGAACGAGCTGAGGCAGTAGCGCGGCGAGCCCTTCCGGCGTCGGGTTGTAGGCGACTATCGGCAGCGTTCTTTTCGCCGGCGCGAAGTCGGGCACGTCGTCCCGGTCGTACCAAAGCACGACCCATTCCCCTTGATCGAGCTGAGCGATTCCCCAGGGCGTCCCTCTCTCGCGGACGAGATGGAGAATGTTCGGTCGCTCGCTTTCAGGCCACAAGTCGAAAAGGACCCCCTCGCCGGGCTCGTCGTCGCTCACGCGGACCCCTTTCTACACCAGATAACTTCACCCGCTACGCTCGCCGGTGACGTGCATTATCGCAGGTCCGCACAGCGTTCAGGCCGACATGACTACGGATCAGAAGGTTGGGGGTTCGAGTCCCTCCGAGCGCGCGAAACACTTCCTCATGGACGGGCGTGAAATGTCGCTCGCTGTGGCGGACCGAAGCGCAGGGGCCAACGCCGGGACCAACCCGAGGCGGGAGTCCGCACAGGGACCAACGGAAAGCAAGCTCCGCGGAGCGGAGACTCGAACCCCCAACCGTCTGATCCGTAGTTATCAGGGCCCAAACGCCGTTCGGACCTGCGATTATGCACATCAGCGGCGAGCGACAAGGGCTCAGTTAGACGCTGTCGTTCGGCGGCAGATTCGGGCCGTCACCGCCGAGTACAGAAAGGGCCCCAGGCGTTAGCCCGGAGCCCTTTCCTTGAGAAATCTATGCAGGTGGTTACCATGGCCTGCCCTCAGCGGTGGGCCGAAGGCCCAGGCCGAGGAGTGCGGCAGTGGGCCGGAGGCCCAGGTCGCGTTAACTACATTATGCCGACTTTCAAGACACCTCAACCGCTGCCACCAGGCCATCATCCTGTCTTGCGATCGCCCACGACCATCAGCGTGGTCTTGCGCGGGCCAGGTGCTGGTGCCCGATAGGTCGCGATGTTCACTCGTC
The DNA here is from genome assembly GCA_003159795.1 of Acidimicrobiaceae bacterium. GTDB lineage: Bacteria > Actinomycetota > Acidimicrobiia > Acidimicrobiales > Bog-793 > Bog-793. The sequence continues at coordinate 7,926 of PLPK01000074.1, read as the reverse complement.
CTGCTCTACCGTCATGGAGGTCCGCGCCACCGAGTGCCGCCTTGAGGTGCATCACAACCTTCTTCTTGTTCGTCTCCCGTGAGCGGTAGGTCTCGACCTGTAGCCCACGGTCATACGCGATAGACCCGCGACGAGATCGGCGAGCTGCATGAGATCGTTCGTGCGCGAGTCGAGGCAGATACACGCGACGACCGAAGTCGCGCCGAGGCGCCGGTTGACCTGTTCCTTCACGATGTCCTCATATGCGACGCCCGCAGGTGTCGAGATTCGGTCGATCAGAACCGCGACAAGTTCGCGCTTGTTGATCGAACCTACGAGCAGTTGGCACACGATGTCTGCGTGGACACGCCAGAACGGCCGCTTGCCGAAGGGACCGTGCTGTTCGGCGTCGACGACGCAGGCGTGCACTTGTGCGTCCGGCGAGTCAAGGAGTTGGAGCGCGGCGTAGTAGCGCGGCAGAGTCCCCGTGGTGACGCTCTTGAACTTGAATTCGCCCTTGAATTCACCCGGCTCACGGATCGACTGGAGTGATCGCGCGAGCGCGCCTGGCTTCCGGACCTTGACGGCCGCGACAGCGAAGAATCTTCCGCCGCTCGCCCTGCCGCGGCTCTCGTCGATGAAGATCGTGGAGGTCGGATATCCGTTGGGCACTTCCACGATGTTCTGCACGGCCAGCCTCCGGATGCCTCTCAGGCCGTCCGTCAGTCCGCCGGGCGCCCTCACATGCCCGAATTTTCCCACACGCTGGTCGATTGAGCACCCTTATCAAGCGCACGCTGGGGACCTGCTTAACCCTGGTCGCCGGTGATCCGGCGCAGCAGATCGTTCTCCCTAGTCAGCGCACGACGAGCGCGTCGAAAGGCGCTGATTCAGGGGTTGAGGCGACAGAAGTCCGGTCAGAAAGGCCCCGTGGTCACAACTTGGTCACAAGGGCTGGTCACTGCTTGGCGGCGGTCATGCCTCCCTCTCCGGCACCTGATCTCCGATGTCGCCGGCGAGTGGAGTCAGCTTGACGGACAATGGGCATCTGATTCGGCGACGGATGCGTGTGAGCCATCGTGCCTGATTGTTGCTATTGGTTTGCTACTCAACCGAGGTCGACCTATGGGCGGTCAACCGACGGAGTAACCCGCAGCACGTGGTCTCTTCGGCGGTCGGAATCCAAGGCTCGCGTATCCCTTGGCACGCTCGTCGTACATCCGGGCGAGAACTGGGACCTGCGTGTCGACGTAGTCGTGCACGACAACTCTGGTCTTGCCGGTCGTCGGACGCATGATCCGACCGACGTACTGGACGATGCTGCCCCTGAACTTGATGGGGAAGGCAAGAAAGACGGTGTCCAGGGCAGGACAGTCGAAGCCTTCACCGAGGAAGCTCGCCGTCGCGACTAGCACAGCGCTGGCGAGTGCCGGCTGAGCGAGTTGATCGATGATCACCTTTCTGGCTTTCTTGGCCATCCCGCCACGCAGGACGAGAGGAGCCAGGCCTCGCCCCATCAGCTCCTCCACGATCGACTCCAAGTGCTCGGTCCAGCGAGTGAGCACGAGACTGTTCCGTCCCTGGGCGACCGCGGCCGCGATGTCGTCGCAAATCGAGCTCGTCCTCGCGCTATCGCCGACCAGCCTTCGGAACGTCTCCTGAATGTGCTCGCCAGGTCCTGACGTGTGCATGGTCTCATGCAGGACCAGTTCCCTCTGGAGCAACTGCGCGCCCGATGGTTCCGGCATTCGGTATCTGGTCGGCCCGCAATACATCGCCATCATTGCCTGAAGGCCGTCGCGCCGGTACGGCGTGGCAGTAAGTCCGAGCCATCGCTTAGCCGGGATCTGGCGAACAGCGCGCTCGAACGTAATCGCCGGGACGTGATGGCACTCGTCGACGATCACGAATCCGTAGCGCTCGGTCACCTCCTCCAGGTCATCTCTCCTAGCGAGGCTTTGGGCCATGGCCAGATCCACGATTCCGCTCGCTCGCCGGTTGGTCGCGAGATAGCCGAGTTGTTTCTTTCCGAGACCGACGTGCGTTGCCAACCGTTCGCGCCACTGCTCGACCAGAGGTTGTCGGTCGACGATGACAAGCGTCGGCACTCGGTGGCGCGCGATAAGTGCGCACGCGACCACCGTCTTCCCGCTCCCCGGCGGCCCGACCAGCACACCGAGATCCTCGACCGCGAGAGCGTCTGCGGCGGCCTGCTGCTCAACCCGAACAATCGCCCTCAGCTCGTAATCGACGACGTCTGTCGCCGGGTACATCTCAGTGACATCAAGCTGGCTCCCGGCTTCGCCCACGATCGCGGCCGCTTGCGGGCGAAGCCCCCGGGGTAGCAAGAGCTGATCGATTGTTTCGCGGTAACAGCGGATGAATCGCGACGTCTGTCCGGTCCACCGGCGGCTTCGCTCCTTTTCGTAGAACTCGGGATTGTGCAATGACGCGGCATGTTTCAGGGCAGCGAGCATGTCCGGTGGCAACCCGATGCGGTCCACGCCCAGCATGGCTCCGGCCGATGCTCGTATCACCGCGGGCGTCGCACGAGATGTGGAACTCCGACTCGAGCGACGGTATGTCGGCGTCCCTGGGCCCACCGCCACCTCGCCGAGACTTTCGGCCATCGCCATAGTGGCGGCCCGGCTGAGAGGCTCAACCGAGGCCAAGAACTCCCACTGGTCCCCGTAGGCCTCCAGCGTGGATGGATCAAGGAAGACGGTCGTCCCCCTCTTTCGGCACTCGCCCTGCAGTGGGAGCGCTATCAGGTTCCCAAAGCCCTGTCGCGGCAGGAAGTCCTGCGCCGGGAACAGGCGGTCGTAGGACGCAAGGTCGAGCTCGACGCGAGCCGTCATGGCTTCACGCACTAGATGGGCCCCGATTCGCCGCGCCGATCCGGCGGGTATGCGGTCACCGAAGAAGACCCATACGTGTCCGCCGTCACCCGATCGCGAACGCTCAAGGACTGCCGGTATTCCGGCTGCTCTTGCCGCATCCAGGTAAGCGAGAGCGTCGAGGATCCATCCGGATCCGTCGAAGTCGCACGCCAGAAGGAAACACGTGTCGTCCGGCAACAGCGGATACACGCCGACGCTGCTCCTGCCAGCCAGATGTTCGACGAGCACTTCGTCAGTGAAAGGCAGCAACTCGCGATCCGGCCGGCGGCTGTTCGCCCACCCGCCTTTGACCGCCGGGCCCCAGCCTGACTTGCCAGTCCGCGTGTTCTCCCATCGCAGCGCATGCAAGTCATCCCGCCCTCGGAACAACGACCTGAACAGCCCCACCTTGTGCTGAGGCGAAGAGGCTTGGGTGACGCGGTGTGCCGAGATCGGCCCTCCGTCGCCGAACAGGGTTGGCTCCCAGGTGGGAGTCGGAGCGGCACGCCTCTCGTGGTCGAGGCCGATGAGGCTGCGTAGCCGCCGATTCTCGGCCTCGAGCTCCGCCACCCGTCGTGCAAGCTCGTTGGCGCCGGCTTGCTCGTCTGTCATGACCTCATCTTGGCTGGTCTCCCTGAGAGCGACGTGCTCCCGCCGATCGGCAATCGTCGTTGGTCTGGCGCCTCACCGCAGACCTGATCTTCTTGGCGGAGCGGGGCCTCGTCTTCGAGGTGCTTCGTTCTCGCTCACTATTGAGCTGTTCTACGGTCGTAATGGCGAGTGATGATGCATAATCGCTCATATCTGAGCTACTATGCAGATATGCCATCCTCGACGACGTTTGGACGGCTGAGTGCCATCGCCGAGGAGCAGTGGGGACTGGTCACGCGCCGACAGGCCGAGCGGGCGGGCGTGTCGCCGGCCACCATGACCCGCCTCGCCAGCAACGGGATGTTGGACCGGGTGGCGCACGGTGTTTACCGACTGGCGGGCGCACCACGAGCGGACCACACCGAGCTTCGCGCTGCCTGGTTACAGCTGGCACCGGAGATACCGGCATGGGACAGAACGCCCGGGCGAGGGGTGGCGTCGCACCGATCAGCGGCGGCACTCTACGGCATCGGCCACCTGCCTGCCGACCGCCACGAATTCACTCTGCCAGTGCGACGGCAGTCCCGTCGGACCGACGTTCGCCTCCACGTCGATCGGCTGACGGAAGCCGAGTGGATCACGCTCCGCGGAATGCCGGTCACCCGACCTTCCCGGATCGCGGCCGACCTTGTCGGCGAGCGCGAGGATCCCGAGGCCATCGCCCAGGTGGTGGCCGATGCCATCCGAGCCGGGCATGACTACCCGCGCACCTTCGCCAGCTCCCTTGCGCCCCACGCCGGGCTGCTCGGCTTCCGGCGTGAAGACGGACTGGCAACACTGCGGTGGCTGTTGGATCTTGTCGGAGATCCCGACACCCCCCGATGGCTGGCTGAAGCCAGCGGCACCGAGATAGGCGGACAGCAACCGTGACCGAAGGCCGCGGCTACGCCGATCCCTCCGCCTTCCGTCGGGCCCTCACAGATCGCCTCAAGGCACTCGCAGCCGAGGGCAGATGGTCGCTCGAGCAGCTCCAACGCCAGATCCGCCTACGACCGGCTGCTGGAGCGGCTGTATCTCATCGACGACGGCTGGGTGGTCAAGGGAGCGACCGCCCTGCTCGCTCGCGATCTCGGCATGCGGGCGACCATCGACGTCGATGTCTATCGTGCCGCGGCCTCCGAAACCGCAGAGGCCGACCTGCGGCAGGCGACGGGGCGCGACATCGGTGATTGGTTCCGGTTCGAGATCGGGCCGGCACGGATCATCGGCGAAGCACAGACTGGGGTGCACCTCCCCGTTGCGGCCTATGTCGGTGTCACGGCATGGGCCGAGTTCCACGTCGACCTCGTCGGGGCCGATTTGCGCATGACTGGCACGCCTGAGGCGGTGCCTCCCATGGCGCGGCTCGTCATCCCCGACGTGGAGCAACACGGCTACTTGGCGTACCCGCTCTGCGACCACGTCGCGGACAAGGTTGTTGCCACGTTCCAACAGTCGGTCCTCGACTGCAGCCGTCGACTCGCTACAAGGACCTCATCGACCTCGTCGCCATCGTCGTGGGTGCCGAGCTGGATGCGTAGCCGACCCGGCACGCGCTGGTCTCGGAAGCCGCTCGAAGGAACGTCGATCTGGCTTCAGCCCGACCGGTTTCCGAGGCTTTGTAGCTGCACCTCCGCGCAAATCGATACGGGAGTAGATCAAAGAATCTACAGAACGGTAGACTCCAACTTTATGAGCACGACGATCAGAGTCAGCGAGCGCACAAGGGACCGGTTCGCGAAGCTTGCGGATACTACGGGTCGGCCCATGACCCAACTCCTCGACGAGGCCGTCGACGCTCTCGAGCGCCAAGTCTTCTTCGGCCAGTTCTCAGCTCGCTATGACGAACTCCGTACTGACCCAGTCGCATGGGCTGAAGTCGAGCGCGAGCGCGCGCTCGAGAGCGGCGCATTGCGCGACACCTCCGCTTAACGTGCGTCGAGGAGAGGTCTGGCTCGTCGACTTCGGCGACCCAGGCGAGAGGGAGCAGGCCGGTCTGCGCCCGGCCGTTGTCGTATCCGCGGACCCGCTGAATGAGAGTCGTGCTGGCGTGGTCATCGTCGTGCCGGTCACTACAAGTCGACGTGCACTCCCGTCACATGTCGAGATCGACACGGTGGCGTCGGGGCTCGACGCGGTGAGTTATGCGAAATGCGAGGACGTGAAATCTGTCTCGGAAGACCGGTTCGTCGCGCGCCTGGGAATGGTCGACACCGAGATCGGGCTTCAAATCGGACGCATTTTGAAGTTCCTGCTCGACCTCTGACGATCTTGAGATCCGGCGAAAAGGAACTCCCGAACCGTCGATACGCGCTCCCGGGTGACTGAAGACGCACCTTGCGTCGCGTACAGATGATTCGATCGGCGGCGGTCTCGCGGCGCGCCGGCGGCGCGGTCTCAGGCANNGGGAATCCACCCGACGGTCTGTGGGTGGTAGTCCAGCTCCGGGCGGAAGGCGAGGTGCCCCGGGAGCGTGCCCGCCGGTGAGCCGATCCGCACGTCCTGGCGATGAACGACCCGATCACACCTTGTAGGTTGACAAAGTCGCCCCGAAGAATGGAGCCAGCTGGTGGGAACAAGGCCGATCAAGAAGCAAGCTCCGCGGGGTGACCTGGCTGGCCACGACACGGAAGCCCCTGACAGCCTGAGATTCCCGAAGGACTTCGTCTGGGGCGCGGCAACATCCGCGCACCAGATAGAAGGCGGCAACACGAACTCTGACTGGTGGGACTTCGAGCACCAGGCGGGGTCTGGCTGCGCGGAATCGAGCGGCGACGCGTGCGATTCCTACTCTCGGTGGCGCCAAGACCTCGCTGTCGTCGCGGACATCGGGCTCACGAGCTACCGGTTCTCCCTCGAGTGGAGCAGGATCGAGCCAACCGAGGGAGAGTGGTCTCTTGCGGCACTCGACCACTACCGCCGGATCTGCGCTTCGTGCCGGGAGGTCGGAATAGAACCGACCGTGACCTTCCATCACTTCACAAACCCACGTTGGTTCGCTTCTCAGGGCGGCTGGGAGGCACCGCAGTCGCCTGCGCTGTTCGCGCGGTTCTGCGAGAAGGCGGGGAGATCCCTGGGCGATCTGATCGGCCGCGCCTGCACTGTGAACGAGCCGAACATGGTGGCGCTGATCGGCTACCTCCTCGGTGAGTTCCCGCCGGGTCGGAAGGATGACACCGAAGCTTTCGTCACGGTGACAAAGAACCTGGTCGAAGCCCACCGGCGAGCGGTCGAAGCGCTACGGGCCGGGCCCGGTGTCTACCCGATCGGTTTGGCTCTGTCGATGTCAGAAGTCCAGGTGGTGCCGGGCGGCGAGGAGTTCGCAGCTCTTGCCCGGGAGATGATGGAGGACATCTACCTCCGCGAGCTCGGCGGGGACGACTTCGTCGGCGTCCAGAGCTACTCGAGGACCTACATCGGCCCACAGGGCCCCGTCGACCCGCCTCGGGGCACTCGCCTCACCGCCATGGGCTACGAGTACTGGCCCCAGGCCGCTGAGGCCGCGATCCGGCGGGCTGCCACGGCGACCGGCAGGCCGGTGATCGTCACCGAGAACGGTATTGCGACGAACGATGACGCCGAACGCGTCGAGTACGTCTCGGAAGCCCTGCGCGGCGTCCACCGGTGCCTGGAGGATGGTATCGACGTGCGCGGCTACTTCTACTGGAGCCTGCTCGACAATTTCGAGTGGGCCCACGGCTTCGGGCCCCATTTCGGGCTGGTATCGGTCGACCGGTCGACGTTCGCGCGACGACCCAAGCCGTCAGCGCGCTGGTTCGGCGAGGTCGCCCGCCGGCGTGAGCTCATCCCGGCCGCTCAGACCAGCTCGGGCCTGCGGAACGAGAGAAGAGCCGGGCCGGAGATCCGGTCAACCGTGGGAGAGGAGAGTTCGGCGAACGCCGGCCGGCAGTCAAGACCTCCCGATTGAATCTGAACACCTCGCCACCAGCCCTTTCCCCTCGCGCCTGGACCCGTAACACAGCCAGTCGGTCAGACTGCCGACGGTGAGATCCGGGCTCAGCGCAGTCGTGGCCCGCGCGAGCCCGGTTCGGGTGACTAGCCCCTAACTCACGGTGAAGGAGCTGGAGCTGACCGCCGTCGAGACCCCGCTGATCCCGCTGGGCGTGGCCGTGAAGGTGTAGGTGCCCGTGGAGGTGACCACGAGGTTGGTGAAGTTCGCCACGCCGCTGCTCAGCGNNGGCCGTCGTCACGACGTTGCCATTCGTGTCCTCGACCGACACCGCGACGCCCGGGATGGCGCTGCCATGCACTCCGGGGCCCGGCATCGCCGGCGTAAAGGCGATCTTGCTCGCCGTGCCGGCGACGATCGAGACGGCCGACGACGCCGGGGCCGCCGTCAGCGAGCTGCCGCCCGCCGTGAGGGTGTAGGAGCCGGCCCCCGCCGGCCCCGTGATCTGGCAGGCGGCGAAGGTGGCGA
>PLPK01000021.1 GCA_003159795.1 Acidimicrobiaceae bacterium | reverse complement strand
GGAATGGCTCGGAATTCGCAGGCGAGCTCGGCGACGTGGCGCCAGTCCGACCGTGTAGGGATCACGCAGCTCAGCCGCCGTCGCGATGGCGAACACGTCACCCGAACTGGCAAGAGGGCTCTGGCCCGGCGGTCACCCCCAACGCGACCCCGCCGACGGGGTGCGGTTCGTTACGGGATCGTTCCGCCCCGCGGCGCCATTGACCCGCCCGGGCCGTAGCCATCTCGCCCCTTACGACGTCTCAGGCGCCGCAGCCGTGGCGGTGATCTCACCGGCTGCTGGCTGGGCATCCGGGGCGGGGACCGCGGCGATCGCCCGTCCGCGGGCCGCCGAGGCTGGACGGCGCGAACCTGTCTTCTGCCGCGAGGTTGCCGGCACCGTCCCAGTAGGCTCGCTTCGCGAAGGAGCTGCTCGCATGCGCATGCTCGTCAGCGGGTCGCACGGGCTCATCGGGCGCGCTCTTGTCGCCCGGCTCGAGGCCGACGGTCACGCCGTCCACCGCGTCGTCCGTGGCAACCCCGCTGAGGGCGAGGCGGCGTTCGACCTCCCCGCACGGCGGGTCGACCTCTCCCGCCTTCCCGGGGGGAACCTCGACCGGATCGACGCCGTATTCCACCTCTCGGGAGAGCGGCTCACGCCGCGGCGCTGGAACCGCGCCAAGCGCGAACGGGTGCGCGCGAGCCGCCTCGTCACGACGGACCTCCTCGCCCGCGCCGTCGCGGCCTCCGACACGCCCCCCGCGGTCTTCGTGTCGGCCTCCGCCGTCGGCTACTACGGCAGCCGCGCCGACGAGCTGCTCGACGAGGCGAGCGCACCCGGGGACGGCTTCCTCGCCGAGCTCTGCCGTGCCTGGGAAGCCGCGGCCGCGCCCGCCCGCGACGCCGGTATCCGCGTCGTCACCATCCGCACCGGGATCGTGCTCGCCGCCGCCAACCCCTTGATCGGCCTGCAGCTGCCGCTCTTCCGCGCCGGGTTGGGAGCCCACCTCGGGTCGGGCCGCCAGTGGATGAGCTGGATCGCGCTCAACGACGAGGTCGCGGCAATCATCCACACGGCCCTCACCCCGGCGGTCGAGGGCCCGTGCAACCTCACCGCCCCGAACCCGGCACGCAACATCGAGTTCACCGACGCCTTCGCCCGGGCGGTCCACCGGCATTCGGTCTACGGCGTCCCCCGCTTCGCACTCGAGCTCGCGATGGGGCGCGAGACCGTCGGGGCCATCACTCTGGCGAGCCAGCGCGCGCAGCCGCGCCGGCTCACCGAGACCGGTTTCACCTTCACCTACCCGGATCTCGACGACGCTCTCGCCGCCGCGCTCACTCCGGCGCGCCCTTAGGGGACATGAGTTCGGCAAATAGGTGAGATGCCGGTGGGTGAAAGTCGGGAGCTAAGGACTCAGGTGGCGGTCTCAGCGCTCCGTCATGCTCGCCCCGGAGCGCTCCGGAGTGGTGGATGCTGGCCGACGCCATGTGGGCTCCATCTCGGACGATGATGTAGGGATGGAAGCTGGGGTCCCGGGCGCCCAGTCACAGCTGTGGTTCTGGGACGGCAAGCAGTGGTGTCCGCTCAGTCCGGACGGGCTCTGGCACTGGGACGGTGAACGCTGGAACCCGACCCCACCGGGATCACCTCGGGTGAGGGCGTTGGACGCACCTCGACCCAAGATGACCGATCGGCTGAAGAGCACGCCCAGGTGGTTGATCTGGAGGTGGGTTGCCTGGATCCTCCTTCTCGTCGCCTGGGTGCCCATCGTGGAAGTGGCCGCCTCTCATCACGTCCCGGCCACGACACTGATCATCTTGGGGAGCTGCTTCGGTGGCGCTGCGGTCATCTCGACGGTCGTCTTCGGGTCATCACTCGGCCATCGGCGAGCCTGGGGGTACCTCGCCTGGTCGATCGTCGTTGGTGCCGCCCTCCTCGGCTTGGTCATCTTCATGAGCTTCAGTGCGTCGGTGCCCGCCAACCAAGACAATCCCGGGGTTGGCATTGGAGCGATGTTTGTCACGGTGATCTGCGTCATCCCCATGACCCTCCTGCTCTACGCCGGGAGCGGACTTGGCGCACTACGGCGGCGCGTGGTCCACAGGACTGTCGATCCCGAATCGGCAGTGTCTGCGTCGCACTTCCTCAAGCTCGGCGGCCCAACATGAAACCAACCATCTTCCTCATCGAACGCTCTGGCACCGGAAAGCTCGGCACCATGGCTCGCCCAAGGGGCAACGACTGGCTCGGTGACGAGATGGAGGCACTCCGAGACGTTGGACTAGACGTCCTGGTGTCGATGCTCACCTCAACTGAAGCAGCCGACCTCGAGCTCGGATCGGCTGTTCAGCCGAGGTTGGCCCCGTTCCGGCGGACCTCGTCGACGACGTTGTAGTAGGCGTCGATCGACTCCCCGGCGTCGCCCCAGAAGCCGTCGCAGACGTCGTAGGACATCTCGCCGGCCGCCACGTAGTGGTTGTTCACGTCCGTGATCTCAAGCTCGCCCCGGGACGAGGGGATGAGCGTCGGGATCACCGCGAAGACCGAAGGCTCGTAGCAGTAGACGCCGGTCACGCAGAACTGGCTCGGCGGCACCGCGGGCTTCTCGACGATCCGCACGACGCGACCCTTCTCGTCGAGCTCGGGCACGCCGAGGTGTCGGAGGTGCTCCGGCTCGGGGACGCGGGCGAGCACGATGCGCGCCCCGCTTGCCTGCTGACCGAAACGCTCGACCGTAGGCCGGATCGTCCGCCCGAAGACGTTGTCGGCGAGCATGACGAGCACGCGTTCCGTCCCGACGAAACGCTCAGCGAGTCCGAGCGCCTCGGCGATTCCGCCCGGGCGGTCCTGGTAGGCGTAGGTGAGCCGCCGCACGCCGTACTCCTCGCCGTTCGACAGCAGCCGCAGGAACTCGCCGGCGTGGGTGCCCCCGGTTACGACCATGATCTCGTCGATCCCGGCCTTGACGAGCGCCTCCACGGCGTAGGAGATCATCGGCCGGTCGTAGACCGGGAGGAGGTGCTTGTTCGTGATCCTGGTGAGGGGGTCGAGCCGACTCCCGGTCCCACCGGCCAAGAGCACGCCCTTCATCGTGTACCGCCCGTGTCCGTCACCGCCCGCAGCGTAGTGGGCGGGCCGGGCGGCACTCAGGACCCGTACTCGGCGAGGACCGCGTCGGAGAAGTCCGGCCAGGCTATCGCTGCCCAAGGACCGAACGGCCGGTCGGCGAGCACAACGCAGGCGATCCCGGCGGCGGGGTCGACCCAGACGAAGGGCCCGCTCTGCCCGAAGTGCCCGAAGGTGCGCGCCGAATTGCGCCCCCCGGTCCAGTGCGGCGCCTTGGCGTCACGCAACTCGAATCCGAGGCCCCAGTCGCAGGGGTCGTGGTACCCGAAGCCCGGCAGGACGCCGGCGAGGCCCGGGAAGACGACCTCGGTCGCGCCCTCGAGCGTCTCCGCCGTGACGAGCTTCGGGCAGAGGAGCTCCCGGGCGAACGCGACGCAGTCGCCGAGGGTCGCCGTCGACCCCGCCGCCGCCGACCCGGCGAGTCTGGCCGTGCCCATGTCGAGCGGCGCAAAGACGGCCTCGGCGAGGTAGTCGGCGAACGCCATCCCGGCGGCAGCTTCGAGGTGGTCGGCGAGCACCTCGAAACCGGCGCTCGAGTAGAGGCGCCGGACGCCGGGTGCCGTCAGCACCCGCGCCCGGTCGTTGGGCGACAGTCCCGAGGCGTGCGCCAGCAGGTGGGCGACCGTCGATCCTGCCGGCCCCGCCGGGTCGTCGAGCGCGACCGTGTGCTCCTCGCAGCCGACAAGGACGGCGTAGCAGGTGAGGAGCTTCGTCACCGAGGTGAGGGCGAAGGGATGCTCGACCTCGCCGAACCAGTCGACGGCGCCGCCAGCGTCGACGACCGCCGCGGCGGCGTGCGGGGCACCCCAGTTCGCGACCGTCTCGAGTGCCGCCACGTTGCCGAAACTAACGGGAGCGGTCCGGGCGCGGGCTCAGACGTCGAGGAATCGCCGGATGGCGACGAACGAACCCACAATGCCGATGAACGCCCCGAACAGCACGACGATGAGGTCGGTGAAGGCAAGGTCGCGCGACGAAAGCTGCGCGTGGGCGAACATCTGCACGCCGTAGTGGCTGTGCAGGTAGCCGAGCCCGAGATTGGCGAGCAGGACGACGAAAACCGCGACGACGGCACCCAGCAGACCCTGGACCAGGCCCTCGAGCATGAAGGGCACCCGGATGAACCAGTTCGTCGCGCCGACGAGCTTCATCACCCCCACCTCTCGCCGTCGGGCGAATATCGCCATGCGGATGGCGTTCAAGATGAGGACGAGTGACGAGACGAGGAGCACGAGCGCGATCACGACGAGGATGACCTGGGCCGCGCCCTCCAGCTTCTGCAGCACCCGGATCGTCTGCGCCGCGAAGTCAACCTCATAAACGCCCGGCCTGTGCCGGAAGATCCCCGCCACGGTGGAGGCGTAGGCCGGGTCCTGCAGTTGGCAACGGAAGACCGGCGGCGTAATCGCCGGACTCAGCACGGCGATCGCGGTTGGCGCGCCAGCGAGGAGCTTCACGGCCCATTCGTAGGACTGCAGGTGGTCGAGGTAGGTGTACCTCGTGATCTGCGGGGTCCGCTCGATGAGCGACCTCACCTGGGCGATCTGGCTCGCGCTCGCGTTGGCGTTCACGAAGACCTCGAGGCTCACGTTGTTCGACCACTCGACGAATTGGTTCTTCACCGCCTGGCGGAGCAGGAGCGCCGAGCCGACGAGCGACAGCGAGACCGCGACGGTGAGGACTGCTGCGATCGCCATGACGCGGTTGCGCCAGAGGTTCGTCGCCGTCTCCTTGACGACGTAGTCGAGGGATACCGCCACGGCGCGCCCCTACCGGTTGCCCCGACGGGCGCGCACCGCCGTGACGCGGGAGGTGACCGACTCGCCCTCGCCGGTCTCTTCGGGGTCACCCTCATCGACGAGCGACACCGCCGGCACAGCGTGCGAAGTGGTGTTGGAAAGCTCGCTCGCGAAGCCGTAGACGCCGCGGGCCTGGTCCCGGATGATGCGGCCGTGGTCGAGCTCGACGACGCGGCGGCGCATCGAGTTGACGATCGAGACGTCGTGCGTCGCCATGACGACCGTCGTCCCGGTCCGGTTGATCCGGTCGAGGAGTTTCATGATCCCCTGGCTCGTCGCCGGGTCGAGGTTCCCCGTCGGCTCATCGGCCATGAGGACGAGCGGGCGGTTGACAAAGGCCCGCGCGATGGCGACCCGCTGCTGCTCGCCGCCGGAAAGCTCGTCGGGCATGCGGTCCGCCTTCTCGCCGAGCCCGACGAGATCGAGGACGATGCCCACCTGGGAGCGGACGATCGCCTTGTTGCGCCCAATCACCTCGAGCGCGAAGGCGACGTTCTCGAAGACCGTCTTCCTCGGCAACAGCCTGAAGTCCTGGAAGACGCAACCGAGGTTGCGCCGCAGGTACGGGACCTGGAACGGCGACAGCTCGCCGATCTCGCGCCCCGCGACCCAGATCCTGCCGGTGTCGGGCATCTCCTCGCGCAGCAGCAACCGGAGGAAGGTCGTCTTGCCCGATCCCGAGGACCCGACGAGGAAGACGAACTCGCCCTTGTCGATGTCGAGGGAGATGTCGCGCAGCGCGGTGACATCCCCCTTGTAGGTCTTGGTGACGTCTTCGAAGCGGATCATCAGCTTCTTCCTCGTGGTCGCTGCCGATGCCAGACCGGGTCGTTCGTCATCCACGGGTCCCTACGTGCCGTCCCCACCACCGACACGAGCGCACCCGCCCTATCCACCTGTCGGGCGCGCCGGAAGCATCTCCCGATCCGATGAGAGCCGCGCCACAAGCTCGCCTCACCTTACCAGTCGGCCCGTGTCGGACAGGTGACACGACACGACGAAGCCGTTACGTCGAGTTGCCACGCCGCCACCGCAGGCAGGCGACCATAAATGCGTCAAGATCCCCGTCGAGCACGGCCTCCACGTTCCCTGTCTCGTGCCCGGTCCGGAGGTCCTTCACGAGCTGGTAGGGCGCGAGCACGTACGAGCGGATCTGGCTCCCCCACTCGATCTCGGTCTGCGGCCCGGCGAGCTCGGCGAGCTCTTTTTGTCGCTCAGCGCGCTGGTGGACAGCGAGCTTGGCGGCGAGGATCTGCATCGCCTTCGCCTTGTTCTGGTACTGGCTCCGCTCGTTCTGCACGGCGACGACGATGCCGGTCGGCAGGTGCGTGAGCCGGACCGCTGAGTCGGTCACGTTGACGTGCTGGCCGCCCGCCCCCGACGAACGGTAGGTGTCGACACGCAGCTCCTTCTCATCGATCTCCACCTCGCCGGAGAGGTCCTCGAGGAACGGTGTCACCTCGAGCGAGGCGAAGCTCGTGTGCCGGCGGTGCTGGGAGTCGAACGGCGACATCCGCACGAGCCGGTGTACGCCGCGCTCAGCGCACAGCAGCCCGTAGGCGTGGCGGCCGCGGAGGATGAACGTCGCCGACAGGATCCCCGCCTCCTGGCCGGCGGTCACCTCCTCGAGCTCGACCGCGAAGCCCTTGCGCTCGGCCCACCGCAGGTACATCCGGAGCAGCATCTCCGCCCAGTCCTGGGCCTCGGTGCCGCCGGCGCCGGCGTGCACCTCACAGACGGCGTCACGCTCATCGTGCTCGCCGGAGTAAAGGCTCCGCAGCTCGAGGTCGTCGAGCTCGCGGCCGAGCTCGCCGACCGCCCCGGCCAGGTCGCCCTCAACCGAGGCGAGCGCCTCCGGGCCCTCCGCGACCGCCATCTCGTACAGCGCCGCGGCGTCCTCGAGTCGGGCGGCGAGTCCCTGGAAGAGATCCACGTCGGACCGGAGCCGGCCGTAGGCGGTCGTCACCGTCCGGGCGTGGTCGGGATCCGACCAGAGGTCAGGCGCCCCCACCTCGGGCTCGAGCTGGGCCAGCTCGCCGACGAGCTCGTCGATGCGCAGATAGGTCCGCGCCGCCCCGAGACGAACCCGCAGGGCGGCGAGGCTCTCGGCGAAGTGCGCGTGGTCGGTCCCCGGCTTCTGGCGGGGCCCGCCGTCGGTCGCGGGCGCCATCGGGTCTCAGCCCGCGCCGTGGCAGAGCTTGAACTTCTTGCCGCTCCCGCACCAGCACGGCTCGTTGCGGCCGAGCTTGGGGTTCGCCGGCCGCGTCGCCGTCATGTAGGCCGTCCGGGCGACCGGGCCCGAGCCGGGGCCCGCCGAGCTCCCCGTCCCCGAGGTCACCGCGGCGGGCTCCTCGCCGAGCGTCGTCGCCACCGGGTTGACCGGGTCGGCGGCCGCCTCGTAGGTCGCCTGACGGTAGTCGGGCGCCGTCTCCTCGGCGGCGATGACCTGGACGTGCATCACGTAGCGGAGGTAATCGTCGTCGATCCCCGCCATCATCATGCCGAACATCTCGAAGCCCTCGCGCTGCCAGGCGACGAGCGGGTCGGTCTGGGCGAGGCTGCGCAGGTGGATCCCCTCGCGCAGGTAGTCCATCTCGGCGAGGTGGTACCGCCATCGCTGGTCGATGATCTGCAGCATGATCTGGCGCTCGAAGTCCCGTGCAGCCTCGATGCCGCCGGGGAAGTCCTTTTCGCGCGCCTCGTAGTACTCGAACGCCTCGGCGTAGATGCTGTCGACGAGCTGCCCGGTGTTCGTCGCCTGGGCGAGGTCGGCGACGCTGAAACGGGTCGGGTAGTACTGGGCGCAGTCTGCGACGAGACGCACGAGGTCCCACTCCTCGGAGAACTCGGTCGGGCAGGACGTCTCGACGAGGACGGCAACCTTCTCCTCGAGCAGCTCGAGGGTGCGCTCGCGCAGGTCGTCGCCATCGATGACCTGCATTCGGCGCTCGTAGATCACCTTGCGCTGCTCGTTCATCACCTCGTCGTACTTGAGGACGTCCTTGCGGATCTCGGCGTTCTTCTGCTCCACCGTCGCCTGGGCCTTCTCGATCGCCCGGGTCACCATGCGCGCCTCGATGGGCACGTCCTCGGGCAGTGCCCGGTCCATCACCCAGCTCATTGCCCCCGTGGCGAAGATCCGCATCAGCTCGTCCTCGAGCGAGAGGTAGAAGCGGCTCTCCCCCAGGTCTCCCTGGCGCCCCGAGCGGCCGCGCAGCTGGTTGTCGATGCGACGGCTCTCGTGGCGCTCGCTGCCGAGCACGTACAACCCACCGAGGCTGCGGACCTGCTCGGCCTCCTCGGCACACGAGGCCCGGAACTTCTCGAGCAGCGCGGAGTAACGGATCTGGCCCTCCTCCGTCGTCGGGTCGACGTCCTCGGCGATCGTCGTCTCCAGGGCGAGTCCCTCGGGGTTGCCCCCGAGGATGATGTCAACTCCGCGACCTGCCATGTTCGTCGCCACGGTGATGGCGTGGAGCCGGCCCGCCTGGGCGACGATCCCCGCCTCCCGGGCATGCTGCTTGGCGTTGAGGACCGAGTGCGAGATGCCCTTCTTGTCGAGCAGTCGCGAGAGGTGCTCGGAGCGCTCGACCGAGGCGGTGCCGACGAGGACCGGCTGGCCGGACTCGAACCGCTCCTCGAGGTCGTCCACGACGGCCCGGAACTTCGCCTCCTCGGTCTTGAAGATGTAATCGGCGTGGTCGGCGCGGATCATCGGCACGTTCGTCGGGATGGGCACCACCTCGAGCATGTAGGTGGAAGCGAACTCCGCCGCCTCGGTCTCGGCGGTCCCCGTCATCCCGGCGAGCTTCTCGTACATGCGGAAGTAGTTCTGGAGGGTCACCGTCGCCCAGGTGTGGTTCTCCTCGTTGATCTTCACGCGCTCCTTCGCCTCGACGGCCTGATGGAGGCCGTCGGACCAGCGGCGGCCCTCCAGGACGCGGCCGGTGAACTCGTCGACGATCTTCGCCTCGCCGTCCATGACGATGTAGTCCTTGTCGCGGCGGTAGAGCTCCTTCGCCTCGAGCGCCTTGCTGAGCTGGTGGACGTAGTTGACGGATACGGAGTCGTAGAGGTTCTCGACGCCGAGCTGACGTTCGACCTTGGCGATCCCCTCCTCGGTCGGAACGACGAGGTTCTTCTCCTCGTCGACTTCGTAGTCGACGTCGCGCACGAGCGTCCGCGCGACGCTGGCGAATTGGTAGTAGAGCTTCGTCGTGTCGTCGGACGGCCCCGAGATGATGAGGGGTGTCCGGGCCTCGTCGATGAGGATCGAGTCGACCTCGTCGACGATGGCGTAGTGGTGACCGCGCTGGACCATCTCGGCTCGGCTCGGCGCCATGTTGTCGCGCAGGTAGTCGAAGCCGAACTCGGTGTTCGTGCCGTAGGTGATGTCGGCGGCATAGGCAGCACGCTTCGCGTCGAACGAGTCGATCTGGGGGACGACGAGACCGACGTTGAGCCCGAGGAAGCGGTAGATCTGGCCCATCCAGTCGGCGTCACGGCCGGCGAGGTACTCGTTCACGGTGATGACGTGGACACCGTTGCCCGCGAGGGCGTTCAGGTACACCGCGAGCGTCGAGACGAGCGTCTTGCCCTCGCCGGTCTTCATCTCGGCAATCCAGCCGAAGTGGAGCGCCATCCCACCCATCAACTGCACGTCGAAGCAGCGCTGTCCGATCGTGCGGCGTCCCGTCTCGCGCACGACGGCGAACGCCTCGACGAGCAGGTCGTTCAGTTCCTCCCCGGCATCAAGCCGTTCGCGGAACTCGACCGTCATGTGAGCGAGCTCCTCGTCGCTCATCGCCGAGACCTCGTCCTCGAGGGCGTTGATGAGCGGGACGACCTCTGCGAGGGCACGGACCTTCTTGCCTTCGCCCGCACGCAGGACCTTGGCGAACACGCTCATGACGGGCAGCTTAGGTCCGGCACCCCCCCTCCTGTGGCGGGGCTTGGCCGGCGAAGGGGCATTGGCGCCCACCTTTCGACCAGGTCAGACCGCCCAAATCCCACACGATCCCGCGAGTCTGCAGCGCCCGGGGGCGCTATCTCCGTCACAAGTGGGGCCCGTTCTGGCGGGTTGTGGAACGATGACCGCGTGAGCCCGGCCGCGCCACGACGCTGGCGTCGAGGTGTCTTGAGACTCGCGGACCTCCTCGAGAGGCCGTCCGCAACGCGCCTGGCGATCGTCGCGGTCGGACTGCTGGGTCTGGCGTTCGCCCTGTACCAGTTGGCGGAACCGGGCGCCCTCTACGGCGTCACCGAGTACGACGACGGCCCGTACTTTGGCTCGTCGGTGCTGCTCGTCCACGGCTACCTCCCCTACCGCGACTTCGCCTTCTCCATGCCGCCGGGAATCACCCTGCTGGCGGCGCCGATCGCGGCGATCGCGCGCCTCGTAGGGACCCGGATGGGCATCGCCATCGTGCGCGTGATCACCGCCGTCGTCGTCGGCGCGAATTGCACGCTCGCCGGCGCGCTCGTGCGGCACCGCGGAGCGTTCACGGTGCTCGTCGCGGGCGGCCTTCTCGCGCTGTGGCCGACCGCGGTCTGGGCCGATCACACGCTGATGCTCGAGCCGTACCTCAGCGCGTTCTGCCTCGTCAGCCTGCTGCTGGCGTTCACCGGCGCTGCGGAGCCGACGCGGCGCCGAATCCTGGCCGCCGGGTGTGCCCTCGGTTTCGCCGGTGACATCAAGGTGTGGGCGATCTTCGTCGCCGTGCCAGCTGTCGTCGTCATCGCGATCACGGCGCGCCAGCACGTGCGTGCCTACATGACAGGCATCGTGCTCGGATTCGCGGTTCCTGCGCTGCCTTTCTTCCTTGCCGCGCCGCAGGCGATGATCCACGACAACGTCGTGATGTAGTTCGTTTCGGACCGCATCTACATGGGCACGCTCACGTTTCGACTCTCCGTGCTGACCGGGGTCTACGACCTGGCCCACTTCGCGACCGACGCGCCGCTCACCGTCGTCGTCGTCGTCGCGGCAACGGCGCTACTCGTCGTCGGCTATGTGATGCGACGCCGACGGACCGCGCCAATTGAATGGCTGGTCCTCGGCTCTGCCGCCACCACGGCGACGGCGCTTCTGGCCGCGCCCCTCTTCTACCAGCACCATATGTACTTCGCCTTCGTGTTCATCGCGCCGGCGCTCGCCGTCGCCCTCACGAACGTGGCGACGACCGGGGCGGCGGGACTGGCCCGCGCGCGACACTGGCCGGCGGGCGGGACCCGGATCGTCGTGTCCGGCGCCCTGGCGTGCGCGCTAGTTCTCGTCGGGGCCGTTCTCGTCGCGCCGTCCGACATGACGAGTGATTCGGCCCTGTTGAAGGTCGCCGACATCGGTTCGGTCGTCGCCGCGACCATCCCCGCCGGGAGCTGTGTCGTCTCCGATCGCTCGATCGTCCTCCTCGTCGCCAACCGCTTCGTCTCGGATGTCCCTGACTGCCCAAGGATGGTCGACCCGCAGGAGGTCGAGGCGGTGGTCGACGGACGGACGAAGTACTCCGCGCCGGCCCACGACCGGGTCGTGGCCGACTGGATCACGTGGTTCTCCGTGGCGCGCTATGCGGTCATCTCGAACCGGTCCGGCCGGCGCATACCGTGGAATCGCGAACTTCGGGAATGGTTCCATGCCCACTACCGGCCGCTCCATCGCGCGAGGATCTGGGAGCGACTCGGTACCTGATCGCGGGTGCGGGCCCTCCGGTCAAGAGACCGGAACCAGTCACGAGCCACGCAGGCGCGGCACCGTCGCGCCCGCGAGATGATGGGGACCAGCCGAGGTCACGAGAACGCTTCGATACGTGCCGGGCTGCACCGGGACCGGTCCCCCATCGAAGTGGACAAGCTTGCCTTGGCGCGTCCTGCCGCTGAGGATCCCGGGATCTCTTCGCGAGATTCCTTCGACGACCGCCTCCTCGATCCGTCCGACACGCGCCTGGTTGCGCCGCTGGGCCGAACGGTCCACGAGGTCCTTTAGGCGGTCGAATCGCGCGGCGATCACCTCATCAGGAACGAACTCCTCGACCATCTCAGCGGCGCGTGTGCCAGCCCGAGGCGAGAAGATGAAGGTGTATGCGCCGTCGTAGCCTGCCTCGGCGACAACCTCGAGCGTCCGGTCAAAATCATCGTCGCTCTCGCCGGGGAAACCGACGATCACGTCGGTCGTCACGGCGAGGTCGGGGATCGCCGCACGAGCGTCGGCGAGACGCTCGAGGTACCTCTCGGCGGTATAGCCCCTGCGCATCGCGGCCAGCACGCGGTCGCTCCCGGACTGGAGGGGCAGGTGGAGCTGCTCGCAGACCGTCGGCGTCTCGGCCATGGCGGCAATGGTCTCGGGTCGCAGGTCCTTGGGGTGAGGGCTGGTGAACCGAACGCGCCGAATCCCGTCGACCGCACCGACTGCGCGCAACAGATCGGCAAATAGCGGCTCGGGACGACGCTCCACGCCACCGGCCCACCGTCCGCCGGCGAGAACCTCCTCGGCCCGCCGCGGCCTGGGGTCGCGACCGAGCTGGACGGTGAGGTCCCGCCCGTACGAGTTCACGTTCTGGCCGAGCAGCGTCACCTCGGTCGTGCCACGGGCGGCCAGGGCCTGCACCTCGTCGACAAGCTGTCCGAAAGGGCGGCTGCGTTCGGGCCCGCGCACCGAGGGGACGACGCAGTAGGCGCAGGAGTTGTCGCAACCCACCTGGATCGTCACCCAGGCGGCGTAGGCGAGTTCCGGACGGACGAGCTGCGCCGATGGGAATGCCGCCCCGTCGTCGGCGGGAACCTCGAGGATCTCCATCACCGGGTGGCCGACGCGCCGGGCCCCGTCCAGGAGCTGGCCAACGCGATCGACATTGTGCGTGCCGAACACCGCCGCAACGTGGGACGCCCGGGCGAGGATCGCCCCCCGCTCCTTCTGCGCGAGGCAACCGCCGACGGCGATCTGGAGACCGGGCTTGCGCTCGGCAAGCGACTTCAACTGGCCGAGGTGACCGTAGAGCTTGGTGTCGGCGTTCTCGCGGATGCAGCAGGTGTTGAGAACGACGACATCCGCCTCCTCGACATCCGAGGTCCTCTCGAGACCCTCGGCGACAAGCCCGGCGGCGATCCGCTCCGAGTCGTGCTCGTTCATCTGGCAGCCGAATGTGCGAATGAAGAACTTGCGGGCCACCCCCAGAGGCTACGCGCGCCGCGAGCCGATACCGTCTTCGCGTGATCATCGGCGCGCACGTCAAGTCGTCGGGCGGTCTCGCGAGCGCGCTTCGTCGCGGCAGGGAGCTCGGTGCCGACGCCATCCAGATCTTCACCCAGAGCCCGCGCATGTGGCGCAGCTCGTCCCACTCTCCCGATGAGCTCGCCGCCTACCGGGCAGCCCAGCAGGCGGAGACGCACGTCCGGACAACCTTCTGCCACGCGACCTACCTGATCAATCTCGCGTCGCCGGACACCGACCTGGCAGAGCGTTCGCGGAACTGCCTCGTCGAAAACCTCGTCACCGCCTCGGCGATTGCCGCCTCCGGGGTGATCGTCCACGTCGGGAGTCACCGGGGTGAAGGCTTCGAACGGGTCGCCGGCGCCGTCGCCCGACGCCTGCTCTCCGCACTCGACGAGGCGGGCGCCGTTCTCGGCTCAGCGACCTGTCCACTCCTCCTCGAGAACGCCGCCGGCGCGGGGGGCACGGTCGGACGGACGTTCGACGAGCTCGCCGCGCTCATCGCGGCGGCGGGAGGAGACGCCCGGCTCGGGGTGTGCCTGGACACCCAGCATCTGTTCGCTTCCGGTGTCCCCTACCGCGACGAGCCCGAGGCGAACGCCGTCGTCTCCTCCCTCGAGCGGACGATCGGACCCGGCCGGCTCGGTTGCATCCACCTCAACGATTCGAAGGTCGTCCTCGGCGCCAACCGGGATCGGCACGAGAACCTCGGGGAGGGCGAGATCGGAGCCGAGGCGCTTGGTCACCTCATCAGCCATCCCGGCCTGGCGACGGTCCCGTCCATCCTCGAGGTCCCCGGCTCAGGCGACGGTCCGCGGGCGCAGGACGTGATCGCCGCCCGTGCGATTCTCTCGGCCGGGCTCCAGTGGCGGAACCGGCGAAAAGGGCTCTCGGCACAGTGATGTTGCACCGGGGGCGCCGACGGTGCACGATCTCGACGTGACCGCACCCCTTGGGATCCATCGCGCCCGCATCGGCACACAGGAACTCGACTTACCGGTGATGGCGGTCTCCGACGATCTCGCCATCGCCCTGCTCATCACGGTCGACCAGGGGGTGAGCTTCGCGGCGCGGGCCGGGCGCGAGCTCGCCGGGCTTCTCGAGCCGTTCCACGTCCAGGTCGTCGCGTCCGTCGCGACGATGGGCATCCCGATCGCCATCGAGGTGAGTCGTGCCCTGGGGATTGACGACTACCTCGTGCTCCAGAAGACGCCGAAGATCCATCTTGGCGATGCGCTCTCCGAACCGGTTCGTTCCATCACGACCGGGGGAACCCAGCGACTCCTTTTCGACCGGAATCGGGTCGGCGTCGCCAAGGGTCGGCCGGTCGCGCTCGTCGACGACGTCATCTCGACGGGGGCGTCGATGCGGGCGGCGCTCGCGCTGCTCCGGCGGGCGGGGGCGGACCCAGTTGCCGTCGGAGTCCTCGCGACCGAGGGAACCGCCTGGAAAAAGACACTTGGACCGGATGCCGAACTCGTCCGATCGCTGGGCAGACTCCCTCTTCTGCGGCGCGAACCGGACGGCGTGCTGCGGGATATCGCCTAGGCGAAGTCGCTTCGGGGCGCGCTGCCCGCCTCCACTCCCGGTCTAGGACGGGTCCGGGTAGTGCCCGCGCTGGCGTGAGCGCCTCTGCGCTCCTCAGGACAGCAACGGACCGCCGAGACGCGGGCCATCCTTCACGGCAAGCAGGTTCGCCTGGACATAGGGGACAGCCACCAGTCTGGTCCCGAATGCCTTTGTCTCTAGGCTAGAGCTTCACATCCTGCGGCAGCTTGGACTTGAGCGAGGGGCTGATCTTGAGTGCGCTGTTCAGGAGCGCACGCCCCCTAGCGACGTGGCCCCTTTTGTAGAGGAGCAACCCCAGGTTCCATTGGATGTTCGGGTTTTTCGGCGACGTCGCGAGAGCCTGTTCGTAGAGGCTGACGGCATTGCTCGGTTCCCTGCGTGTCTGGAGGACCGCCAGGTTGTACAGGGCGTTGGTGTACTTCGGATCAAGCACCAATGCCTGCTGGTATTCCGAGCTCGCCGCGGCCGCTCGCCCAATCCTCTGGTCAAGGACACCCAGGTCGTACCACGCGATCTTGTTCAGCCCGTACCTGTTGCTCGGGTCCCTCTGGAGAACCGCCTCGTAGTCGGCTCTTGCTTGGCTGTAGTTCGCTTGCGAGAAGGCGACCAAACCCGCGTTCAGTGACTCAGGTGGGGTGAGCGCTGCCGTTGATGAGCCGCAGCTGGCGAGGCCCAGTGTCAAAGCGAGTACGACGACGCCGACAGCGACGGCACAAAGGCGCGGGTGGGCCGTCAGACGGCTCGGCTACACGCGCGCCGCAATACTCTTCGTCTCGGCCGTTGTGGCCATGTGTGACGCCACTCCTCGAATGGTTTGAACTCGTAAATCAGTGGCAAATCGGAAGGGCAGGCCTGAACTCTGGCTACGGGGTGCGACGCCCCCGTAGCCAGAGCCGCACAGCTAGTTGCTAGTCAGAACAGATCACGTACACCGTGACGGAATCCGTGCCAACCGAACCGATGGCCTGCCAACCATCAGTGTGCCCAGATGTGGCCGGACTTCCGCCCGAGGTCGGGAAGGACGACACCGCGTTGGTGTTTGTCGTCGTGTCCAGCCCTCCTCCGCCCAACGCGTAGGGGAGGTCAGGAGAGCTCGTTGGGCACGAGACCGTCGCACTACCAGTCCCGGTGCCGGTGAACACCTGTGAATCGGCTCCCCCGCCTGGTCCGGTCGGTCCGGTCGGTCCGGTCGGTCCGATCGACCCGGTCGGTCCCGTCGCGCCGGTGGCACCAGTTGCACCAGTCGCCCCGGTTGCACCCGTCGCGCCGGTCATGCCGGTTGCACCCGTCGCACCGGTGGCACCCGTCGCACCCGTCGCCCCGGTCGCACCGGTCGCACCGGTCGCACCGGTCGCACCGGTCATGCCAGTCGCACCGGTCGCGCCAGTCGCCCCGGTTGCACCCGTCACGCCGGTAGCGCCGGTTGCACCCGTCGCGCCGGCTGCGCCGCTCGCCCCGGTAGCGCCAGTCGGACCTGCGGGGCCGGTAGCACCAGTCGGACCCTGCGCTCCCTTCGGTCCACGCGCTCCCTTGAATCCTCGCGGTCCTCTCGGTCCCACCGAGTGGGAGGTCGCGTGGTAGCGCGCGCGACCGCTCGTCGTCGCGCTCGAACTCGAAGCGCCGACGATCGCGCTCGTCAAGGCGCTAACGGTGCCGACTGCACATACGGCTGCTGCCACTACCATCGCAGCTCGCTTCCTGGGCGTATGAAGCCACCGTTGTCCCGACCCTCTTCGCATCAAGCCTCCCGTGGTTCGCGAGCGAGCCACAAGGCCCGCTGATGTCGCCGACGAGATCCTAGAAAGCGACTACAAAGTCCCGGTTAACACAGACCGCCGGGATAGTGAACCTTTGGTGACCGGGAATCCTCACTTCGTGATAGCCAGTTCATCTTCGGACGAGGCACTGCTTCCCAGGTCCAGAGCGCGCAACCGAACAGCGGCTCTGTGCAGCCGACCTTGCCTCCCGGGTTCAACGAGTACCCCCTGACGCCCTTCGCGGCTGGTATCCCCACAGGGCATCGCGACACGCCAGGCGACCGCCGCAACTCCGCCGCGGGGATCGGCGCCATCGATCGCGGCTCTTGCTATGTGAGACGGGACTTCACCAGAGGCTGACAACACCTCACTGGCAGTGTTCGAATCGAGCCGCTACCGTCGCAGCAGAGAACGGGCCGATCGTTCGGCGTATGTGGCGCGCGTACCGCAGGACAAACAGGTCGATTCAGCATGCATACCCTCTTGTGTCCAGAGCCGACCCAGCCCGAAGTGGGCGCCGACGAGTCGTCCCTTGAGATGCCCCCTCGTTCCCTCTCGCTCAACACGATGGTCCGCGAACAAGTTGGCTTCCTGCCTTTCGCGTCAGAATCTTCTGCACGCTGTCTTGACCTGTCCGTACGGCCACGCCCGCGGTTCCCGCTCTCCTGACACGATGACCAGTACGAGATCCACCCGTCTCCTCCGTCGGCTGACTCCTAGGCAGAGCCATCCGGCCAAGCCTTCGGGTCGTGTCGAGGCGACCGCCAACCAGGGCACTTCATGGTTCGCGCGTCTCGGCCCAATCGGCCTGGTAATAGCGCCCATCGTCCTCAGCGCGATCGAGTTGCGATCCGAAATCACGTATGTCACCCGCCTGAACGATTCCGCGTTCCACTCGGAGATGGTGCGGTACGCGACCGCCCAGTTCCAGGCCGGCCATTTCCCTCTCGACGGATGGTTCCCCAGCCTCAGTCTCGGTTCTCCAGTGTTTCTCCACTATCAAAGCCTCGGCGCGATGCTCACCGGGCTGTTGGGGACCGTGATCGGCGCGAACCGGGCGTTCAGCCTGACGCTGTATCTTCTCGTCGTCGGCTGGCCGATCGCCGTCTACCTCGCCGGCAGGGTCTTTGGCTGGTCCCGTTGGGAATCGGCGTTCGCGGCGTTGGTGGCTTCATTCGTCGTCAGCGCCACCGGCGTCGGCTACGAACAGATCGCCTATCTCTGGAAGGGCTACGGGGTCTGGACGCAGGCCTGGGCGATGTGGACGCTCCCATTCGCGTGGGCATTCTCGTGGCGAGCGATCGACGAGGGCCGCAATTACCTGCCGGCCGCGCTATTCATCGCCTTGACCACGGCGCTCCACTTCGAGACCGGCTATCTCGCCTTCATCCCGGTCCTGCTCTGGGTGCTCGTCCGGCCGTCCCGACTCGTCGAGCGGGTCAAGCGAGCCGTCGTCGTCGGTGCCGGCGGCTTCTGCCTCGTCGCGTGGGCGATCGTCCCGCTGGTCATCTACCGAGGCTGGGCTTCGATCGACGAGTTCCTGCAGCAAGGTCCCGACGTGCGTTCATATGGCGCGCGGCGGATCCTGAGCTGGCTCTTCACCGGACAGATCTTCGATCACGGGCGGATTCCCGTCATCACGATCCTCGCCGCCATCGGTTTCGTTGCCTGCCTGGTCCGATGGCGGCGAGACACAAAGGGGCGGGCGCTCGTGCTCGTCTTCCTCGTCAGCCTCCTGCTCTTCTTCGGACCGGTGACGTGGCACTCCCTCTACCACCTGCTGCCAGGGAGCAGCGACATCTTCACCCGGCGGTTCATTATCGGGGTCCAGCTGAGCGGCATCTTCTTCGCCGGCATCGGGGCCGTCGCAGTGGGACAGCTCGCCCTAGCGGGCGCCCGCCTCGTGTTCCGGGGCGGGATCGAGAAGTGGCTCGCACCCGGCTGGCGTCCGGTGGTCGGCTGGATCCTTGTCTTCGGTCTCACCGTGGGAGCCACAGCACCGATGTGGACCGAGATCGTCAACACCGACTCGGCGGACGCGAGCCTGATCGCCACGCAACGCGACTACTCACGGGAGCAGTCCGAGGTCGACACGCTGGTCGGGGCCGTCAACCGAATCGGGGGGGGACGCGTTTACGCCGGCATGTCGTTCTGGGGATGGGGATCGCGTTTCCACGTCGGATGGGTGCCGGTCGCCGAGTACCTCTCGGTCGACCAGGTGGACGAGATCGGCTTCACGAACCGCACCGCCTCACTGATGAGCGACCCCGAGGCCTACTTCGACGACCGAATCCCGGCTGACTATGCGCTCTTCGGCGTGCGCTTCGTCATCCTCCCGGCGGGTCACAAGGCGCCGCCGGGCGCGCAGTTCCTGCAGCAGGCGGGCCCCTACCAGCTCTGGGAGCTCCGCCACAACGGATACTTCCAGGTCGTCGACACCTACGGGCCACCGCTTCACGAGACCAAGTCGCACATGGGCGCCGACTCGGCATCGTTCGTGCGGTCCAGCCTCGCCGGCGAGCACCTCTATCCGGTGGTCGCCTTCGGGAGTCGCGCCGCCGCCGCGCCGACACTCGCCCCGGGAGAATCCCACCGGACCGTACCGGGAAGCGTCGTCGGCGACACCGAGGATCTCGCCGAAGGCCAGGCCGCGGCTGTCGTCCAGGTGCGTCGGACCTCCGTCGTCCTTCTCAAGGTGACCTTCGACCCCGGCTGGACCGTCACGGTCGACGGCAGGCCGGCCCCGACCGAGATGATCGCCCCGGCATTCGTCGGGGTCCGGGTCGGCCCGGGACGACACGTCGTGGTGTTCTCGTACCAGGGCTTCTCTTACTACCCGGAGCTGTTCGTCCTCGCGCTCCTCGCGCTCCTCGCCCTCGGTTGTGGCCCGTGGCTCTGGGCGCGTCGCGAGCAGCTGATTGGCGCCATCGGTGGCGCCTTCGGCAAGCGGGCCGGCGACGTCAAAGCCGGCTGACGGGCGGCCAGCGGGTCCCTTGCCGGATTACTTCGCCGGTCGCCGCAGGTACCGGCGGAGATCGATCAGCCAGACGTGCAGGTGGTAGGTCCCGTCGGACAGGATCGCCGTGCGGACGGTGTCCGGTCGGTAGGGCTGGAGCCATTCCACCGCCCGCAGGAAATCGTCACCGGTCGGGCTCATGAGCAGGATCTGCGCCGGCCGCCGGTGCTCGATCGTCTGCGCGCTCAAAGGCACGAGGTTGGGGAACGGGCCACCGACCTCGTTGAACGCGGCGTGGAATATTCCGATGGGCTCGATCAGGGCGGCCTGTTCCCTCTCGGGCCACCACATGAGGAGCTGCTCCCCCGGATACGCGGCATGCCCGACGAAGCCCGGCAGCTCCGAGGTGACCTGATACCGGTCAACCTCGCCGGCGTCGCTGCCGCCGAGGGCGCCCGCATACGCCGTCGGAATGTCGCCCAGTGAGGTGTTCGGCAGCGGCCGGTGCGGCG
>PLPK01000071.1 GCA_003159795.1 Acidimicrobiaceae bacterium | reverse complement strand
CGCCAGGCATAGAGAGAAGGAACAAGACCATGCCCGCAAACCCCCTCGGCCTCGCGCTGCGCAACCGGCGCGCCGGACACCACACGCTCGTCTGGGCACGTCCCGACCTGCAAGCACCCGAGAATTTCACCCTCACCAGCGCCGCCTTCGACCACGGCACCCCCATCCCCGAGAGGTACCGCGGCAGGCTCTTCGGGGCCAACATTTCACCCGCCCTCGCCTGGACAACGCCGCCAGCCGAAACCGCGGAACTCGTGCTCATCGTGCAAGACCCCGACGTCCCCGTCGGGAAACCCGCCACCCATGCGCTCACGCTCGGCATCGACCCATCGCTAGGCGGCATTCCCGAGAACGGCCTCACCGACCCCAGCCCGATCCGCGGGCTCAAACACGGCAAAGGCACCCTCGGCCACCGCGGCTGGGCTGGCCCCAAGCCCCCCCGCTCGCACGGACCACACTCCTACGTCTTCCAACTCTTCGCCCTGGACTACCAGCTCGACCTGCCCGACAAGTTCACCCTCGCCGATGCACTCCACGCCATGGCCGGACATGTCATCGCACGCGCCCGACTCGACGGCACCTACGAAATCCGGTAACCGCGCGCCGGTCGTCTGGCGCGCATGACGACGGACACGTGGCCTGGCGGATCCGAGGAGAGGATCGCCCGGATCCGGGGTGATACGCGCACTCTCGGGTGAGCTCGTCACCGGCGAGGATGGCCAACACTGCACTCTGTCGTGCGCCGACCAAGCTGAAGCGCGGGAGTTCCTTCCCTCACCCCACCTTTGCCAGGTGTTCGCGCACCGTGCTCGCTCCGATTTTCAATGCCGAACCAATCTCTCGGTAGGACTTGCCGCTTTTCCGCAGCATTTGGGCGATGTCGAGCGACGAGGCGGTCATGACCGTGGGCCTGCCACCCTTGCGACCCCTAGCTACCGCCGCTTGCAACCCGGCCCGTGTGCGCTCAGATATGAGCGTGCGTTCAAACTCGCTGAGGCACATGAAGATGTGGAGAACGAGCTTGCCGCTCGGCGACTCGGTCTCGATGGATTCGGTGAGCGACCGGAACCCGACTTCTCGACGCTCAAGGTCCTCGACCACCGAGAGGAGGTGCTTGAGGTTCCTCCCGAGCCTGTCGAGCCTCCAAACACAAACTGTGTCGCCCTTCCTCACGAAGTCCAACATCGCGTCGAACTGGGGACGAGAGGTCAGAGCGCCCGAGGCTTTGTCGGTGAACACCTTGACGCAGCCGGCAGCGGAGAGTGCGTCGAGCTGCAAGGCCGGGTCCTGGTCCAGAGTTGAAACTCTTGCGTATCCGATGAGGTCACCCATGGGAACAACTGTACGAAAAAGGCGCCTCACCGGCCCCTTCCGCCCGATGATTGACGCACGGCTTTCCGTGCATTCGCACACGTCCGTGACCACAACTTGCGCTCATCAGCCCTGGTCAGACCTATCGAGCGAAATACGGTCGTTTCACGCACAGGCACTCAACCCGACCGACTGGCCGCGGTTGAGGGTCTTCACCACGCCCTTCGCGAGCTCGATTGGATCCGCGCCGTGCAGTTCGTCAGGATCGAGGTTCCTTGCGCCGCCTCTGGAGACCTCGCGAACACCCGCGGAGTACCGTCAACGTCGACAACGAGGAGCAGGGACGATGACCTTTCCCACGCGGCCCGGCAGTGACCTCACACGCGATGACCTCGCGCTGTGGAGGCGCGAGGTCCGCGCTTATGAGGACGGATACAAACGGGGAATCGCCGACCAGCTCGGCCCAGCACGTCGCAAGCTCGCCGAGGCGGGCGCCGCGGGGGCACTGCTCGTGTGGGCGCTCGGCCGACGACGGCACCCGCTCGGGACGCTGTTCATTCTCGCCGGACTGGCAGCTCTCGTCGCAGCCGTGGCGATCTTCTGGGTGCTCGTCGCCATCGCACTCGTTGTCGGAGCGGTCACGTTCGTCGCCTGCGAAGGACGGAGCGTACCCGGAGCAGCCTGGCCGGTCCTCCTCGCGGCCGCGATCGTCTTCGCGGCAATCCTTCCCGTGTCACTCTGCCTGACCGTTCCCGCAGGGACCGGCGCCGCTCTCGCGAGTCGCAAGACGCGAGTTGCGCAACCACCCAAACTCGCGCCACCGCGCCCTGTCTAGTCGCGGACACCGATGGCGATCCGCCGCTTGAATCGAACCCGCGCGGTCAGGCCGGCGCGGGTAGTCGGCGAGGGCTTGGCCGCGGTGGGTGGGTCAGCAGGTGCTCCGGTTTGCGGTCAGCGTTTACATCTAGCTCTCGGGGTGTTCAGCACGTCTGCTCAGCACGTCGCTCGTCTTGCCAGGTCCTACAGCACCCCGTGTTGCCAAGCCGGAATCGCCGAATGGCTCGCTCGCAACCACAGGCGCGTCGAGCGTCCATGCATGCCAGTCCGCGGCAGCCAGCGCTCGTTCAGATCTGGCTTTCCGCTTGGCCTTGAGAACGCGAATTCGGTCCTCAAGTATTCGGATGGCGAAGATCGTTTCCTCTACCGAACCAGGACCGCCTTGCTTCCACGCATCCGAGGAACCGCCAATTACGGGCGCGGCCAAAGCGGGAGGAAGGACATCAAGAGCGTCATCTGTTCTTCGCTCCTGCCCCGACTTGGACGCGGAAGTGGCAGCTTCAAAATGCCACTTCGACGTCTCCGGGCGAAGATGGGGCGGAAAATGGTGGACATGACCCGATACGTGCCACCGACCGCGAGGCCGAAAACAATTGTTCGCAATCGGTTCGAGTTCGCGACGCCCTGTTACTAGTACAACACGCGAAGCACTTGCCCACCACCCTGAGACGGATTGATAGTGCGAGCCATCTGGTCGTCGCTTGGTGACGGGTTCCTGGCCGGTCGCCGCAATCTGGGATCCAGACAGCAAGTTCACGACTTTCTTTCGAACCTGTGCGGGAAGGATGTCAAACCCGAACGCGTCAACGTCGTCGTACTTGAGAACCCCAGGGGCTCTCGTGGTCACCCCGCCTGACGCCCTGATGACCGGGGTCTTTGCCGATCCTGGAGTTGGAAGCCGTGTCATGACGCTTCCTTCATCGCCGTCTCCTCCGCCGCCGGCCACTACCTGTTGCCGAGCTTACAGAAACAAGCCCGATCAAGAACGCCCCGAAGAAATGGATCGAGAGCGAGAAACCCTCGGCAAGTTCGCTACCAAACAACGAAAGGGGTGAGACCCTCGTGTCGCGTGGGAGATTTCGAGCTAAGTCCGCGAGCTTGTTGCGATCCCAGAGCTCGACCTGGTTCGAACAGGCGAGTCGAACAGCCGGGCTGCTAAAGGAGGAGTTAGTCACAGCTATCGCATGATTCGCTAGATAGTGGGCTTGCGCTGCCACCACTTCTTGGATTGCCTGGACCCCGACTGATCCTACGTAGCACTTCGTCTGGACGACCGAGCGGACCCCTTCACGTTCGGCCAATAGGTCCGCGCCAAAGTGGTCTGTTCCGCCCACGTGTTTCACTCTGTACCCCGACGACCTCATCACCTCTCCGACGTAATGCTCAAAGGAAGACCCATACATCAGATCGACCCGGCCCTGTTCCGCTCCCCTTAGGGCGTACTTGTGAGCCGCGCGACGGGACCCCAGTCCCGCGATGAGGCCGAGAATGAACAGAAGCGTGCCGAAGGTGCTGAAGGTGCGTGAGACCGGCGTAATGACGAACCCGGCGATGAGCACGACGATCCACGGACGGTTCCAGAGGAAGTCGAGGGCGGGCGGCTTCGAGTTCAGGTTCGGGGACAACCACGTCGTTGGTTCGGCGGAGCTTGGAGGCTGCTGGGCAGATTCGCTCGGTTTAGGGCCGCGCCGATCCTCTGGGCGAGGCGGTGGCCACGTCGTTGGTTCGGCGGAGCTTGGAGGCTGCTGGGCAGATTCGCTCGGTTTAGGGCCGCGCCGATCCTCTGGGCGAGGCGGTGGCCTCGAAGATGGAGTCTCATCCACACGGACCCAACCTGAGTTCTCGACTAGGTCGTCCTCGCCCGTTGGGACCGGGGCACTTCTCAGTGCGTCATAGGCAGCGCGCTTCTTCGGATCAGAGAGCGTCTCGTACGCGCCCCGAACGCGTCGAAAGAGAGACTCGGTACCTCCGACGTCGGGGTGGACTCTTCTGGCCAAGTCACGAAACCGGGTCTCGATTTCCTCGTGGGACGCGTTCTCGGAAACCCCGAGCACCTCGTAGAGCGAATCTTCGGCCATCACGTCAACTATACGGACGCCGTCGACCCAACTTGAGTGGCGCTACGCGGCCAAGTGGGGGGACTGGCCTCGCATTGATGCGGCACGATGGCCGCAATACCCGCCAGCTCCGTTGCAGGAAATCAGAGCGATATGGTGTGCTTTCGTCCGTCTGAGAGGAGCCGCAATGAGGGCGAACTCCCGTCTTTTCGGCCGTGCCGTTGCGGTTAGTGCGCTGTTCTTGTCAGGAATGACTCTTGCCACTTTGGCGGTGACATCGGCGGTCGGCGCAACAGGGAGCAACGTTTCCCAAGTTTCTCTGTCGGCGACGGCTGTGAGGCCACTCTCAGGCGTCAAAGTGTTCGGTTGGGGGTTCGACGACCCCGTTGCCGTCGCATCGGACGGCAACCACGTCTGGGTGGCGAATCAATATGGCAACTCGGTCACCGAGCTCTCGGCCTCGACCGGCGCCCTGGCCAAGGTCGACAGCGGCGCGAGCTACGGGTTCGACGATCCCGACGCCATCACCTCGGGCGGCAGCCACGTCTGGGTGGCGAACCACTATGGCAACTCGGTCACCGAGCTCTCGGCCTCGACCGGCGCCCTGGTGAAGGTCATCGCC
>PLPK01000012.1 GCA_003159795.1 Acidimicrobiaceae bacterium | reverse complement strand
GTCCTCTTCTCCGCGAAACGCGTCGCCTCCTGGCCACGGAGCTCGGTCCGCGGTGGCTACTCGACCGATCCCGCGCACATGCCCGAGTCCCACCGCCGCTACGCGTCCTGGACGCCCTCGCGCATCATCTCCTGGGCGAAGACGACCGGGCCGGCGACTGCGTCGCTCGTCGAGGAGATCCTGGCCTCGCGACCACATCCCGAACAGGGCTTCCGCTCCGCACTCGGGATCATCCGCCTCGGCGAGCGCCACGGGACGGCCCGCGTCGAGGCCGCCTGTGCCCGGGCACTGCACCTGCGCTCCTACTCCTATCGAAGTGTCGCCTCGATCCTCGAGCACCATCTCGACTCCCAGCCCCTCCCCGAGCTGCTCCCACTTCCAGCGCATCCCCGCCACCGCAACGTGCGCGGGGCGAACTACTACCGATGAGCGAAAGGACGACCATGTTGCAGAACACCACCATCGAGGGGCTGCGGACCCTCAGGATGCACGCGATGGCCCAGGGGGTCGCGGAGCAGCGCGAGCGCCTCGACTACGCCGAGCTCTCCTTCGAGGAGCGCCTCGGGATGCTCGTCGACCGCGAGCTCCTCGCCCGGGACAACCGGCGCCTCGAGCGCCTGCTGAAGACCGCGAAGCTGAGGCTCCTGGCCGTTATCGAGGAGCTCGACTACTCGCGGCCGCGCGGACTCGATCGGCACGTGATCCTGCAGCTCGCCGAGTCGCACTGGGTCCGTGAGCGCCAGGCCCTGCTCATCTGTGGGCCCACCGGCGTCGGAAAGACCTTCCTCGCCTGTGCACTCGCCCAGGCCGCGATCCGCCACGGCCACTCGGCTCTTTATCTCCGCGCACCGCGCATGTTCGACGAGCTCGCGATCGCACGCGCGGACGGTCGTCTCGCTCGGCTGATGGCGAGCTGGGCCCGCGTCGACGTGCTGCTGATCGACGACTTCCTCATCCGACCGCTCAGTGCCGATCAGGCCGCCGACCTGCTCGAGATCGTCGAGGACCGCGCACAGCAGCGCTCGACGATACTCACGAGTCAGCTGCCCATCGCGAACTGGCACGAGGCCCTCGGGGACCCCACCATCGCGGACGCCGTGCTCGACCGCCTGCTCGAACGCGCGAACCGCATCGAGCTCGTCGGCGACTCGATGCGACGAAGCGATGCCCCCGCGAAGTCCCGCGACAAGCGGGTCACTACGCCATGATCACCGAGCTCTGCACACCGGATTCGCACGCGACGAACCACCACCACAGACTGTCCACCGAGCATCAGGAGGGAGGTGAGCTTCGGGGTTAGCCAAATCCGTCGGCCGCTACGCGGCCTCCGACACCTCGCGTTCGAAAACTCCGAACTGGGTGTACGGAATCACTGAAATGCGCACTTGGGGACCGGCGTAGTTCGCGAAGTACCCAAACATCAATTGCCAGCTGAGTCCACCGTCGGTGGAGTGATAGATCCCAGAACGTGCCACCGTAGCGCCAAGCCTCCGTTGGGCTGACGGAAACGACTGTGTCGGCGTAGCCACCCGACTCGAGTCGATACGGTCCTGATTCCCGATGTGACCGTGCACCCGGCTCTCGGTGAAGTGCCGCACGGGGCGAAGGCCGAGGAAGTCCCTCAACACCTTGAAGCGGTCCTCGGTCAAGTGCAGTCCGCGATAGGTGCGCACGACGTCTTCCCGGATTCGACAGTTGTCGGTGAACGCGTCGGCTGATCTGGCGTTTCACCAGGCGCGACGCGAGAGGTTCCCGTCGTGTGCAGTGCCTACCGGACCTCTTCGTCCTGCGTGGGCGGGATGTGGAGAGCTCGAGGACGACCGGCGGCTCAACTGTCGAACCCGGGAAGAAGGTCGTGGCAGTTTGTCGGCGACCGGTCTCGGTCTCGGGGTCGTGGACGGTGGCTGGGCCTCAGTGGTGAAAAGCCGAACCCTCGTCTGGGCTCTGGAGGGGTCCGTCCTGGCGGTCGAGCTCGGGGATCAGCCGGCTGAGGTCCTCAAGGAACAGAGAGGCCAGGTCATGGGAGAATCCGTTGCGGACCACCACCCGCAGGGCGCTCAGGTCCCGGCGGTTCTCGGGGAAGGCGTAGGCGGGCACGAGCCAGCCCCGTTCGCGGAGCCGACGTGAGACGTCGAACACGTTGTAGGCGGAGATGTCCGGTCCGGTGGTGAAGGCGAACACCGGCAGTTCATCCCCGCGGGTGATGAGCGTGAACGGTCCGAGCTGCCCGATTCGGTCGGCGAGGTCGGTGGCGATGTCGCGCGAGGCCCGCTGAACGGTCCGGAAGCCGTCGAAACCAAGCCGGAGGAAGGTGTAGTACTGGGCCACGACCTCGGCTCCCGGCCGGGAGAAGTTGAGGGCGAAGGTCGGCATGTTCCCGCCGAGGTAGTTGACGCTGAAGACGAGCTCCTCGGGCAGGGCGTCGTGGTCCCGCCACAGCACCCACCCCACTCCGGGGTAGACGAGCCCGTACTTGTGACCCGAGGTGTTGATCGAGGCCACCCGGGGGAGACGGAAGTCCCAGACAAGGTCCTCGTCGAGGAAGGGGGCGATCATGGCGCCGGACGCCCCGTCGACGTGGATCGGAATGTCAAGCCCGATGCGGGTCTGGAGGTCGTCGAGGCTTGCCGCGATGGCGGCAACCGGCTCGTAACTCCCGTCGAAGGTGGAGCCGAGGATCGCCACCACGCCGATGGTGTTCTCGTCGCAGCGCGCCACTGCCTCCTCGGCGGAGAGATGGAACCGCTCGCCTTCCATGGGGACCTTGCGGGCTTCCACCTCCCAGTAGTTGCAGAACTTCTCCCAGCAGACCTGAACGTTGGCGCCCATCACGAGGTTGGGCCGGGTTGCGGATCCGCCGGCAGCGCCCCGCCGTCTGGCCCATCGCCGCTTCAGAGCCAAGCCGCCGAGCATGCACGCCTCTGACGAGCCGGTGGTCGAGCAGCCGATGGCCCGATCCTGGTCCGGGGCATGCCAGAGGTTGGCGAGAATGCTCACGCAGCGCCGCTCGAGCTCGGCGGTCTGGGGGTACTCGTCCTTGTCGATCATGTTCTTCTCGAGGCACTCGGTCATGAGCCGGCGCGCCGGTTCCTCCATCCAGGTGGTCACGAAGGTGGCGAGGTTCAGCCGGGCGTTTCCGTCCAGCATCAGTTCGTCATGGACCAGCTGGTAGGCGGTCTCAGCCGGGATCGGCCGGTCGCCAAGGCGATCGGTGGGGAGCACGAGCTCCTCTTGGAGCGCCGGGTTGTTCAACGAGTGCATCGGGTTGGCGCGGTGGTCCGATCCGTGAAGGGTCGCTGTCGCGTGGTGCAAGGGCATGATGTCCGCCTTCCCTCTCGATTCTCATCCGGTCACAGGCCCCGAGACCCCTCAGGACCCCCGCGTCTTCACTGCTTCCACCTCGAGTCGAGCCATTCTCACGTGGGCGTTGCCGTCCCCATCCAGAGGATGTCCGGCGAGAAAGCGATCGAGTACCGCCTCGAGCAGCTCGCGCCGCTCTGCCTCCGGCACCCGCTGCAGGTAAGGCATCCAGGTCGTGCGGAGCCAGCCGGCGAGACCCTCGCGTCCCGGGTGCACCATTTCCTTCGGTAACAGCTCGACCCGGATCGGCGACAGGGAAGCTTCTTCCAGCCAGGCTCGGTACTCCTCCGGCTGGTAGAACCCGTACGGAAAGGCGAAGTCGACGAAATAATCCCGCCACCGGGGGAGCGCAGTCACCTCATCCATCACTTCGACCACCTCCTCGGCATTTCCCTTGCCGCCCATCTGGAGGAGAACGTTTCCGTCGGTGCGGAGACTGCGCGCGATACCGGACAGCACCGGCCGATGATCCTCTATCCAGTGCAGGGTAGCGTTCGAGAACACGACGGTGAACTCGCCGTCGAACCTCAGATGGGAGGCATCGCCAACCTCGAAACAGAGGTTGGGATGACGGGGGGCATGGCCTTCAAGGGCGCGCCGGACCATGTCTGGGGACAGGTCGATGCCGAGCACGCGGCCGTGCGGAACGAGCGACGCGATCTCGGCGGTCACCTTGCCGTCGCCGCAACCGATGTCAAGGACGATCTCATCGCCTCGGAGTCGAAGCTGCGCGATCAGATCCCGTGCCCACCGCCGTTGTTGGGACGAGTTGCGCTCATAGTCTTCGGCATTCCAGGTGAACTGCGTCATAGGAGCGGTGAGAACTTTGCTTCGAATTCGCTCGGCGGGCCAATTCGCCATTCTGACGGGACTGGCCTCGTCGTCGGGATCGTGTCGTCCTCCACGGTCGAGGGCCGCTGGTGGGGCAGTGTCTTTGGTCGACAGCTACAGAGGACTTCCGTGAGCCCCGAGTTCGGCGGTACTTTCGCGTAGCTCCTGGTAGTTGTGGCGCGCGAGCCCGGTGTTGTCACTACATCCCGTCAAGACGGCCGATCAGGCGATGGTGGCTCGGTGCCGGCCCGAGGTGTCGACAGAGCGGCGAGGATCTCGCGCTGGGGAGTGCGCCTCGTGACGAGGTCGATCGAGCTCTCGCCCGCCTCGATGTGCTCGAGGCGGGTCCGTCCGAGCTCGCGCAATGCCCAGCGTGCGGAGAGCACCTCTCGGGCTTGTCCGGGTCCCGCAGGTCCGCCCAGCGCTGATCCGCGGCGAAGAGCGGCTCGATCGTCGCCGCCAGCACGCAGATCCCGATGTGGCCGTGCACCCCGCCCTCGGTGAAGTGCCGCCCGGGGCGGGCCGGCTATGGCAGCGTCTCTGTACCGTGGACGATGTTGACCGAGGAAATCCCGAGGGTGTTGCAGGCTTGCGAGTGCAGGGCGCCGGTTACCCAGTTCGTATAGGCGATCAAGCTCCCGTGCAGGTTCTCGGCGATCGGAAAGCTCGCCTTCCCCGCGAAGGACCCGGTAACCGAGAACGAGTTACCAGCCGCCGGGAAGATGATCACCAAGAGCCCTGGGTGCTTCTTGCCGGAAAAAACGAGGGTCTTGTCGCCCGTGAAGGTCCGAGAGTTGTAGTCCTCCGAAACCACCTGCGAAGGCGCGATCGAACTTCCCAACCATGTCTCGGTGCCCTTCAGGTCCGCGCCGATCCCTCCGCCGGGGCAGCCGTGGACCATGGTGGTCACCTTGAGGGTGAGCTTTCCTCCGGTCACGTGCGCCACGTTGGAGTGCTGGGTCTTGCAACCGGCGACGTTGACCGAAATGGTGAGCGTGTCCTTCTGCACGACGTTGGCGCGAACGGGCGAGCTGAACCCGAGGATCCCGACCACCTTCGTGCAGGTGATGGACCCCGTCGCGACCGTGGGGTGGTGCTTGGCAGGTGCCAGCGCCGGCCCGGCCAGGATGCCCGGTACGCAGAGCGTTGCTATTGCTCAGCGGCCGAAGAAAGGATCGAAGCCCGGGCTGCAATCCTTCCCCGCCGACCAGGAAATGGCATCGTCATGGAAAGAACGCTAAGCCACCGGGTGGTCGGTGCCAGGGATGCTGGGCGTCGGCTGGGGAAGCGTTTGCTCGCCGCTCGCCGTCGCTGGTGGCTTCGAAGGCGTCACTTTGACTCATGAGGGGCCGGTGTGGTTGGCGCCCGGGAGGCCGAGCTCAGATCGGCGTTCTCCGGTCGAGGAACTTCGGTATGACAGCTAGGTAGGCCTCGTCGCCCGGGACACCGCCGGGTAGTGGCCGAGTTTGAAGTAGTGGCAACGGAACGACCGTGGATCTCCCCGTCTCGTCGCGGTACACGGTCATGAGTGCCATCTTGGCCCTCCACTAATCGGTGTCCAACTCAACCGGGTGCGCGCCCAGGCTGATCCATGAGTACCGGATGGCAGCACGAGCAGCAGGGACGGGTCTCGGGCACCCACAGGTGCGCAAAGGGCAAAAGTCGCGCCGAACTCGGGTCAGGAGGGCCCGTATGTGAAGTAGGGGATGTCCTGGCACGTGCCGTTCACGGTCGTGACCGTGACGAAGCTCGTGGACGTCCCTGTGGGCGCAGTTGGCGCGGTGACCGTGATCTGGTCCGGCGTGATCGACGTGACGGTGGCGGTGGTCCCGGCTCCGCTGCCGGTCGGAGTGCCGGAGATCTCCGGGACGAAGTGGGCCGACGTGCCGGACCCGGTCAGGAACCCGGCCCCGCTGATCGTCACCGGCGTCCCCGCCGAGCCTGACACGGGACTGACGGAGGCGCAGAGTGGCGGGATTTCCGTGTACTCGAAGATGTCGGCGATGTTGCCGTTGCCGGTGGCGCTTGTGCCCGCCGGCGTCGTCACGGTGACGAAGTAGCAGAACTCCGTCTGGCACGAGGAACCCCCCGCCACAGGAGGCGAGACGACGGTGATCGACGTTCCCCCGTTCACGACGACGTTCGGAGACGACACGGTATACGTGAGGGCGTTGCCTGGGACGGTGCCACCCGATTCCTGGATGAAGCTGACCGTTATCGGCTTCGTCGCGCTCTGGTAGAAGCCGGTCCCGGTGATCGTCACGGCGTTGCCGCCCGCGATCGTGCCGATGGCGGGACTGATGTTCGTGACGATCGGGGCGACCACCGAGTACGTGAAGATGGCGTTGGTGTTGTAGGCGCTGGTTCCCGTCGGTGTCGTGACCGTCACGAAGTACGTGGTCCCTTCCGTCACCGTCGGCGCGTCGGCCGTGATCGAGGTCGATGAGTTGATGACCACACCTGTGGCTTGCATGATCGTGTTGTCGCTCGCCGGGGAGCCGCCGGATTCCTCGACGAAGTTGACCGTGGTACCGGTCGTGAACCCACTCCCGCTGATCGTCACCTGTGTACCGCCCAGGATCGAGCCCGAGGAGGGGCTAACGCCCGTGACGGTCGGGAGCACTGGCGACCACAGCCAACTGTCCGTCGTCATGCCCGTGCCGCAGTACAGGTAGCACGGTGCCAAGGAGGGCGCGCTGACTCCCGTGGGATAGTCGTCGAAAGTGACGACGGCCTGCAGGTAGGGCAGTACTGCGCACTGCGCCGCGCCGATCCCGTCGAGGCAGGTCGAGAAGGTCACGACGCGGCTGTTGGTGCTCGTCGGATTCCAGGCTGTGCTGCACCAGACGTCCACGGACACTCCGTCGACGGTGACTTCGGAGGTGGGACCGCTGCCCCAGCACCAGGTCGGCGGGCTCGCATTCAGGGACTGCGGCAGCATCGTGTTCGTGTTGCAGCTCGGGGCGCTGGGAGAACAGCGCGCATAGCGGATGCTGTTGATCGCCAGATCTGTCGCGCTCCTCGCGGCGTACTGCTCCGAGCGAGCTGACAGGAAGTTCACAGAGCTGTGGAGGTCGTCGGTGAGCGCGCTCATGAGCGAGCCGATGATGATGGCTCCGAGCAGCAGGAAGGCGAGTGCCAAGACGAGCGTCGCTCCGAGTTCCTCACGTCTGGTGGCCTCAACCGCACGGGTCATGTTCTCGTGCCGCCGCCTGGCGTTCTGGAGAGCTGCTCTGCGGATATCGCTCATGACGGCGCCCTTCGCCCGGCCGGTATCCTCCCGGCCTGTCGCGCCTCTGTCTCCGTGGGCGACCAATTCGGAGTTGCTAAGAGTGTCGTGATCACGGATCGGGCCCCCTGCCTACGACACCACGGTGACGGCCGTTGCCGGGGTAAGTGCGCCGGACGTGGCCGAGAGCGTGTAGCCGGTGGCGCTCGTCACCCCGTAGGAGCAGTTGCTGAAGGTCGCAACGCCCTGCGTTACCTTGACGGAGGTGCTCGTGCAGGAGAAACCGCCTCCGCCATTGTTCGCGGCCAGGCTCACCGTCGAGGTGGAGTCTGTGGTGACGGTGTTGCCGTAGTTGTCCTCCTCGTCGACGACCACGGAGAACGTCGTCCCGGTGTGGGTCGTGGCGGGCGGCTTCGTTGCGTACACGAGCTGGGTGGGGAGGCTCGGCACGATCGTGAAGGCGAGGCTTGTCGCCGGTGTCAGCGATCCGTCGGTCGCGGTGAGCGTGTACGTCCCGGTCTTCGTGACGCGGCAGTCCCCGAAGCTAAAGGTGCCCTGGTTCTCGATCCCCGTGCACGTCGCGTTCCCCGGGGAGAACGCCAGGGTGACTGAGGACAGGTCGTCCTGGACCACGTCGCGGCTCGAATCCTCCACCGCCACCTGAGGCCAGGGTGCGAGGTTCGCGCCGGCGGCGATCGCAGCGATGCTACCGGAGCTGCTGGGTTGCTCCACGAAGGCGAGGCTCGCGGCCGTCTGTCCCACCAAGACCGGGGGGATCACAGGATCGTCGACGACGACGCTGATCAGGTAGACGTTCGAGTTGTGGGTGACCGAGATCGTGTCCAGCTCGGCCGAATCGGCGATGCAAGTCGCCTGGAAACTCGAACCGTTCCAGTACTGGGGGGCGATCGTCGCCGTGTAGCCGGTCGGCAGGGCGGGCTTGTTGAAAGTCACCTGGGACGCGCCGGGGCACTGTGCCCACTGCGTGGCCGACTGCTCCTGGAGTTGCGTGATGGCTTCCTCCGCCGCCGTCTTGACCACGGTGTCGACCGTCGCGATGGTGCGGTAATCGGACGCGCCCCAGATCGCCGTGGAGAACGCGGTCAGTATCGAGACGGAGGCCAAAGCCAGCACGACGAGGGCGATGAGAACCTCGATGAGGGTATCGCCGGCGTCTCCTCGACCGGCTTGCCGCGGACCGTCCGCGCGCCGCTCAACCCGAGGGCGGAGGGGCCATCTCATGCGACGGGGGGGTCGGACGTCGCGACGATCGGGAGATCATCCTGATCGGAAAGGAAAAGGCCCGCCGTCGTCCGGTGCGCGCCCCGGGCGTCCGCGAAGCACGGGCACGCCGTTTCGCTCACCATGGCAGGAGCACTCCGACGAACACCGCCTCGAGGCCGGCACCCTTCATCGTCACGGTGAGCGACGTGGGCGCTTGCGCCTCGAGCATAAGGGTGCCGGTCTTGTCCGACGTGACGGACGACGCGCACTTGACCGTCATCGTGCCGACACCTGACAAGCCGGAACCACTGGAGCCGTTGGAACAGGCGTCGCCGTAGGCGGACGTCGCGCTGTTGTTGAGCACGCTCAGATCCTGATTGGAGGTCCAGGTCATGTACTCGCCACTGTCGGTCGTCTCGGCGTCCCCGGTCGCGAGCTCCCAGTTCGTCGTCACCTGGTTGCCGTTCTGGTCCAGGAGCTTGATGTTGGTCATGTAGACGAACGAAAGTGCACCGCCCGCGTAGTTCGCGGATCCCACGACACAATCGTCATAGAGAGCCGGCTCCCCCGGGATCCCGGTGTAGAAGCCGTTGTTGCCCAGGAAGGCCTCGCTGTCCGACGTCGCGCCACAGGTCTGCGTGGGGTAGGTGGGGATGTCCCACGGGAGGACCTCACCGACGGACGAAGTCGTGCTGAGGCAGAACGACAGCGTGAAGTTGGTGCCGGCGACACCCTCGACCATCGTCTGGCACTTGCTCGGCGCCGGAGACTGCGGCGTGGTTTCACCACTCGGATTCGGGCTGTCGTACGAGCTGTAGTTGAAGGCCGAAAAATCCATGAAACAGAGCAGCGAGGCGTACGTCCCCGTCCCGATTGTGGCGAAACCGCAGTTTGTCGCCGGGGAGGAAACGCTGGACTGCTGGCTGGTCGACGTACTCGCGCGAGGCACGGCGAACAGCTCGTATTTGTAGGTGCTCCCCGGCTCCGTGATGGAGAAATCGATGCCGGTCACTCCGACCGCGGACGCCCATGCGGTCGCCGGCGTGCCACCGGAGTAGCCGGTCACGGTGATGATCGTCGGGGCAGCCTGGCCACTCGGGATGTCCGAGGAGACGGTCGTCGTATTCGTCGGCGTGGACGAGGCCCCGGTGCAGTACTCCCGCACCAGCGAGATGGTCGAGCCGTGCGTGACCACGGCGTAGGTCACGACGGTCTGGTACTGGCCAGTACCGGCATTGATGTTCGGGTTGAAGTTCCACTCCAGTCCGAGCAACTGCGTTCCCGATCCGCATTGGGCCATGGGGTTGGCGGTGACGGATCCCGACGAGCTGGTGTTCGTGGGGTTGGTACTGGACGTGAGGTACTCCGCGCTCAGAACATCGTGCTGGAAGTAGGTCGAAACGAGCTGGGCGTCGGATGTGTCGGAGATCTTCGCCGAGGTCTTGGACTGGAGCGAGAGGACCGTGAGGAGCGACAAGGCGAGCGCACCGATGACGATCGGGATGACGAGGGTGGTGACGAGCAGCTCGATGAGCGTGAAACCACCTTCGCCGTGCGCGCGGGAATCAACGGCTGCGCCGCGCCGCGCCATCGCGAAGCCTCGTCGAGCCCGGTCGTCGGTCATCGCGCCGTCACCGGGCGGCCTGTACCGCACGCGAGCGACCCGAGGGCCATGGCGACCACTCGGCTGGGAACACACACGCGCGCCAAGCTATCGGTGGCCGGCTCGCGCACCGTGCATGGTTCCTTGATCATTCGGAAAGCCCGGCCATCATCCAACGCGGCTCCCGCCTCGGCCTGCAGTCCGAGCACGCCTCCGTGCTCATCGATTCAGGACATTTATGTTACTCGCTCCGCCGAATCGTGTCAGTGGGATGTCGCTAGGCTCGGGGCGAGTATTGGAGTCAATCCCGCGTGGCGACACCCCCCTTGAAGCCCGTCGGCCTGCTTGCACTGATGGCGCTTGAACAGGTATTCCACGCAGTTCTCGACCGTCGGGGACCCGCATGACTTGGCGTTGGTCGCGGCAAGCATGAGAGAGGTTTCAGGTCATTGCGCTCCCGCACAATGACCTGAAAAACCGCCGCGCTGGTAGCGCGGATGAACTAGTCGCATGACGACAGTATTTCATCTGCCACACCAAAAGTGTCCATCCGATATGACGGCGCTGCGCGATCGGCCGACCGCGCGCCGATGGCGGTGTCCATGGTCGGGGACGGGCCGCACGTAGGTCAGCGCGCAGCGAGAATCGCCGCCCGTTGCTCGGCGGACATCGGCTTGACCGCCTCGCGCAGCGTGATCCCCCGTCGTGAGGTTCGGCATCTCGCGGCCCGAACACGTCGCGACGCTGAACGGAAGCGCTGGCGGGGTCGTGGTGGGCAGCGCGATCGTCGCCGTGATCGGCGAGGAGACCGACGATTCCCGCCGGGTGGAGGCTGTTCGTACACTGGTGCAGGCCCTGCGCGGCGCGATGGTCACGTAGCCCAGGGAATCCCAAAGAGGTTGGAGCCCAGCACATGCGCCTTCACTCGGTGGCCGGTGCTCCGGTCGACTACCCGGACCTCCCGCGGGACGCGCCGGTCTGCGTCGAGGTCATGTCCGCCGCCCCGGCCGGGGGCGTCGAGGTGCTCGTTGACGAGCTGCGCGCCCTGTGCGCCGCGAGCCTCGCCGTCCAGATCAAGGCCGGCAGGCCCGTCATCAAGTTGCTCAACCTGACGGGGCTCGCGGGCCGTGCGGACTACCGCAGCCGGATCGAGCCGACGCTCAACGCGCTGTCGGGACTCGTTCAGGACCCGGCGTTCTCGCCCCTCGTGCTGCTGCGCGAGGCGATCGAGGAGGTGGCGCCGCGTTTCGACGGGCGCTTCGGCTCGCTTCCCCAAGAGCTCGAGCGGATCAACGCTTTCGTTCGCGCCCTCGGCCTCGAGAGCTCGACCCCGGAGCTGACCCGGCCGTCGATCCACCTCGCCCTCGATCAGGCCGGCTCCCCCGGCGCGCTCGGTGGCGGGGTCCACCTGCGCGCCGACGAGACGTCGCCCGTCCTCGCCGGCGTGGCGCACTGGTGGACAGACCACGACAGTCCGACGTCCGCCCGCCTGTGCCGGGCGGACTTCAACAAGGAGCTGATCGGGCCGCGCGCCCTCGTGCCTCTGCGCTACGTGCGGGACGCCGCGACGACGCGGGTGGACGGCGTGACGAGAAGGGCGATCCGCCCCGTGATCGGAACCTCGGCGGCGGGCGGTTTCAGCCTGCGCTGCGCCGACGACGTGGCTGGCACGCCCGGGTACCGGTACGTGCTGCTCTCCGCGACGCTCGAATCCGTTGCCGAGCTGCTCGACCACCTGCCGGTCGCCGCCTCGCCGTGGAACCCCGCGGCACGAACCGGCGAGCCGGAGGCGCCATGAGCCCGAACAGGCCGGTGCTGATCGTCGTCGGCGCGGCTGGCGGGATGGGCCGGTGGCTGTGCCGTCAGCTGTTCGCCTCGGCCGACTGGGACCACGCCGTGCTCATCGACCGCGATCCCGCGATCCACCGGCTTGACTTCGGGCTGGGGTGTGCCGTCCGCACGGGCGTCGTCCACTACGACACCGCCG
The DNA here is from genome assembly GCA_003159795.1 of Acidimicrobiaceae bacterium. Taxonomy (GTDB): domain Bacteria; phylum Actinomycetota; class Acidimicrobiia; order Acidimicrobiales; family Bog-793; genus Bog-793. Next base: position 39,686 of record PLPK01000012.1, on the reverse strand, counting down.
TCCGGGTCGTCGACGAGTCCGACGTCGCGATCGACCTATCGGTCGCGCCGGCCCGGGTCTGTCTCGCCGTCCCCCAGGTGGAGCTGCCGCGGGTCGCGGCGTACCTCCTGCCGCTCCTCCGCCCGGAGTCGGTGGTGTTCGACACCTCGTCGGCCAAGGTCGCCGCGCTCGCGACGCTGCGGGCCGCCCGGCACGACGTGTCGGTGTTCGGCATCCACCCCCTCTTCGGGCCGGCGGTGAAGTCGATGGACGGCCAGACGGTCGTTATCTCGCCGTCCTCGGCGGCACCGACGGCACACGAGTGGCTCGTCGACCTCGTCTCGGCGGCGGGCGGCATCGTCGAGTTCGCCAGCCCCGAGGAGCACGACCGGGTGATGGCCTACGTCCAGTCGGCCTCGCACCAGGCGTTGCTCGCCTTCGCCGACGTCATCGCCAACTCCGGGCACGACATCGAAGCCGAGCTGTGGCGGTTGCGCACCCCCGTCTTCGAGACGCTGCTCGGTCTCGCATCCCGCGTGCTCGGCCCCGGCCAGGAGGAGACGACGGCGTCGATCGAGCTCACGACGGAGGGCGCGCGCATCGCCGCCGAGTTCAACCTGGCCCAGGAACGGCTGCGCTCGGCCGTGCGGACCGACGACGCGCAGAGCATCACGTCGTACATCGCCTCGACACGCGAGGCGTTCGGCGGCACCTTCTTCACGACCCTCCAGCAGGTCTCGAACCTGGCGGTCGAGGCGACCCAGGTGACCCGCACCCGGCTCGCCAGCCAGCGCCGCACCGGCGACCTCATCGCTCTCGAGCACCACGGCGCCAAAGGAGCGCCCCGGCTCGTCGTGGGGCGGATCCGCGAGCTCACGCCGACGACGGTGACGGTCGAGGAGCTCCTCGTGGGCACGAAGGGCCACGCCGTGCTCGCCGCCGGCGCCGGGCTCGCCAACGCGGGCCGTCTCGGGCTCTCCATCGCCACCAGGCGGCGTGTCGTCCGTTTCGGGTTCGCGCACGTGACGATCGTCACGTCCTCCGAGCTCGACCGGATTCTCGACGAATGGCTCGGCCGGGTCACCGTCGACGTGCGCCTCCTCGTGCCCGAGTCGATCGCCGGGACGGCGGTCGCGGCGGTCTGCCGAGCGGTCGGCGGGGTCGACTCGGCCACGCTCGTCACCGAGGCGGTGCGGCTGGGACAACGCGAGATCGTCGTGCGGATCCTTCTGCGTGCCGACCGGGACCCGGGCGAGGTCGCCCGCCACGTCGCGGCGCGGGTCGACGAGGCCTACGGCTGGCCCGCCGGGATCGTCGCGCCGCTCGTCGCGGCCCAGGTCCCCGCGGTCGCCTTCCTCGGGCCGGCCGGCACCTTCTCGGAGATCGCCGCCCGCCAGGCGGCCGAGCTTGTCGGGCACGGTGACGCCGCCCTCGTGCCGTCGGCGAGCTTCGACTCGGTCATCGAGGCCGTCGTCGCCGGACACGCCGGTCTGGCGGTGCTGCCGATCGTCAACTCCTCGTCGGGCCTCGTCGAGCTCGCGGCGGCGGGGCTGCTGCGCAGCCGGCAACTCGTCGCCGGCGGGGTGATCGATGTCTCGGTCCGGTTCGACGCCTACGCCGCCACCGTCGAGCTCGCGGCGCTCGGCCGCGCGCCCGTCGTCTACAGCCATCCGCAGGCCTTCGCGCAGTGCTCGCACTTCATCGCCCGTCTGGGATGGGAACCCGTGGTCTGCGAGTCGACGGCGGCAGCGTGCGGCCGGGCGGCACGTGACCGTGACGGTATCGCCATCGCCGCCCGTGGGCAGGCCGAACCGTACGGTCTCGTGACGGTGGAGCGCGATGTCGGTGACCTGTCGGGGGTGCTCACCCGGTTCCTCGTCCTCGGTCCCGCCGGCGCCTTCGTCGAGAACGTCGCCGAGGACGACCCCACGTACCGGTGGCTCTGGCTGACCGAGACCGACGAGAAGCTGGAGCCCGCCAAGCACTCGCGGCGTGGCGCACGCTTCGACGAGATCGTCGTCGGGGGCTCGCACGTCGCCCTGGTCATCACGACGAGCCCGGGCCGCCCGGGGCCGAAGGCGAGATCGCTGGCGCTCGGCTACCTCCCCTGGTCGCCTCGCACGCCGATCGTGCGCGTGCAGTAGCCCGGAGGCGCCCGAGCCGCGGGACGGTTCTGTCGGCAGGCGCTTGACGGGAGCCGAGTAGCGTCGGGGCGTGGCCGAGTCCTCTCCTTCCGGGAGTTCCTCGGCGCGACCCGCTCGGCGTATGCCGCCCGGGACGGGGAGGCGGAACCCGCCGCGCCCGGCCCGCAAAGGTAGTCTCCCGAGTTCCCGCGGGGCACAACCCGGGCGAACCCCGCCAGCGGCGCGCCGCCAGGAACGAAGCGGGGCTGCGCCGCGGACCGCGCCGCGCGAAGGCTCTTACAAACCCACTGGCAGGGTTGGCGACCGCCGTGGGGTGCCGCGGGGCGCCCCCGCGACCCGCTCCCGCGACGCCGCCTCGCGCACGGGCGATCCCCGCACGTCAGGCCCGCGCCGGCCCGCCCGGGAAGAAGGCCCGGAGCGTTCGTTCCAGCCCCGTGGGCCGAGGTCTGGCCCGGCTCTGAGGGCCGGAGGTAGGGCGCGCACCTCCTCTCGCAGGGTCACTGGGACCGAGAGGCGCGAGCCTCCACGACCACCCCGGCGGCAGCCGACTCCCGGGGGCCGCGTGCCCGAAGGCGGATACACGGCACGGGCTCCGCGACCGCCCCGGCGCGCGACGACCCGCGCCCCCGGGGAGGGGCGCGAGCCTTCACGACCTCCCCGGCGGCAGCCGGCTCCCGGGGGCCGCGTGCCCGAAGGCGGGTACACGGCACGGGCCCCGCGACCGCCCCGGCGCGCGACGACACGCGGCCCCGAGGAGGGGCGCGTGAACCCGCGGCGACCCGGCGCGTCATCGGGGCGGGACCAATCGGGCGACGATTTCCGACGGGCGGGTCGAGCCGGGTGGGGAGGCGTGGCCCGACGCGGCGCGGTCGGCGTGCGTCGCGACCCGCATCGTGACCGGGAGAGCCGCCCGCCCTCCCGGGAGGGAGGCCAGGGGCGCGGCCGTGCCGCGGATAGCCCGCCAGCGCCGCCCGCCAAGTCGTTGTTGCGAGCCACGGGTTCGGCGCCGCCTGGTCGTTCGACACGGGCCCCGCGGGTGGTCGGCGCGGCGTCGGCGGTGCGGAAGCGGGCACCACGCCCGCGCGCCGCGCGTGTGCCCGGAGCCGTCAGAGAGGAGCTCGCAGCGCTCGGCACGCAGAAGCTGGCGGCCCACCTCGAGGCGCGTCTCGCCGAGGCCTCGCGGGCCTACGCGCGGGACCGTTACTACGAGTCGCAGACGATCCTGCGGGAGATGGTGCGGACGGCCCCTGGGGTCGCGGCGGTGCGCGAGCTCTACGGCCTCACGCTCTACCGTCTGGGCAACTGGAAGGGGGCCCTGCGGGAGCTGCGGGCCTTCGCCGAGCTCACCGGCTCGGTCGACCAGCTGCCGGTCGTCGCTGACTGTGAACGCGCCCTCGGCCATCACGCCCGGGTCGCCGAGATCTGGTCCGAGCTGAGAACGGCTGGGGCTGGCAGCGACGTGCTCGCCGAGGGGCGGATCGTCATGGCGGGCTCGCTCGCGGATCGCGGTCGGATCGACGACGCGATCGCGCTCCTGGGCCGGGCGGCCGCGCGCCACGTGCGCGGCCCGCACGAACGGCACGTGCGGCAGTGGTACCTGCTCGCCGACCTCTACGAGCGCAGCGGGGACATCCCGCGGGCCCGTGAGCTGTTCGAGCGGGTCGTGGCGGCGGACCCGGAACTGTCGGACGCGGCCGAGCGGTTGGCCGGTCTGCGCTGACAACCCGGGGGGAAAACGGCATCCGGCCCGCAGGTAGGCCGGCGGGCTCGGCCACACCGGTTACCTCTCGATCTTCGCCGTCGACCGGGGATCGAGCACCCGCCGCGGCGAGCTTCGCGAAGAACCCCCGGTCAACCTCGCCCGTTGGCAGCTCGTGAACTCTTCATGGGCCGGATCGGGTACATCAGCTCCGGCGGCGCCTCGGGTGGGGCCGACGACCTCGCCCAGGGTGCATACCGTCGTCATCAATGAGCGCGCCGGGGGACGGGCTTCATCGCCGGGCGCAACGTCTTCCAGCGGCCTTTCGTCGGGGGCGCGGAGATCATCCGCGCCGTAAAACGTCTTCTTGGACCACACGGGCACCGTCGGCTCGAGGGGCTTTAACCAGAAGACTGCAGGTGCTCCATTACGATGGGGCCTTGAATCGCGATGACTGACAGGCCCAGATGACAAAGCGCGCCGAGCACCCGGTCGCGCACAAGGTCGAGACGCGCGAGAGCGTCGTCATCCGCTTCGCCGGGGACTCCGGCGACGGCATGCAGGTGGCCGGGGACCGGTTCACGACCGAGTCCGCCGTCTTCGGCAACGACCTCGCCACGCTCCCCAACTTCCCGGCCGAGATCCGCGCCCCGGCGGGCACGCTGCCCGGTGTCTCCGCTTTCCAGGTCCAGATCGCCGCCTACGACATCCTGACCCCCGGGGACGAGCCGAACGTGCTCGTCGCCATGAACCCGGCGGCGCTGCGGGCGAACGTCGCCGACCTCGCCAAGGGCGGGACGCTGATCGTCAACTCCGACGCCTTCGACACCCGCTCGCTCGAGAAGGCGGGGTACGAGGGGAACCCGCTCGCCGACGGGAGCCTGTCGAGCCTCCGGGTCTACGAGATCCCGATGACCTCGCTCACGCTGAAGGCGTGCGAGCCGATCGGTGCCAAGCCCCGCGACGCCGAGCNNGTGGATCTCCTCGCGCTACGGGGGAAAGCCTCTCGTCGTCGCGGCGAACTCGCTGGCGTTCCGGGCGGGCTACAACTTCGGCGAGACGGCGGAGCTGTTCGACTCGTCCTACACGGTCCCCGCCTCGGTGCTCGGGCCGGGTGAGTACACGAACATCAGCGGCAACACCGCACTCGCCTGGGGGCTCCTCGCTGCTTCGCAGCTGGCGGGGCTCAGGCTCTTCCTCGGCGCCTACCCGATCACGCCCGCCTCGGACCTCCTCCACGAGCTCGCCAAGCAGAAGCACTTCGGCACGATCACGTTCCAGGCCGAGGACGAGATCGCCGGGGCCGGCGCAGCACTCGGCGCCTCGTTCGGCGGCTCGCTCGGCGTGACGACGACGAGCGGTCCGGGGATCGATCTCATGGCCGAGACGATTGGGCTCGCCGTCTCCCTCGAGCTGCCGCTCGTCATCGTCGACGTCCAGCGCGGCGGGCCCTCGACGGGGCTGCCGACGAAGTCCGAGCAGTCCGATCTGCTGGCCGCGATGTACGGGCGGCACGGCGAGGCGCCGGTGCCGATCGTCGCCGCCCGGACCCCCGGGGACTGTTTCGCCGCGGCGATCGAGGTGGTGCGGATCGCTCTCAAATACCGCACGCCGGTGTTCCTGCTCTCCGACGGGTACCTCGCCAACGGCTCCGAGCCCTGGCTCGTGCCGGATCTGGGCGCGCTGCCGGCGATCGACGTCGAGTTCGCCAAGCTTCCCAACCACGTCGGTCCCGACGGGAGCTCGTCGTTCTGGCCCTACGTGCGCGACCCCGCGACCCTCGCCCGCCCCTGGGCGGTGCCGGGCACGGCGGGGATGGAGCACCGGCTCGGCGGCATCGAGAAGGCCGACGGCTCGGGCGACATCTCCTACGACCCGGAGAACCACGAGCGGATGGTGCAGCTGCGGCAGGCCAAGGTCGCCGGCATCGCGGCAGACATCCCGCCGGTCACCGTCGACGACCCCGGTGGCGCCGAGCTGCTGGTCCTCGGCTGGGGCTCGACATACGGAGCGGCGACCGCCGCCGTCGGGCGGATCCGGGCGCGGGGGATGCGTGTCGCCCAGGCGCACCTCGCGCACCTCAACCCGTTTCCGGCGAACTTGGCCGAGGTGCTCGGCCGCTATGGCCGGGTCCTCATCCCGGAGAACAACCTCGGCCAGCTCGCGCGACTCGTGCGCGCGGAGTTCCTCGTCGACGCCGTGACGCTCACGGGGATGAAGGGGCGTCCGTTCCGCATCGGTGAGATCGAACGGGCGATCGCCGACCTGCTCGCTGTCCCGGCCCCGCAGGTGCACCCGTGACCGGCACCGCGACGACCCGCAAGGACTGGGCGAGCGACCAGGAGGCGCGGTGGTGCCCGGGCTGCGGGGACTACGCGATCCTCGCCGCGATGCAGCTCGTCCTGCCCGAGCTCGGCGCCAAGCGCGAGAACACGGTCTTCGTCTCGGGCATCGGCTGCGCGGCCCGCTTCCCGTACTACATGAACACCTACGGGATGCACTCGATCCACGGCCGCGCGCCGGCGATCGCGACGGGCCTCGCGCTGGCCCGCCCGGACCTCGACGTCTGGGTGATCTCGGGCGACGGTGACGCCCTCTCGATCGGTGGCAACCATCTCATCCACGCGCTTCGGCGCAACGTGAACTTCACGATCCTCATGTTCAACAACGAGATCTACGGTCTGACCAAGGGGCAGTTCTCGCCGACCTCGGAGGTCGGCAAGGTGACGAAGTCGTCGCCGTTCGGCTCGCTCGACACGCCGTTCAACCCGCTCTCGGTCGCGCTCGGCGCCGAGGCGTCGTTCGTCGCCCGGACCCACGACCTCGACCGCAAGCACATGATGGAGGTCTTCCGGCGGGCCTACGAGCACGAGGGCTCGGCCTTCGTCGAGATCTACCAGAACTGCAACGTCTTCAACGACGGCGCCTTCGAGCGAGTGAGCGGCAAGGACTCGCGGGCCGAGATGCTCATCCCGCTCGCGCACGGCAAGCCGATCCGCTTCGGTGCCGAGGGCGAGCACGGCGTCATGGTCCGGCCCGACGGGACGCTCGAGATCGTCGAGGTCGCCGAGGTCGGTGAGGACGCCCTCCTCGTCCATGACGAGACCCGTGAGAACCCGGCGATGGCCTTCATGCTCTCGCGGTTCGCCCGCGGGCCGTACGAGCCGACGCCGATCGGTGTGTTCCGGGCGGTCAGCCGGCCGCACTACGGGGCGCTGCTCCAGGCCCAGATCGAAGAGGTCGCGCGCCAGAAGGGCACCGGCGACCTGGCGGCGCTGCTGCGATCCGGGACGACCTGGACGGTCGCCTGACGGGTGACCGGTCGGGCTCCTGGTCCCCGCCGGGGACCGGGAGACGTTCGGCCGGCTTCGCAGTCGGGGTCGGACCGCATCCCACCGGCCGTCTGCGTGCCGCGACCGCTGACCGGGAGGACAGGTCCGAGAAGGGCTCCGCCTCTCCCGGCGTGCAGCCTCCCGGGTGCTTGGGCGGTCTACGCCTCCCCGAGGGAGGGATCGCGCCTTAAGTCGCGCCGGTCGGACCGGGTCCGGCGGTCAGTCCCCTCGCGAGCAGCAGGCCCCCCATCAAGCCGGAATCCTGTCCGAGTCCCGGCGGCGCGAGCACCTCCCCCAGATCGGCGGCCTCCGGGAAGTACGAGGGGTTGAGCAGTCGGGAGGCCTCCGATCGCACGGCCTCCAGGAGCCCGGGGTGGCGCAGGACGCCACCACCGATGACGATCCGCTCCGGCCGGTAGAGGCAGACCAGGTTGCTGACGCCGAGCGCGAGGTACCTCGCCTCGAGCTGCCAGGCGTCATCGTCCCCGAGTTCCGTCGCCGGGACCCCGTAGCGGGCCGCCAACGCCGACCCGGCCGCCAGACCCTCCCAGCAGCTCCCGTGGAAGGTGCAGGATCCCTGCCAGCGATCGTCTGGCTGTTGGGGGATTCTCATGTGTCCCATCTCCGGGTGTCTGCCGGCGCGGATCAGCTGGCCCGCCACGATCGCGCTGACGCCGATACCCGTCCCGACCGTGACATACAGGACATCCTCGAGACCGCGGGCCGCCCCCCAGGACCACTCCGCCAGGACCGAGGCCCTGACATCGGTGTCGAGCGCCACCGGGACACCCAGTGCTTTCGAGAGTTCATCGCGCAGCGGGAACCCGTGCCAACCGCGCTTCGGCGTCGTCGCCATCCGTCCGCCGGCCACGTCGAGCGGCCCGAATGACGCCACGCCGACGGCGTCCAGCTGCCTGCCCTGCTGGCGGAACCAGCTCGCGAGCCCGGCGACCAACGCAGCCGGATCGTCCCCCGTCGCCAGGACGTCCTTTGTGACCAAGGTGTTGGAGTCGTCCCCCACGGCCGACTTGCAATTGGTCCCGCCGAGATCAACAGAACCGAACCAACCCATGCCGTGTTCCTTCCTCGGCCATCGCGACGCCCTAGGCGCCGTCGATCACCAGCGTGACCCGATCCCTGCGGAACCGCGTTCCGCGTCGCACGCCTCTGGGGCAAAAAATGATGCTTCCAGCGGCCCGGTCGCCAACTCGGTCTCCGTGACCGCTGCGACCAAGACAACGTACCTTTCCGGGCACTGCGAAGAGGTGGACCCTTCTCGGTGGACCCGCCCCGGAATGCTCCACCAGTCGGTCCGTGCGGCGGAGCCCACGGATCGACTGGTGGAGCCAAGCGGTGATGGCGCCCTAGGCGGGGTGCGGCGTGCCGCCGTCCCGGAACTCGGTGATGGCCTCAGCCGGTAGCGGACGGGCGAAGAGGAAGCCCTGGACCTGGTCACAATCGATCGACGCGAGCTCGTCGGACTGGCCGGTCGTCTCGATCCCCTCGCCGACGACCAGCATGCCGAGGGCGTGGGACATCATCGTGATCGCGTTGATTATCTCGCTGTCGCGGGTGCTCCGGCCGATCCGTTCGATGAAGCTCCGGTCGATCTTCAAGACGTCGACGCGTAGCCGCCGGAGGTGGGCGAGCGTTGAGTACCCGGTACCGAAGTCGTCGATGGCCAGCCGGACCCCGTACGCGGACAGCGCCGCGAGCGTCTGCTCGACGCCCCCGGCATCGCCGTTGAGGGTGGTCTCGGCGATCTCTAGACAGAGCCGTGACGGTTCCAGGTCGTGGCGGGCGAGGATCTTGGCGACAACTTCGGTGAATCCCGGATCGACGAGCTCGCGGCCGGAGAGGTTGACCGCGATCGTGAAGTCGTCCGGCCAGCCGTCCTGGGTCAGCCACTCGGCGAGCTGACGGCAGGCCTCGTCCAGCACGAAGTTGTCGATGCGGCCGATGAGACCACGCTCCTCGGCCAGGTGGATGAAGGCGTCCGGGAGGATGACCCCCCTCGTCGGGTGGCGCCAGCGGACGAGCGCCTCGACGCCGCGCAGGGTGCGGTCCTCGATCGAAAAGAGCGGCTGGTAGAGAAGGAAGAGCTGGGAAGCGTCGAGTGCCTGCCGGAGCTCGGACTCGAGCACGAGGCTCGCCGCAGCCTCGGAGCGGAGGGACGGGGAGAAAACTTCGAAGCGGTTCTTGCCGGCGACCTTGGCACCGTACATGGCGGCGTCGGCATCCCGCAGGAGCTGACCGGGGTCCGCGTTCGGGTCGTCGGTGACGACAATCCCTGCCGAGGCGGTCACCGTGAGGTCGAAGCCCCCCTCGACGAAGGGGTGAGCGACTGCCCGGACGACCCGGTCGCCGACCAGGCGTGGGTCGTCGTCATCGTGGAGATCCGTGCAGATCATGACGAACTCGTCCCCGCCGAGACGGGCGACGGTGTCGGCTCGGCGCGACACCGCGGTGAGCCGCCGGCCGACCTCGCAAAGCACCTTGTCGCCTATGTCGTGGCCGAAGGAGTCGTTGATCACCTTGTAGTTGTCGAGGTCGATGAACAACAGGGCGATCCGACCGGGTCGGCGGTCGAGCGCCGTCAGCGCCTGGGAGAGCCGGTCCCGCAGTGCGATCCGATTGACGAGTCCCGTCACGGAGTCATGGAGCGACTGGAAGGTGAGGGCCTGCTCGGCCACGACCTGGGCGGTCACATCCCGGGAAATCCCGAAGACGCCGATGGTTTCCCCCTCGCGGCTGCGGAGGGGGAACTTGGTCGTCAGCACCCAGCAGTCCTCGCGGTCTCGGTGCGTCTCGCGCTCGATCTTCCCGATCATCGGCTGGCCGGTCCGGATGATGCGCTGTTCGTCCTCAAAGGCGGCCTGGGCGTGCTGCTCGCCGAAGAAATCGAAGTCCGTCTTGCCGATGACCTCCGCAGCCGATAGCCCGGGCGCCTGATCTTCGAGGAACCCCCGGCTCACGAGGATGAAGTGACCCTCGCGATCCTTGAAGAAGATGTGCTCGCCGGGGAGTTCGAGCAGATTCTCGATGCAGAGCTGCCTGATCGCCTCGCGCGAGGTCGGCAACTTTGGACCGTCGGGACTCGACCTAGGTCGTCCAGCCATCGCGATCCTCACAGGGTGCTACCGACCAAACCTGGCGTGTTCCCATCGGAAAGGGAGCTAATCACAAGTAAACTAGCTCCCGCAGGTTGTCGAGTCGTCGATGCTCGCAGTGGGTTCCGCACGACGGGCCCCGGCCCCGGCTGGTCGTGCGGGACACGGCACGGGCTCAGGAGTCTCCCGGCGGGCGAGCGGCGCGGTCAGCGATCCCCCCTCGGGGACCTGGCGTCGTTCGGGGCGACCACGCGCTCCTCACCCCGGCAGTTGGAGAGCGATCGGAAGACGAAGCCGGTCCGGGGTTTCGGGCGGAAGTACGTGGACTTCGGGGGCATCCGCGTGCCCGCCCGTACAGTTCTGGCGAGCTGATCGACGGTCACGGGCCGCAGGAGCACGGCGGCCTGGGCATGTCCGCGTCGCACGGCGTCGATGACGCGGTCGGCACCGTGCTGGTAGCTGATTCGGTGGTGGGGGAGCCCGGCGAGTGCATCGTCGACACGCCGGGAGTCGGGCTCGATCTCTCCCGAAGCCACGTTGGCCGACGGGAGGAGCAGCCAGGTGCCGGTCGCGGTGATGAGCGCCGGTGCCCCCCGCGAGGCCATCGCCGCGGCGAGGAGCTCGGGCTCGTCTGGTCCGGGCACGAGCCGAAAGTGCCCGGCGAGGGCGTCGTGCGGGTCGAGGTTGTCCGGCAGGCCGGACACGAGCCGGTGGATGGCGTGGAGGGCGAGTTGGTCCGGGGAGAGCTCGGCGACGAAGGCCATGATGAAGTCGCAACCGCCAGGGGCGGTTACGTTGCGGGCCCGGCACTCCGTGCGGTAGCGGCTCGCCGTCTCGTGTCGGTGGTGGCCGTCGGCGATGATGACCGGCGCTGGCGCGACGAGGTCCGTGATCGCGCGGATCGCCCGCTCGTCCTCGATCCGCCACATCTCGTGCGTCGTCGCCTCGTCGTCGGTGGCCGAGAGGTGCTCGACGGCGGCGCCGGCCGCTGCGGCGCAGGCCATGGTCAAACCCTTGGCGAGCGAGAGGCCCCAGATCGGCGAGCAGTTGACCTGGCAGGCGCGCAGCAAGTCGAGACGGTCCTGGCCGGGGGCCGACATCGTCTGCTCGTGCGGCACGACGGCGCCGCCAAAGGGCTCGAGGCCGAGGGCGCCGATGACCCCGTTTGTCGCCCGTGGCTGCCCGGCCGAGTCGACGTATCCCATCCGGTAGACGTAGAACGACGGGGACGGGTCGCGCACGAGCATCCCCTCGGCCCGCCAGGCGGCAAAAAGGGCCGCGGCGGCCTGGTAGCGGTCGAGGCCGCGGGCCGCGTCGGCGGCGGGGAGCTCGACGTGGATCGAGTTGTAGGGGCTGCGTGCCGCGAGCCGGCTGCGCTCCTCGGCGTCGACGACATCGTAGGGCGGTGCGATCAGATCATCGAGCGGTGCGGCGTCGGGGCGGTAGCGCAGACCGCGAAACGCCTCGAACCGGGGCATGCACCTGCGTAGCACATCGCCCCTCTGTGACCGCGAATCAGCGACGGCCGATGGCGGAGTGGACGCGGCAACGATGAGAAGATGATGACCGTGCCGGTGCCGCTTTCGATCCTTCTCGACCTCGATGGCGTTCTGTGGCGCGCCGACGACCCGATCTCCGGCGCGGCGGACGCGCTCGCGCGCCTCGTCGCCGCGGGGCACCGCGTCGCCTACTTCACGAACAACTCGTACCCGAGAGTCGCTGACAACGTAGCGAAGCTTCGCGGGATGGGTGTGGTCACGACCGCCGAGCTCGTCCTCTCGTCGGCGCAGGCGGCCGCGATGCTCGGCACGCCGGGTGAGCGGGCTCTCGTCGTCGGGGGCCCGGGGATCGTCGAGTCGCTCGAAGCGCGGGGCCTGGTGGCCCTGGCGTGCGACGGGCCGGGGGAGAGCGCCGGGTTCGACCTCGTCGTCGTGGGGATCGACCCGGCGTTCGACTACCGGCGCCTCGCGCGGGCGATGGCCGCCGTGTGTGGCGGGGCGCGCCTCGTGGGCACGAACAGCGACGCGACGTATCCGACCCCGGCCGGCGAGCTGCCAGGGGGCGGCTCGATTCTCGCGGCGGTCGCCGTGGCGAGTCGCGCCGACCCGGTCGTGGCGGGTAAGCCCGAGGAGCCGGCGGCCGAGCTGGTGCGCCACCGGCTGGGGCGCGTCGATCTCATGATCGGGGACCGGATCTCGACCGACGGGGCGTTCGCGCGACGCCTCGACGCGGCGTTCGGGCTCGTGTGGTCGGGTGTGACCCCGGCCGACCACGGCCCGATCGACCCGGCCCCGGACCACGAGGCGGCCGACCTCGCCCACCTTGTCGACGACCTGCTCGGAAGGTGGTTCTGAATGCGGCCCTAATCCAAGTGATAGGCGGTACGCTGGGAGTATGGAAAAAGACAGGGGCGGTAAGGAAACACTGAAGGACAGCGTCCGGCGTTACGTCGAGTCGACCGTCAGCTTCTCCAAGATGAGCCGGCCCGATCTCGAGAGGATCGTCGGCGAGCTGGTGCACGGCGAGGGCAAGAATCGCGAACGAGTCGAGGAGTTCCTCGACGAGCTGCGGCAGCGCTCGAGAACGAGCGTCGACCGGTTCAGCGAGTTGGTCCGCGCCGAGGTACACCGGGAGTTCGACTCGTTCTCCTCGACGCGCCACGAGGAGTTTGGCGAGTTTCTCGAGCGCCTGGGCGCGCTCGTCGGCGAGTACTTCGGCCCGCACCGCACTCACCATGTCGGCGCGCGTGCCGCGAGGCCGACCCCGGCTGAGAACGCGGCGGCCAAGTCCGCCGCGAAGAAGGCCCCTGCCAAGAAGGCGGCGGCGAAGGCCCCCGCCAGGAAGGCCCCCGCCAGGAAGGCCGCCGGGGCCACCCCGGTGAAGAAGACCGCGGCGAATCTCGCGGCCAAGAAGGCCCCGGCGAGGAAGACCGCGGCCAAGAAGGCCCCGGCCAAGGGCGCCTGAGAGCGGAACACCGGTCGTGACCCACCGGGGTCCGTGTCACGGGCCCCGGCAGGTCATTGCGGGCGCGAGAAAGCGGTGCGCTACGGTGCGCGCGGACGAGGACGTCGTCGCCCGGCGCGTCCCGCCGCGAGGATGACACCATGGGAAAGGATCCGTCGGCGCCCGCCCAGCGGCAGATCGCGCTCGCCGTCCACCCGCTTCGGAGCGAGGCGACCGCGCTGGCGGCGCGGGCCCGGCGGTGGTGGGAGGCGCGCGGCTACACCGTCGTCGACCTGGGCGAGACGGATCCTGCCGACGTGCCCTCGGACGACACCTTCGACTTCGCCGTCAGCCTCGGCGGTGACGGGACGATGCTACGGACCGTCCAGTTCACCATCGGGCGGGGCATCCCCGTCCTCGGCGTGAATCTCGGGAGTCTCGGCTACCTCGCCCAGGTCGAGCCAGCGGGCATGGAGGCGGCGTTCGCCCGGCTCGTCGCCGGCGACTTCGAGGTCGAGGAGCGGATGGTCCTCGACGTCCGCGTCCGGCAGGCCGACGGCGGCGTCGTCACGGCGGTCGGGTTGAACGAGGCCGGCGTGCTGAAGACGACGCCGGGGCGTACGATCCGGCTCGACGTCGCGATCGCCGGCCACCCGTTCCTCAGCTATGTCCTCGACGGTCTGGTCGTCGCGACGCCGACGGGGTCGACCGGCTACAACCTGTCGCTGCGGGGGCCGATCGTCTCGCCGCAGCTGCGCCTGCTCATCGTCACGCCGATCTCGGCGCACATGCTCTTCGATCGTTCGCTCGTCCTCGACCCCGCCGAGGTCGTGCGGATCGAGCCGAAGGACGGGCCGCTCGCGGTCCTCGTCATCGACGGCAGAACGGTCGTCCCCGTCGGCCCCGAGGACGTCGTCGAGGTCTCGGGCGCCGAACCGGCGGCGTACGTCGTGCGGTTCGGGCCCCCGCAGTTCCACTCGATCCTGGCCGCGAAATTCGGGCTCGGCGGGCGCTGACCGGAATCGTGCTCGGCGAACTGCGGGTCCGCGAGCTGGGGGTGATCGAGGACGTCGACATCGTCTTCGGCCCCGGGCTGACGGCGATCACCGGTGAGACCGGGGCGGGCAAGACCCTCGTCGTCGAGGCGCTGGAGCTGCTCGTCGGCGGGCGGGCCGACGCCTCGATCGTGCGCACCGGCGCCGAGGAGACGACGGTCGAGGGCCGCTTCGTCGAGGGCGACGAGGAGATCATCCTCGCCCGCGCGGTCCCGCGCGCCGGGCGCTCGCGCGCGTCGATCGACGGCCGGATGGCGCCGCTCACGATGCTCGAGGAGGCCGGCCGCGACCTCGTCGACCTCTACGGGCAGCATGCCCACCAGTCGCTCCTTCGCCCGGCGATGCAGCGGGCGGCGCTCGACCAATTCGCGGGGGTCGACCTTGGGCCGGTGCGGGAACTGCGCCACGGGGTCGCCGACTGCGAGGCCGAACTCGCGGCTCTCGGCGGCGACGAGCGCCAACGCCAGCGCGAGCTCGACCTGCTGCGCTTCGAGGCCGCCGAGATCGCCGCGGCGGCGATCGTCTCGGCCGACGAGGACGAGCGACTAGGGACCGAGGAGGAGACGCTGCGGGCGGCCACCGCGCTGCGCGAGGCGGTGACATCGGCCTACGAGACCCTCGAGGGCGGTGCCCGGCCCGGGGCGCTGGCGGATCTGGGCGTGGCGCTCGAGGCGCTCGGTCACCAAGACCTGCTCGCCGCCTACGCCGGGCGCCTGCGCGGGCTCGTCGCAGAGCTCGCCGACCTCTCGACGGAGCTGCGACGCGCCGTCGAGACCTTCGAGGAGGACCCGGAGCGCCTCGAGGAGATCCGGGTCCGGCGCCAGCTGCTGCGGAACCTCGTGCGCAAGCACGGCGACGACGTGGCCGACGTGCTCGCGGCCGCCGACCGCCTCGCCGCGCGGGTGCGCGCGATCGAGGACACCGACGCCCGGCGCGCCGAGATCGAGGCGCACCGGGACCATCTCGCCGACGCACTCGTCGCTGCCGAGAGGCTCGTCGGTGACGCGCGCCGTGCCGCCGCGGGGCGGCTGGCCACGACGGTCGAGGGCCACCTCCACAGCCTCGGGCTGCGCCGCGCGCGCCTCGGCATCGTCGTGCCGCCCGACGGGATCGGTGACGAGGTCGAGTTCTTGCTCGCCGCCAACCCCGGCGAGGCGGCGCTGCCGCTTGCCAAGGTCGCCTCCGGCGGCGAGCTCGCCCGGGCGATGCTCGCCCTGCGGCTCGTGCTGACGTCGATGCCGCCAACGCTCGTTTTCGACGAGGTCGACGCCGGAATCGGCGGCGAGGCGGGGCTGGCGGTGGGGGCATCGCTCGCCGAGCTGGGCGCCGACCACCAGGTGCTCGTCGTCACGCACCTCGCGCAGATCGCGGCGTGTGCGGACAATCACCTCGTCGTCGAGAAACGGGAGGAGAAATCTCGCACGATCGCCCGGGTGCACCCCGTCGCTGGTCACGAGCGCGTCGTGGAACTCTCGCGGATGCTCTCGGGACACCCCGAGAGCGACTCCGCTCGCGAACATGCCGCGGAATTGCTGGAAAAGGTGGGTGCGCGCCGGTTCGGGTGAGGGGCGGGGCCGGGTCCGCGTCGCATCCGGGCGGGACCTGTAGCGTTAACGCGGCCGATAGCGGAGGATGACGTGACGAAGTTCGTTTTCGTGACCGGGGGGGTGTCGAGCTCCCTCGGGAAAGGACTCGCGGCCTCCTCACTGGGTCGACTGCTGAAGTCCCGTGGTCTGCGAATCACGATGTGCAAGCTCGACCCGTATATCAACTTCGACCCAGGGACGCTCAACCCGTTCGAGCACGGCGAGGTCTTCGTGACCGACGACGGCGGCGAGACCGACCTCGACCTCGGGCACTACGAGCGGTTCATCGACGAGACCCTCTACCGGATCTCCAACTCGACGACCGGGCAGATCTACTCGGCGGTGATCCAGAAGGAGCGCCACGGCGACTACCTGGGCAGGACCGTCCAGGTCATCCCGCACATCACCGACGAGATCAAGGAGCGGATCAAGCGCCTCGCCACCGACGAGATCGACGTCGTCATCACCGAGATCGGCGGGACGGTTGGCGACATCGAGATCGTGCCCTTCCTCGAGGCGATCCGGCAGTTCCGGCACGACGTCGGGCGCGAGAACGTCTGCTACGTCCACCTCACGCTCGTGCCGTACCTCGCGCCCTCGGGCGAACTGAAGACGAAGCCGACCCAGCACTCGGTCACCGAGCTGCGCAGCCGCGGCGTCCAGCCCGACGTCATCGTCTGCCGCTCGGCCCGGGAACTGAACGAGGGGCTGAAGCGCAAGATCTCGCTTCTGTGCGACGTGCCGATCGAGGCGGTCATCTCCTCGGTCGACGCGAAGTCCATCTACGAGATCCCGCTGCTTCTCCACGAGGAGGGCTTCGACAACGTTGTCTGCGAGACACTGAAGCTCGACGGGCCGGACAGGACGATCGACCTTTCGAAATGGGAGTCGATCGTCGAGCGCGTCGCCTCGGCGACGGAGACCGTGCGGATCGGCATGATCGGCAAGTACGTCGGCCTCCCCGACGCCTACCTCTCCGTCGTCGAGTCGCTCCACCACGGGGGCTTCTTCCACGACGTGGGGATCGACATCGAGTGGATCGAGTCCGAGACGGTCGAGGGGCCGGTCGTCGAGGCGGCCCTCGGCGGCCTCGACGGGATCGTCATCCCCGGCGGCTTCGGCGTCCGCGGGATCGAGGGCAAGATCGCCGCTGCCAAGTACGCCCGCGAGCACGACCTGCCGTGCCTGGGCCTGTGCCTCGGGCTCCAGGTGATGGTGGTCGACTACGCGCGCAGCGTCCTCGGGCTCGCCGGGGCGAACTCGCGCGAGTTCGACGCCGCGACCCCCTACCCGGTGATCGACCTGATGGACGAGCAGACGGGGGTCACGGACCTCGGCGGGACGATGCGGCTCGGCGCCTACGTCGCCCGCCTTGAGGAGGGCTCCCAGGTCGCGGCGATGTACGGCGAGACGACGGTGAGCGAGCGGCACCGGCACCGCTACGAGGTGAACAACCGCTTCCGGCAGCGCCTCGAGGACGGCGGGCTGCGGCTCTCGGGCACGTCACCGGACGGTCGGCTCGTCGAGTTCATCGAGCTGCCCGGGCACCCCTTCTTCGTCGGGACTCAGGCCCACCCCGAGTTCAAGAGCCGGCCGGACCGGCCGCACCCGCTGTTCCGGGAGTTCGTCGGCGCGGCGGTCGCACGCGCCAAGGCGCGGAACCCGCACCTTTTCGAGGTCGGGCTCGATGCCGTCTCCTGACCAGGGTTTCCGCCAGGTCGGCGAACGCGAGGTGCTCGCCACCTCGTACCTGCGCTTCGTCGCCGGCGGTTTCGTCGATCCCAGCGGGAGGCCCTTCGAGCGTGAGATCGTGCGCCACCCCGGGGCCGTCTGCATCGTGCCGGTGGAGGACGACGGGTCGGTCCTCATGATCCGCCAGTTTCGGGGCGCCCTCAACCGGGTGATCCTCGAGATCCCCGCCGGCAAGCTCGACGTGCCCGGCGAGCCGCTCGAGGACTGCGCCCGCCGCGAGCTCGTCGAGGAAGTCGGCCGGGTCGCCGGGCGGTTTCAGGAGATCGGCACCTTCTACAATTCGCCCGGCTTTAACGACGAGCTGACGACGTGCTTCCTCGCCGAGGAGCTCTCGCCGGTCGAGCGCGCTACCCAGGGCATCGAGGAGCACTTCATGACGCTCGAGCATGTGCCGCTCGCCGGCGTCTGGGACCTCGTCGAGTCCGGTGAGCTCGTCGACGCGAAGACGATCATCGGCTGTGCGCTCGCGTTGCGCGCCCGCGTTCAGCGCGGCGGCACGTTCTAGGCCCAGGCCGCAACCTCCGTGGCGTCCGGGGCTCCGCTGAGCGCCGATGCCGAGGAGTACCTGTCGTACCTCGTGGTCGAGCGGGGCCGCGCCGCCAACTCGATCATCGCCTACCGGCGCGACCTCACCTCCTACGAGCGTTACCTCGCCGGGCGAGCAATCGGGCTGCGCGATGTCACCCCCGCCGTCCTCGACGGGTACCTCGCGGCCCTCGGTGACGCCGGGCTCGCCGCCTCGTCGCGGGCCCGGGCGCTCGCCGCGATCCGCGGCCTGCACGCTTTCTGCCTCGACGAGCGGGGGGCACCCACCGACCCGACGGGCGAGGTCGAGGGCCCGCGCGTCCCCGAGGGGGTCCCGAAGGCCCTCACCGAGGCCGAGGTGGAGCGGCTCCTCGGCGCGGTCGCCGGCGACGAGCCCCGAGCGCTGCGGGACCGGGCGATCCTCGAGCTCCTCTACGCGACCGGGATCCGCATCTCCGAGCTCGCCGGGCTGTCGATCCCCGACCTCGACGCGTCAGGCGGCGTCGTCCGTGTCCTCGGCAAGGGCTCCAAAGAGCGCATCGTGCCGGTCGGCCGATGCGCGCTGCGCGCTCTGGCCGCCTGGCTCGGCCCGGCCGGCAGGCCGCGCATCTCGGGGGGGCGGACGCCAGGGCGCGGTGACGCCCAGGCGATGTTCATCTCGACGCGGGGGCGCCGGATGAGCCGGCAGGCCGTCTGGACGGTTGTCAACACGGTGGCGCGCCGCGTCGGGCTCGCGGACCGGGTCACGCCGCACGTGCTGCGCCACTCATTCGCGACGCACCTGCTCGACCACGGAGCGGACATCCGGGTCGTCCAGGAACTTCTCGGCCACGCCTCCATCACGACGACCCAGGTGTACACGAAGGTCTCCCAGGAGCACCTCCGCCGGGTGTACCTCGCGGCCCACCCCCGTGCCCGCCGCCGGCCCGTCGAGGGTGCCAGGGCGTGACCGGGGACCGTCGGCGCTTCGAGTACCTGATCGGTGCGCCCGAGAACTAGTCTGTTCGCCGTGACCAACGAGGCGCAGACCATCGACTACCGCGGGCTGCTGGAGGCCGAGCGCGCCTCGCTCGAGAGTCAGCTGACCGAGCTCGGCTTCGCGACCCAGACGAGCACCGGGTTGTCGTACGACTCGAACTTCGCGGACTCGAGCCAGGTCACCGCGGAGCGCGGTGAGACCGAGGCTCTGGTCGGCGAGCTGCGCAGCGCGCTCGGCGAGGTCGAGCACGCGCTCGCCAAGGTCGACGGCGGCACCTACGGCAAGTGCGAGAAGTGCGGGCAGCCGATCGCCCCCGCGCGTCTTGAGGCCAAGCCGGCGGTTCGCACGTGCATCGCCTGCGCGAACGCCCGGCGCTGACACCCCCGGCGTGTCGCTGACCCACGAGGCACGCGTCGCGCGCTTTCACCGCGAAGGACCCTGGGTCCTCGCCGGGCTGGCGATCCTCGTCGCCATCGTCTTCGAGGCGGAACGGCACCACGCCCTGCACAGCGAGGAGCTGCTGTTCTTCGTCGTCCTGATCCCGACGATCATCCTGCACGAGGTCAGCCACGGCGTCGTCGCCTACTGGTGCGGCGACGACACGGCCAAGCGTGCCGGGCGGCTCACGCTCAACCCGATCCGCCATGTCGACCCGATCGGCACGGTGCTGCTGCCGATCCTGCTCCTCGTGACAACGCATTCGGCGTTCGGCTGGGCCAAGCCCGTCCCGGTCCGCGTCGACCGGCTCCGCCACCCGCGCAACCAGGCGGTGCTCGTCGGGCTCGCCGGGCCGGCGACGAACATCATTCTCGCCCTGGCGGCCGGGTTCACCTTCCGTGCCGTGGTCAACCTCAACGCGCTGGGTGGCGACATCACGCGGTGGCCGCTCGGCGACGAGGTCCTGTTCCTGTTCGGGGTCGTGAACGTGATCATCGCCGTGTTCAACCTGATCCCGATCCCGCCGCTCGACGGCGCCTCTGTCGTCGAGTGGTTCCTGCCCCGCGAGTGGCTGCCCCAGTACTACCGGCTCCGGATGATGTCGCTCGTCTTCGTCCTGATGCTCGTGTTCCTCGCCCCGGGTGCGCTCGACAGCCTGTTCAACTTCGGCACGGAATGGTGGGGACGCCTCGTCGGCATCGGGCCGGTGATCATCTAGTCAGCCTTTCCCCGGCGAGGGTGCCGCGGGACGAGGCCGATGGCATGCTGGGCGCGCTCGAGCGTGACGGCAGCGATCCGGCGGGCCTGGTCCGCGCCTTGGCCGAGGATCGTGGCGAGGGCGCCCGGGTCACGAGTGATCTCGACGTAGCGCTCGCGCACCGGGCGGAGGAGTTCGATGACCGCCCTGGCGGTGTCGGCCTTCAGGGCGCCGTAGCTGTCGTAGCGGGCAGCGGCGGCGGCCGGGGACTCCCCGGTGGCGGCGCAGAGCAGCTCGAGGAGGTTCGAGACGCCGGGTTTGTGCTCGCGGTCGTAGCGGACCTCGGTCTCGGCGTCGGTCACGGCGCGGCGGATCTTCCTGTCGATCTCATCGGGCGGGTCGTCGATCGAGATCGTGCCGGCCGGTGAGGTGGCGCTCTTGGACATCTTGTTTTCCGGGTGCTGGAGGTCCATCACGCGGGCGCCGACCCGTGGCAGCTCGATCTCTGGCACGACGAAGGTCTCGCCGTAGGAGGCGTTGAAACGCATCGCCAGGTCGCGGGTCAGCTCGATGTGCTGGCGCTGGTCGTCGCCGACGGGGACCCGGTCGGTGTCGTAGAGCAGGATGTCGGCCGCCATGAGGGCGGGGTAGGTGAAGAGCCCGGCGCGCACGGCGGCCTGCCCGCGGGCCTTCTCCTTGAACTGCGTCATCCGCCCCAGCTCGCCGTACGAGGCGGTGCACTCCAATAGCCAGGAGAGCTCGGCGTGCTCGGCGACGTGGCTCTGCAAGAAGATCGTGCAGGCTGCGGGGTCGAGCCCGGCTGCCAGCAGCCCCGCCGCCGTCTCGAGGGTGCGCTTCCGCAACTGCTCGGGTGAGGTCTCCTGGGTGAGGGCGTGCAGGTCGACGACACAGAAGATGCCGTCATCCACCTTCTGGTCCTCGACCCACTGGCGGAACGCGCCGATGTAGTTGCCGAGGTGGAGCGAGCCGGACGGCTGGACGCCCGAGAAGATCCGTGCCATGAAAAGAACTTAGTGGCCGGGACCGGATCGGCTGGACCGTTCACCATGCGGGGCGACGGCGACGGTAGCGTGCAGACGTGGCGTACGAAGTCCATCTCGACGTGTTCGAAGGGCCGTTCAGCCTGCTCCTGCAGCTGATCTCGGCCCAGGAGGTCGAGATCTACGAGGTCAAGCTCTCCGAGATCGTCGACGCCTTCGTCGCCGAGATGAACCGGGCCAAGGCCGTCGACCTCGAGGTCTCGACCGAGTTCCTCCTCATCGCGGCGACCCTCGTCGAGCTGAAGTGCCACCGCCTCATCCCCGGCCGGGACGACCTCGACCTCGAGGAGGAGCTCGCCCTCTACGAGGCCCGGGATTACCTGCTCGCCCGGCTCGTCGAGTGCCGGACCTTCACCTCGGCCGCGGCGACCCTCGCCGCCCTCGAGCAGGCGGCCTCGCGCTCGGTCGCCCGCCGGGCCGGGGCCGACGAGCGCTTCGTCGAGGTGGTTCCCGACCTGCTCGCCGGCGTGACGGCGGCGCGGCTTGCTGAGGTCGCCCGCTGGGCGCTCGCCGCGCGGCCGACACCGGTGATCGGCGACGTCCACTTGCTCGCCGACGAGGTGAGCGTGGCGGAGACAATCCTCGACGTGGCCTCCGAGCTCGCCACGCGCGGCCAGGCGTCGTTCCGCGAGCTCACCGCCCGCCTGCCGTCGACGGCGCACGTCGTCGCCTGCTTTCTCGCCGTCCTCGAGCTCTACAAGCAGGAGCTCGTCGAGCTCGACCAGGTCTCCACCTTCGGTACCCTGACGGTGCGCTGGACCGTCGGTCCCGACCGCGTCCCCGAGGTGACCGGCAACCTCGACGACCAGGATCTCGCCGCGGAGCCGACCCCGTGAGCCCGTTCCCGGCCGAGTGGCGCGCCGAGGCCGCCGCCATTGAAGCGGTTCTCATCGTCGCGACCGATCCCGTGCCCGCGGGGCTCTTGGCCGAGCTCCTGGAGGTGCCCGTCGAGCGGACCGACGAGCTCTGCGCGGCGCTGCGGGTCGCCTACGAGGAGGAGGAGCGCGGGTTCGAGCTCGTCCGGGTTGCCGGCGGCTACCGGCTGCAGAGCCACCCCGCCTACCGCGGCTATGTCGAGCGGTTCATTCTCGACGACGCGCCGCACCGCCTCTCGCCGGCCGCCCTCGAGACGCTCGCCATCGTGGCGTACAAGCAGCCGATCTCGCGCGGCCAGGTGGCGGCGATCCGCGGCGTGAACTGCGAGGGGGTGCTGCGCCTCCTCACCCTGCGCGGCTACGTCGAGCCGGTGGGCCGTGACGACGGCCCGGGGCTGGCGATCCTTTTCGGGACGACGACGGCGTTCCTCGAGCGGCTCGGACTCGACTCGCTCGCCGACCTGCCCCCGCTCGACGGCTTCGTGCCGGACGCCGGCATCGTCGAGGGCCTGGAGAAGGCGCTGCGCGCGGGCCCGGTGGAGTGACGAGCGACCCCCCTGGGGGCGTCCGCCTGCAGAAGGTGCTCGCCCGGACCGGCTTCGGCTCGCGACGCTCGGCCGAGGTGCTCATCGCGGCGGGGCGGGTGACGGTGAACGGCGAGACCGCCCGGCTTGGCCGGCGCGTCGAGCCCGAGCGCGACCGGGTCGCCGTGGACGGCGTCGAGGTGGGGATCCTGCCCGGGCTCGTCTACTGGCTCGTCAACAAGCCCGCCGGGGTGGTGACGACGGCGCGTGACCCGGAGGGACGCCCGACCGTCCTCGACCTCGTGCCGGCCGAGCCCCGGGTCTTCGCCGTCGGGCGGTTGGACTTCGCGACCGAGGGCCTCATCATCTGCACGAACGACGGCGACCTCGCGCAGCTCCTCGCCCACCCGAGCCACGGCGTCGACAAGGAGTACCTCGCCGAGGTGGAGGGTGACCCCCCGCCGGCGGCGCTGCGGGCGCTGCGCGAGGGTGTCGAGATCGAGCCGGGCGTCGTCACGGCCCCGGCGAAGGTCGCGCGCCGGGGGCCCGGCGTCGTGCGGATCGTCATCCACGAGGGCCGCTACCACCAGGTGCGCCGGATGTGCGAGGCGGTGGGCCACCCCGTGAGGCGTCTCGTGAGGACGCGGCTCGGACCGATCTCCGACGACCGCCTCGTCCCCGGGCAGTGCCGGGAGCTCGCGGCGCACGAGGTGCGGGCGCTCCGCGAGGCTGCGAGCAGAGCGGGCAGGAGCGGCGGGATCGGCACTGAGTAGGCTGCGGAGCCGATGGGGGTCGTGCTGCGAGCGGTCCGGGGCGCGACGACGCTCGACGCGGACACCGAGGACCAGGTGCGCGAGCGCGTCGGCGCGCTCGTCGCCGCGATCCTCGAGCGCAACGGGCTCCGGCCGGACGACCTCGTGAGCGCGGTCTTCTCCGCGACCGAGGACGTCCGCTCCGCCTACCCGGCGACGGCGGCGCGGGCGGTGGCGGGATTCGCCGATGTGCCGCTGTTCGGCTGCCGGGAGATGGCCGTCGAGGGCGCGATGCCCCGCTGCATCCGGGTCCTCGTCCATTGCTACACCGCGCGGGCGCGGGATGAGATCCAGCACGTCTACCTCGAAGGCGCGGCGTCGCTCCGCCCCGATCTCGTCAACTGAGAGGCCCGCGATGCCTGCCGGACTCCCCACCCCGGCCCGCGGCACGCGGCTCACCGGGCCGCCGGCCGGTCGCCGGGCGTGAGTGGCGACACGCCGGAGGCGGCGAGCTTCGCGGCGTCGGGCCCCCTGCGTGGGGTCATCCGGGTCCCCGGGGACAAGTCGATCGCGCATCGTGCGCTCATCTGTGCCGCGCTCGCGTCGGGGACGTCGCGGGTACGGGGCCTGCCCCGGGGCGACGACGTCGCCAGGACGCGGGCGGCCCTCGGGGCGCTCGGCGTCTATTTCGACGCCGACCGCATTGTCGGCGGGCGGGAGCGCCTGCGCGAGCCGGACAGGCCGATCGACCTCGGCAACTCCGGGAGCGCGGTGCGGCTCCTCGCCGGGGTCTGCGCGACCTTGCCGTTCCGGTGCGTGCTCGACGGCGACGCCTCGGTGCGCCGCCGCCCGATGGACCGCGTCCTGGCGCCCCTGCGGGCGATGGGCGCCGCGATCGAGGGCGCTGACGACGGCGCCCACGCGCCCCTCACGGTGCACGGTGGGCGTCTCACCGGGATCGACTACACGCTGCCGGTGCCGTCCGCGCAGGTGAAGGGGTCGATCCTCTTCGCCGGCCTCGACGCCGATGGGGAGACCGTCGTGCGCGAGGCGGTGCCGACGCGGCGGCACAGCGAGGAGTTGCTCAGCCGCTGTGGCGCGGCGATGGAAGTTGACGACGGCGCCGCCGGCTACGCGGTGCGACTGCGGCGCAGCGCCCTCGTGCCCTTCGAGGTCGACGTCCCCGGCGATCCGTCGCAGGCGGCGTTCATCGTCGTCGCGGCGACGCTTGTGGCCGGCAGCGAGGTGCGCATCGAGCACGTCTACACCGGCCCGGGCCGTTGCGGCTTCGTCGACGCGCTGCGGAGGATGGGGGCGTCGATCGAGGTCGTCCCGCGGGACGCGACGACCGGGGACCTGATCGTGCGCCATGCCCCCCTCACGGCGACGACGATCGCCGGCGGCGAGATCCCCTCGCTCATCGACGAGCTCCCCGTCCTCGCCGTCGCGGCGGCCTTCGCTGAAGGGGTGACGACGATCCGCGGTGCCGCCGAGCTGCGGGTGAAGGAGAGCGACCGCATCGTCACGATGGCAGCCGAGCTGGCCGCCCTCGGCGTCGAGATCGAGGAGCTCCCCGACGGCCTGGTGATCCGGGGCGGGTGCGCGCCGCAGGGCACGGTGCACTCCCACGGGGACCATCGGGTGGCGATGGCGCTCGCCGTGGCGGGGCTCGGCCCGTCCGGCGCGGTGCGGATCGAGGGGTTCGCCGCCTCGGCGGTGACGTGGCCTGGATTCATCGACGACCTGAGGAGTCTGGCGTGCCGCTGATCGCGATCGACGGGCCGGGTGGCGCGGGCAAGTCCTCGGTCGCGGCGGCGCTCGCCGCCAGGCTCGGCGTGGAGCGTCTCGACACCGGGGCGATGTACCGCGCCGTGACCTGGTGTGCACTGCAGCGCGGGATCGCGACGGACGACGAGCTCCGCCTCGGCGAGCTTGCCCGCGAGCTCCACCTCGCCGTCGCCGAGCGCGTGAGCGTCAACGGCGAGGACGTCAGCGAGGCGATCCGCTCGCCCGAGGTCGACGCCGCGGTGGGCGCCGTCTCGGCGCAGGCCGCGGTGCGCCGCGCCCTTGTCGCCCGCCAGCGCGCCTGGGTCGCGACGCACCACTCGGGAGTGCTCGAGGGGCGGGACATCGGCACGGTCGTCATCCCGGACGCGCCGGTGAAGGTCTTTTTGACGGCGACGCCGGAGGAGCGCGCCCGCCGCCGGGCTGCCGACCAGGCCACGCCGACCGGCCCGCGCGACGTGGCGGTGGTCGCGGCGGAGATCGGAGCCCGTGACCGGCTCGACTCGACCCGGGAGGTCTCGCCGCTCATTCCGGCCGACGACGCCGTCGTTATCGATTCGACCGGGCGGTCGATCGAGTCGATCGTCGACGAGATCGCCGCCCTCGCCGGGGCCGAGGCGGGGAGCGCACCGGAGGCGGGCCTCCGCCCGGTACGGCCGATCTCGCGCCGGGTGCGCTGGTTCTACTTCGTCTGCCGGGGCATCGCGGTGTCGGCGGGGCACATCTTCATGCACGGCCCGATCGTCGGCGCCGAGAACCTGCCCCGGTCCGGGCCGTTCCTCGTCGCGCCCCTGCACCGGTCCGACATCGACTTCCTGATCGTCGCCCGCATCACGAGGCGGCGGATGCGGTTCATCGCGAAGTCCGGGATCTTCGTCAACCGCCAGTTCAACTGGCTGATCGAGACGCTCGGCGCCTTCCCGGTCAACCGGCGGGCGACCGACCGGGAGGCGTTCAACCGCGCCCTTGAGATCCTCATCGCCGGCGAGCCGCTCGTCATCTTCCCCGAAGGGACCCGCAACACGGGTCCGACGATCGGCGAGACCCGCGAGGGGGCGGCCTACCTGGCGCTGCGCGCCGGGGTGCCGCTCGTCCCCGTCGGGCTCGCCGGCACGGACACGGCGCTCCCGCGGGGAAAGGTCCGGCCGAGGTTCGCCCGGATCGCCTGCGTGGTCGGTGAGCCGATCATGACAGGGGTCGAGCACCACGCCGGCGAGGGCCGCTTCCGGATCCCGCGTTCGGCGGTCCACGCCCTCACCGACGAGCTGCGCCGTGCCATCCAGCAACTGAGCGACGAAGCCGCGGGCATCGTCGCGGACCGCTAGCGTCCGTCCCCGATCCCCCGGTGGTTGCCGACCGAAAGGAGACGCCGTGCACGTCGTCGTGACAGGAGGTTCCGGGTTCATCGGACGCCACGTCGTTAGCCGTCTGTGCGCCCGCGGCGACGAGGTCGTCGTTGTCGACCTGAAGCCCTTCAGGTCGCCCGAGGCCGCCTGCGTCGTCGGCGACCTGCGTGATCCCGAAATCGTCGCTCGCGCCATTACCCCGGGCACGGACGGCGTCGTCCACCTGGCGGCGATCACCTCGGTGCTGCTGTCCGCCAAGGACCCGCACGCCGTCTTCCAGACGAACGTCGACGCCACGGAGCTGGTCCTCGAGCGCTGCCGGGAGCTCGGCGTCGGGCGCTTCGTCTTCGCCTCGACGAACGCCGTCGCTGGCAACGTGGGCGCCGTCACGATCGACGAGACCGTGCTGCCGCGCCCCCTCACGCCGTACGGCGCGACGAAGGCCGCGGCCGAGATGCTGCTCTGCGCCTACGCCGCCAGCTACCAGATGACGACCGTCGCCCTACGCTTCACCAACGTCTACGGCGCTGGCATGCAGACCAAGGACAGCGTCGTCGCGCGGCTGATGCGTGGCGCGCTGGACGGCGGCGCGATCCAGATCTACGGCGACGGCGAGCAGAGGCGCGATTACGTCTACGTCACCGACGTCGTCTCCTCGATCGAGCTCGGCCTGGCGCTTCCCGCCCCCGACACGCTGACGATCGGCGGGGGCAAGTCGGTCTCGATGAATGAGCTGTGGCAGACGACCCGGGCGGTCACGGGGGTCGAGATCCCGGCCGAGCACGTGCCCGCCAAGCCCGGCGAGATGCCGGCGGTCGTCGTCGACACGAGCCACGCGAAAAGCCTCGGCTACGCCCCGACCTTCGATCTGGCTTCGGGACTCGCGGCGACCTGGGAGGACTTCCGCCGGAACGGCGGCAGCGCGCCCGCCTAGGCGCGGCGGGCCCGCTTCTCGCGCCACCAGGTGCGCAGTAGGACGCGGGTGAAGCGGTAGCCGTAGATGAGGTTGCCGCCCTTTTTCGAGTGGCCCGAGGCCCGCGCGAGCATCGTCACCGGACGCTCGGCGTAGCGCGCCCCGCCCATCAGCGCCCCGATGAGCAGCTCGGACGACTGGTACTGCGGCTCGGCGAGCGTAAGACGTTCCGCGAGGTCCGCCCGCATGGCCCGGATCGGGTTGGCGACATCGGTCACCTTGGTCCCCGTGAGCGTCGTGATGACGACCGAGAAGAACACGATCCCGAAGTTGCGCACCGGGTCGGCCGACTCAGTGCGGCCGAGCCGGCGCGACCCCGTGACGAGGTCGGCCTCGCCGGCGAGGACCGGCGCGACGACGACGGCGAGGTCCGCGGGGTCGGTCTGGCCGTCGGCGTCGGCGGTCACGAGGTAGCGGGCCCCGTGCTCGAGCGCGACTCGGTAGCCGAGCCGGAGGGCCGCGCCCTGGCCGCGGTTCACCGGCGCGACGACGGCGTAGTGGCCCGACCTACGCACGATCTCGGCGGTGCCGTCCTCCTCGCCGTCGATGACGACGAGGAACGAGATGGGCTCGCCGCACAGCTCGGCGGGGAGGGCGTCGCAGACCCGGCCGATGTTCTCGGCCTCGTGGTAGGCGGCAGCGACGACGACGATCTGGGCGAAGGCGGGGTCCCCGTGGGCGACCTGGAACTCGGCGAGCGCGACGGAGTCGATCAGCTCGTCGGTCGCCCGGTGGCGGCGGATCTCTCGGGGGTTCATGGGGTGATGCCTTTCAGTTCTCGGGGGCGTCGCCGCGCAGGCTAGTGGCCGTGTCAGTCGGCGGCGGCGACGCGCCCGGTGAGCATGCGCGCCGCGGGGACCTCGCGGTCCTCGACCGCCGGCGGCTGGCCGGCGGGCCGCCGGCCGAGTGCGACCTGTGCGGCGGACCACACCGCCCGGAGCAGGTCGCGCAGTTCCGGCGGGGGAGGGAAGTACTCCTCCTCGTCGACGGAGGCGACGACCTCGACACCGCGGCGCGGCGCCAGCCGGCGGACGACGTCGTCGACGAGCCACTCCGGGGCCGACGCCCCGGCGGTCACGCCGACGACGCCGGTGAGGTCACCGGGCAGCTCGTCTGCCGCGTTCACCCGCAGCACCCGATTACAGCCCGTCGCCGCGGCGACGTGGGTGAGCGAGACGGTGTTCGACGAGTTCGCGGAGCCGATGACGACGACGGCGTCGCAGCGCCCGGCGATCGCCCGCAGTGCCGCCTGGCGGTTCGTCGTCGCGTAGCAGAGGTCCGAACGCCCCGGCATCCACAGCTCCGGGAAGCGCTCCTTGGCCCGGGCGGCGATGCCGGACCACTCGTCGTGTGGCAGCGTCGTCTGGGCGAGCAGCGCCACGGGGGTGTCGATGGGGCCGAGGTCGTCGACGTCGCGCTCGGTCTCGACGAGCCGCACGGCCTCCGGCGCGACGGCCATCGTCCCGATGGCCTCCTCGTGGCCGGCGTGGCCGACGTAGACGACGGTGTAGCCCTTGGTGGCGCGGACCTTCAGCTCGTGGTGGACCTTGGTGACGAGGGGGCAGACGGCGTTCACGACCGGGCGGTTGTGCGCCGAGGCGGCCGCCTCGACCTCGGGGGCCGAGCCGTGCGCCGAGAGCATGAGGGGAGCGCCGGGGGGGACCTCGTCGATGTCGTCGACGAAGACGACGCCCTGGCGGGAGAACTCCTCGACGACGAGGCGGTTGTGGACGATCTCGTGGTAGCAGTAGACGGGCGGCTCGAAGATTCGCACCATCCAGGCGAGCGCCTTGATCGCCATCTCGACCCCGGCACAAAAACCGCGCGGCTCGGCCAGCAGCACGCGGTCGACGTCCACGTCGTTCAGGCTAGCGAGCCCGCCAGGTAGGCTTGAACAATGGCGTTTCCGCAGGTCGAGGGCGTCGCGCCCGGATCTCCGGCGGAGGCGGCCGGGGTCAGGGCCGGCGACGAGATCCAGTCTGTCAACGGCAACCGCTTGCGGGACGTGATCGACTACCACCTCGCCGCCGACGACGCCGTCGTCACCCTCGAGCTCAGCTGGGCTGGTGGCGTCCGCGAGGTGGTCGTTGAGAAGCACGCCGGCGAGCCGCTCGGCATTTCCATCTCGGCGGCGATCTTCGACCGGGTGACGACGTGCGACAACCACTGCGCCTTCTGCTTCATCCACCAGCTGCCCCGGGGGATGCGACGCAGCCTCTACGTGAAAGACGACGACTACCGCCTCTCGTTCCTCTATGGGAACTTTACGACGCTGACGCGATTCACCGAGCTCGACCTGGAGCGGGTCGTCACCGAGCGGCTCTCCCCGCTCTACGTGTCGATCCACGCCACCGACCCCACCGTCCGGGCGGCAATGCTGCGCAACCGCCGCGGGGCGACGAGCCTGCGCTGGCTGGCGCGCCTTCTGGACCACGGGATCGAGGTCCACGGCCAGATCGTCGTCTGCCCGGGCGTGAACGACGGCGCCGTCCTTTCCGACACGCTGGCCGGGATCCTCGAGCGTTTCTCTCGCCTCGCCACAGTCGGCGTGGTTCCCCTCGGTGTGAGCCGCTTCTCGCACGAGCCGTCGATGCGCGCCCACACGCGGGCCGAGGCGGCGGCTGTCGTCGAATGTGTCGAGGAGTGGCAGGGGCGGTTCGCCGCCACGCTCGGGCGCCGGCTCGTCTTCGCGGCCGACGAGTACTACCTGCTTGCCGGGCGCACCTTCCCCGAGCCTGCCTGCTACGAGGGTTTCGCGCTGCACGAGAACGGAATCGGGATGGTGGCCGCCTTCGCCGAGGCCTTCCGTGCCGACACCGGCCGGCGTCCCCCCGGGGCCGACAGTTTCTTCCGCTTCATCGACGGCGCTCCCGCCCTCGGCTACCGGGCGGCGCGCACGGCGGCGCCCGGTGACAGTGGGGGAGTGGGTCCCGGTTCCCCACCCGCCCCGTTGACGATCCTCACCGGCGCCTACGGGAACCAGGTCCTCCGGCCGGTGCTCGACGCGGCAGGATTCGGCAACGTGGAGACGGTCGCCGTGGAGAACACCTTTTTCGGCGGGAACATCGCCGTCGCCGGGCTGCTCACCTTCGCGGATCTTGCCCGTTCCGCGGCCTGTGTGCCGGCCGGCAGGCGGGTGCTTGCGCCCGAGGTGTGCCTGTCGAACGGCCGGTTCCTCGACGGCGGCCGGCCCGAGGACCTTCCGCGCGCGGTCGAGTTCGTCGCCGAGGACGGGGACTCGCTCTTCCGGGCGCTCACGGGCCGCCCGCGTCGCCGCGCGGCGGCCAGCGCGGCCCGGGAGGCGCGATGAACCGCGAGCCGGCCGGTCCGGCGGACAGGGCCGGTGTTGTCGCCCGGGGGAGGGGTGACGCCGGCGGGCTGCCGGTCGTCGTCGTCGCCGGACGGCCGAACGTCGGCAAGTCGACGCTCGTCAACCGGATCGTGGGACGTCGCGCCGCCATCGTCGAGGAGCGGCCAGGTGTGACCCGGGACCGGCTCGAGCTCGAGACATCGTGGACTGGCCGGGACTTCGTCGTCATCGACACCGGCGGGGTCGTGAACCGGGGCGGGGCACTGGACATGCTGGTGACCGGCCAAGCACGGCGCGCGATCGACCAGGCCGACGTGGTGCTCCTCGTTGTCGACGCGACGGTCGGGATCACGGCGGAAGACGATGACGTCGCCGAGATCGTGCGCAAGACCGGGCACGTCGTGCTCGTCGTCGCCAACAAGGTCGACTCCGCCGGCCAGGAGGCGGCGGCGTGGGAGCTCGCGCGCCTGGGACTCGGCGAGCCGGTGCTCATTTCGGCCCTGCACGGGCGCGGTATCGGGGACCTGCTCGACCTTGTCGTGGCGCGGTTCCCCGCCGAGACCCCGGGTGACGGGGCCGGACACGGGTCGGATCGCGTCCCGGACGAGGAAGTCACGGCTTCTTCCGACGAGGCCGGTGTTGTCGCCTCGGTGACGATCGTCGGGCGGCCGAACGTCGGCAAGTCGACACTTCTCAACCGCCTCGCCGGCGACGAGCGGGTCGTCGTCCACGACGTGCCGGGCACGACCAGGGACGCGATCGACACGGTCGTCGAGACCGACGAGGGCCGGATCCGGTTCATCGACACGGCGGGGTTGCGCCGCAAGTCCCGCATTGACGAGGGCACCGAGTACTTCTCCCTCGTCCGCTCGCTGACGGCCATCGATCGCAGCGACCTCGCGCTCCTCGTGATCGACGCGAGCAGCGGGGTGACGCACCAGGACCAGCGGCTCGCCGAACGAATCGACGCTGCCGGAAGCCCGATCGTCCTCGTGCTGAACAAGTGGGACCTGCTCTCGACCGAGCAGCGGCTCGTCGTGGCCACCGACGTCGCCGACCGGCTCGGGTTCCTCGCCTACGCGCCGGTTCTGCGGCTCTCCGCCCTCACCGGCCGGGGGGTGCACCGGCTCCTCCCGGCGCTGCGCAGCGCGATCGACGCCTACCACCGGCGGATCCCAACGGCGGCCCTCAACGAGGCGATGCGGGCGATCCAGTCGGCGCAGGGGCCCGCCGGATCGCGGATCCTCTACGCCGTGCAGGGGGCGGTCGACCCGCCGACCGTGACGATCTTCGCCAGCCGGCGACTGCAGCCGGGATATCTCCGGTACGTGGAGCGATCGCTGCGCGAGCGCTTCGACCTCGGGCCGACACCGATGAAGCTCCGGGTGCGTTTACGCGGTTCCTGAGAAGGGTTCCGCGCCGTCGCGTCGGCACCGCGCGACGAGGGCCGACGCGGTCTAATCCCTCGTGAGCAGGGCGAAGCAGTCCGCCGCGGTCTGTGGTTTCGCGAAGAAGAAGCCCTGGGCGCAGGGGCAGCCGGCGCTTCTTAGCCAGGCGAGCTGGCCCGGCGTCTCGACGCCCTCAGCAATGACGGTCGCGTCGAGGGCGCGTCCCATCTCGAGGATCGTCGTGGCGAACTGCTGCTCCGACTCGTCGTCCTCCAGGCCACTCACGAAACTGCGGTCGATCTTCAAGATGTCGACCCCGAATCGCCGGATGCGCCCGAGTGAGGAGTAGCCGGTCCCGAAGTCGTCGATCGCGACCTTCACGCCAAGCTCACGAAGGGGGTCGAGCGCCTCGTGGACGAGTTCGAGGTTCACCATAAAGGTGCTCTCGGTGAGTTCGAGCGTGAGGACCTTGGGGTCGAGGCCGGACGAGTCGAGCGCCGCTGTCACGATCCTGAGGAGCGATCCCGCCTGGACCTGGCGTGGCGAGACGTTGATGGCGATCTCCCACGGGTCGTCCGGCCGCTCCTGGTTCCAAACGCTCGCCTGGCGGCACGCCTCGCCGGTCACCCATTCGCCGATCGGCAGGATGAGCCCCGTCTCCTCGGCGATCGGGATGAACTCGTCCGGCGGGACGAGACCGCGGGTGGGGTCCATCCAGCGGATGAGCGCCTCGGTGCCGATGAAGCGCCCGCGTTGCAGGTCGATGATGGGCTGGTAGTAGAGGACGAACTCGCCCTCGGCGAGTGCCCGGCGCAGACCGGCCTCGGAACTCGCGCGGGCGAGCGCAACGTCGCGCAGAGACTCGTGGAACAGGACCGCGCGGTCGCCGCCGCTCTCCTTGGCTTGGACGACCGCGAGCTCCGCGTCGCTCATCAGGCGCTCGGGGGACTCGTCGTGGCTGCCGATCGTGATGCCGATGCTGACCGTGACCAGTTCCCCCTCGCCGTCGAGCAAGAAGGGCTGCTCGAGCGCCAACTTGATCTCGTCGGCGTAGCTCACCATCTCCAAGGGATCGCCGACGGCACCGCGCACGACGATGAACTTGTCACCTTCGAGCCGGCCGATCGTGTCGGTGTGCAGACCGCATTCGACGAGGCGCTCTCCGAGCTCGATGAGGAGCTGGTCCCCGAGGGCGCGACCGAAGTTTTCGTTCACGGCATCGAAGCGGTCGACGTTGACGATCATCACGCCGACGGAACGGTGACGGGCGCGGGCCCACTCGACCTCCTGTCCGAGCCGGTCGGCGACGAGGGCGCGCGTCGGGAGTGAGGTCAGCGTGTCGTGGAGTTCCACGTAGATGAGCTGCTCCTCCATGCGCGCGACGTCCGACAGGTCGAGACACTGCGCGAGGATGGCGATGACGGCTCCCGCATCGTCGAGGATCCGCGTGGCGTATATGCGGCCAGGGATGAGGTGCCCGGCGGCGTGGACGAACCGTCTCTCGCTGGAATAGCTGTCCTGGTTCCCGCCGACGAGGTCGGAGAAGTTCTGGCCCTGTTCGACGACATCCCCGGGGAACGTGAGATTCCCGATCGGGGATCCGATCAGTTCCTCGCGCGAATGCCCGGAGAATCTGACGAGGGCGTTGTTCACGAGCTGCAACCGTCCGTCGAGGCCGATGGTTGCGGTTGCGATCGGCCCCTGTTCGAAGAGCAGGTCCGCGAACCGCGCGGCGCGTCTGCGTCCTTGCTCGGCACGCTCGAGTTCCGAGTGGTCGAGGAACTGCCCGAGGATGGCGATGACGGTTCCCGCATCGTCGTGGATCGGCTTGGTGAAGATGCGGCCGGGGATGGAATGGCCGTCGGCGTGCCGCATGCGTCTCTCGTGGCTGGCACTCTCCCCGGATTCGGACATCACCCGCCTGAAGGAACGACGGAAGTCCGCGACGTCATCGAGGTCCATGTGATCGATCAACTTCGACCCGATCGCTTCTTCGCGCGCGACGCCGAGCAACTCGATGTAGGCGTCATTCATGACCTGCACGCGTCCATCGGGGGTGATGGTCGCAGTGGGGATGGGGCTCTGCTCGAAGAGCAAGCTTGCGAAACGGGCGCTGCGCTCGCGCTCTTGCTCAGCGCGCTGAAGCTCCGACTCGTCGATGAACTGCCCGATGACGCCGACGAGCGAACCGGACTCGTCGAGCATCGCCCTGGAGTAGATCATGCACGGGACGTAGCGGCCATCGGCGTGGCGGATGCGCACCTCGAAGTTGTCAGCATCCTGGGTTCTCTTGCGGTACCGGGACAGGCCCCGCACGACGCGGCGAAGATCGTCGGGGTGGAGGTAGTCGGCGAACGCCGTTCCGATCAGCTCATCGGTCGAATGGCCGAAGAGGCCGGCGCTCGCTTCGTTCACGAGCTGCAGATTGCCGTGCAGATCGAGGATGCCGCCGGGGATGGGGCTCTGCTCCAGCAGAACCTGCCGGAGACGCGATTGCTCCTCGCGCTCCGCTTCGGCCTTCTTCTGCTCGGAGACGTCGATGATCTGTCCCACGAAGCCGACGAGTGCTTCGGAGTCGTCGCGCAGCGCACGGGTGTACATGCGCGTGGGCACGGATCGCCCAGTGCCGTGGATGAGGCGGATCTCGAAATCGTCCGCGTCATGGATTCCCTCGTAGAACTCGGCGAAGCGCTGCGTGAGATCGTGGACATCGTCGGGGTTGACGAAGTTCGTGAAGGGCGATCCGATCAGTTGCTCGCGCGGGTAGCCGGAGAGACTGACGAGCGCGTCGTTGGCCGTCACGATTGTGCCGTCCACGTCGATCGCCCCTGCTGCGACGGCACTCCGTTCGAAGAGCACGTGTGCGAAGCGAGTCGCGTGACGACGCTCCTCCTGGGCCTTCCTCTCCGTCGTAAGGTCGATCGCCTGCCCGAGGAGCGAGATGAGCGCGCCGGACTCATCGTGTATCCCCGTGACGAAAAGCCGGACGGGGACGACGTGCCCGTCGGCGTGCAGGTACCGCTTCTCACGTTCGAAGGTCTCCCGGGTCCCCGCGAGCAGTTCTTCGAAGAGCTCGTCGTCGAGGTCGAGGTCCTCGGGGTGGGTGACCTCGGCGAACCGCTTCAGGCGGAGCAGCTTCTTGCAGGAGTAACCAAGCAGGCGGACGTAGGCGTCGTTCATCCAGATAGGCGATCGTTCGGTCGAGATGATCGCCGTCGCGATCGGGCTCTGGTCGAAGGCCTTTCGCCAGTGGGAATCCGTCCGGTTGCTGTTCGTCGCCCGGAACTCGTCCTTGGCGAGCGCCCGGCGCCGCGGGGTCACCGTCTCCTCGACGGCGGCCGTCGCGCTCGACTCGAGTGTCACCCGTGGCCGCGCGTTGTCGCCGTCGTGTTCCGGCGCGCCGGCACGTTCGGGCGCGAGGGAGACGGCGGTGAGACCGACGATCCGGTTGCCCTTGGCGATGATCGGTGTCAACGAGAAGGACGTCTCGACCAACTCCCCGGCCTTGTTGAGACGCAGACAGGAGCAGTTCTCGACCTGATTGCCGGCGAGGACGCGTCCCATCTCCCTCCGGAACCGGGGTCTCTGATCGCGGGGAATGAGAATCGAGACGCGACTGCCGATCGTCTCGTAGCCGGCGTAACCGAACAGGTGCTCAGCGGCGGCATTCCAGGCGACGAAGACGGCGCGTGTTGATCGCTGTCGCGCCACTCCGCTGGGGCTGTCGATCATCGCAGAGAAGCGCGCGCCGTCGGCCCCCGAGGAGGTCCTGTGGGAAGAGCGGCGGATGGCGAGCGAGGCACCGACGAGCTTGCCGGCGTGATCGCGCACCGGGGACAGCGTCAGCGCGCTCCTGAAACGGTTGCCGCTCTTCGCCCGCACGTAAGAGACGAGGCGTTGCGGGCCACTGCCATTCCGGAGCTGCTCGAATCCCGCCTGCAGCCTCGAGAACCCCGCGGCATCGAAAAGGAGCGAGAGGTCATTCCCACGCATCTCGGACTCGGAATAGCCGATGAGGGCCTCGGCAGCCGGATTCACCTTCGCGGCGGCGGCCGTTCGGGTGAGGAGGACGAATGGCTCCTCGCACGATCCGGTGATCTCGCCAAGCCTCTGAAGTAGGGCCTCAGCCATCAAGCTGCCCCTCTCGAGCATCCGCCCCATTTCGGCTGACGCTGAACTCTCAATTCCGCGATCAGAGGACACGCGATTGGAACCCCAAATTTAGCACTCGACCTCACAGTTCCTCCGTCTCTCTGTTGCAGCGAGACATCGCGATGGCCTCTCGCTACCCGGGAATTCGCGCGCCCGCCGACGCGCCACGCCGGCCGGTCGGGCCGCAGTGGCGTACTTGCCCACCGACGGGATCCCGTGGTCGCGCGCCGCTTGCCCGCCCGACGGCCGCCAGCAAAGCCGGATCGCGGCCGTCCTCTTCCGCTGGTGAACATCCCGACCGTTCGCCTCCCTGGGTCGGCTAAAGGGGGGCTGAAAGGAAGGGACTCGACGCGCCGGCCCGCTACTGGTTACGGTCGAGGTCTTGTGAGGGCGCGACTGATGCCAGGTGGGGCGCGTCTGCAGACCGGGGCGCAGGTTCTCGCGGTGTTCGTCGCGCTGGTGCTCGGCGCCACCATGGGCGCGCTGGCGAGCATTCACGAGGCCGCGGCGTCGACCCCCGGCGGTGACCGCGCCAGAATCGCCGCGCTCGAGAAGCAGATCGCGGCGGATGGCGCGGCCGCCAAGCACGTGGTCACCCGTTACGACGACGCTCAGGAACGACAGGCCGCGATTGCGCGGCGCCTGGTTGTCGACGGACGCGAGCTCAAGATTGGCCGTGTGGCCAAAGCGCAGGACGGAAGGAAACTGCGTCGAATGGCTGTCGAGGCCTATGTGAACGCGGATGCCGGCGGGGGATTCGCGCTGCTGCTCGACGTGCCGAACGATCAGGCGGGCGTCGCCGCGGTGTACTCGCGCGTCGCCACCGACCAGCTTGTCACCACGGTGACCACCTACGAGTCCGACGAGCACCGCGTCGAGGCAGAGCAGTCCACACTCCGGAGAGAGCAGGTCGCGATCAGGGCGGTGCTCGTCGAGCTGCTTCCCGATCGGACCGCGGCTGAAGCGGCGGTGTCGAGGGATGAGGCGCTGCTCGGGGGTCTTCGGGGCGACCTCCGTCACGCGATCGCCGCGGACGTCGCGAGCGATGCCGCTGAGGATTCGGCCGCGGAGAACGCCTTCGCCAAGAAGGCGGTCGTCGTGCCGAACCCATCATCTGAGCCCACGCCGTCACCCGTTGTGACGCGACCGTCTGGACCCTCCGGCTACGTCAATCCCCTGCGCTCGATCTCCTCCCTCTACCCCGAGCGGATCGACCAAGGCGTCGACTACAGCGGCTTCGGCCCTATCTACGCGATCGGCGACGGAACGGTGCTCAGCACAGCCAACGGTGGCTGGCCCGGGGGGACGTACATCACCTATCGCCTCACCAACGGCCCGGCAGCAGGGCTCGTCGTCTACGCCGCCGAGGACATCGAGCCGCTCGTTCAAGTGGGGGAGACCGTGACGCCGGACACGGTGCTCGGCACTGTCTACGAGGGACCCGATGGCATCGAGACGGGCTGGGCGGACAATGGCACGGGCGACACGATGGCGAGGGACGCCGACGAGTTCTATGGCTGGAACTCGACCGCGTTCGGGGCGAACTTCTCGCAGCTCCTCGTGTCCCTCGGTGCTCTCGGGGGGGTTCCCCAGAACCATCCCTTCACCGGTGTCCTCCCAGCCGACTGGCCGACCTGGTAGGTGTGCCCGACGGGGGCGATGGTCGGGGCATCATTCGCAGCAAGGCGGTCGCGGCGGCTGCAGTAGGGTGAATCCCGGCCAGCCACCATCCCTGACTAGGGAGAACGGTCACGCAGAAGAGCACGGGCTGTGGCGCAGTTTGGTTAGCGCGCTTGACTGGGGGTCAAGAGGTCCCGGGTTCAAATCCCGGCAGCCCGACAGAAATGTCCTGGTAGGAGCCCTGAGATTTGGGGTGATGGCGAGCGGTAGGCGTCTGTGAGAACCTTGTGAGAACTGTCCCGTGTCAAGAATTTTGGACACATACCCCCAAAAACAGGTTTTAGCTCGGGTCGGCCAGATAGGTCTCGAGGGGCGGCGTCAGGCCCAGCGCCTCGTGGGGACGGACTCGGTTGTAGAGGTCCCGGTAGGTCTCGACCTCATCGGCGAGCGCTTGTCCGTCAGCGATCTCGTGGCGATAGAGGTGCTCGTACTTGAGGGACTGGTTGAAGCGTTCGACGACGCCGTTTGTCTCCGGGGCGTAGTGACGCGTGCGGACGTGCTTGAACTCGGGATGGCTTTCAATGAAACGGAAGAAGTCGGCGGACTTGTAGCAGGGCCCGTTGTCGCTCACGACGATGACCGGCGTGACTTCACCCGTCTCGGCGTCGGTGCAGTCCTCGAGGAGGCTGTGGCCGAGC
The DNA here is from genome assembly GCA_003159795.1 of Acidimicrobiaceae bacterium. Lineage (GTDB taxonomy): Bacteria > Actinomycetota > Acidimicrobiia > Acidimicrobiales > Bog-793 > Bog-793. The sequence continues at coordinate 963 of PLPK01000012.1, read as the reverse complement.
CAGGCTTCTGCGCTCCGGATGGCGGCCTCGATCGCCGACATGGCGTCCCTGGACGCGATCCGCGCGGAGACCATGGCCGCAAGGCACACTTTGGCGTAGTAGTCGGTGACCGGAGCTATCCACCAGGCGGAGCCGCTTGTGATCTCAATGCGGGTGAAGTCGGTTTGCCAGACCCGGTTGCGTCGGCGCGGCGGGGACACGAAGGCCTTCTTGCGTGCCTCGGCAAGGGCTCGGCGTTCGGCGTGGTAGCGGGCAGGCTGCAACAGGCCTTGGCGGCGCAGGGCCCGGTATATCGAGCTCTGGGAGACCGAGATGCCGTCGGCACGCATCATGGCCCAAATCTTGCGGTGCCCCCATGCTGAGTACTTGTGCGCCGTTTGTGCTGCCGGCTCGGCGACTGTGTCGACCCCCGGCGCCGGCCAACGCTTCGTCTCACGCCCTTCGATGTGGGCGACGCGCCAGTAGTACCAGCTCGACCTCGGTATCCCTAGGCGCTCGCAGAAGCGAGCGACCGTCATCCCGCCTTCGCTGCGGATCAGTTCGAGGTCCGCATAAGGCGGGAGGGCACCCCCCCTTTTCGCCAAGTCCGCAATTCGACGTAGGCCTCGCCCAAGGCGGTGGTGAGTTCTTCGACCTGGCTCTCGAGCTCGGTCTCCTTCCTCGAGCCCGGCGCCGCCCGAGTATCGCCTCTTGCGAGCGCTTCCCGGCCGCCTTCTGTGAACTGCTTGAGCCACTTCGAGATCGTGGTCTGCGACAGTTCGAGCCGTCGTCCCGCCTCCACCTGGCTCATCTCACCGCGCATGACGCTCATCACGATTGCGAACTTCTCATCCGTGGTTCGAAACGGCTTCCTGCCCATGTTCTTCCTCGTCGATTAGCTATGACTTATCCGTGTCCAACTAATTCTGACGCACAACACGCCAACTACACGTAGTGTCGCCTCTCCTGTACCGCCTGGGGTCG